>NZ_CP127385.1:4343295-4649625 GCF_030378205.1 Bradyrhizobium sp. NP1
TGGTTGAGGATTGCGGACGCGCGTGGCGCGCCGCTTACGTCGCCGCCGACTTCTTCTTGGCTTTCGGCTTGGCGGGCTTCGGCTGCGCCACCGGCTCCGCGCCCCGCTCGACCGAGCTCAGGCGGCCGGCGGTAAAGGTATAGATGCCGGCGCGCGCGCCCCGCGACCAGGTGATCACTGCCTGCCGATCGCCCCGTTCGTTGTTGGCGATGTTGACGTTGTCGGGCGCGCCGATGCCGCGGACCACGTCGCATTCGGTATGGCCCAGCGCAACCGTGCCGCCGGGCGCGGGCGGCGCACCCGCAGCATTGTCGGTCATGGCGTTGGCGTCAGCCGGCGCACCCGCCGGCGCCATGCCCGGGCAGCCGCCATCGGCGCTGACCAGATCTTCGGCCGTGACCGGCTTGTCCGGCGTGAGCGGCGGGGTTTCGATCGAGACGTTTCTGATGAACAACCGGCCGGGGCGTGAGAACCACTCGGCATCCTTGGAAAGCAGGTCGCTGTTGGAGAAGCCACTGCAGCCACCGACAAGCGACGCGAGCATCAGCAGCGCGATGAGCTGTTTCTGATGAGGGATGCTCTCTCTCACGACGAACCCGGTTCCGCTCTCTGAAACTACAGCTCTAAAGGTTTGTCCCAACATCACTTTGCGGCACCAACGTGACCTGGGCAAATTACTTCGCAGAAAATGTAGAATATCATTAATCGGCGCGTCCGTTAGCTTTGCCATCCGCCGCCGCCCTTTTGCAAGCGGTGATTTCGCGAATCCCCTTGAACGCGCGGCAAATGGAGCGGATTCGCGTTCCACCAGCCGCGCTTTCGCGGATCGCGGGCATCAAATCCAAAACGTCCGTAGAACCCCGGATTTGCTCGTGGCCCTGGTGGTCCGATTCTAACATTCGCATCCCATCGCGGCAGGCACTTTTGCGAATGTTTAGAATCAAGGGACCACTAGCAAACTATTGATGCGCGTGGAGCTTTGGATTTGACGTTCGCATAAGGAAATCGCGGCAGATGGGTAGCGAACGTCAAATCCGCTCCACTAGCGCTGGTCGCGCCGCTGCCAGCGCCCCCGCTCGTCCGCCTGCCAGTAAGTGACGTCGAAGCCGCGCGACTTGCACTCGGTCCAGGCGCCACGCGCCGCGGCAAGCGCGTCGGTATCGTCGCCGTTGAACAGGAGAACCATGCGTTCATAGGCCGCGGCGTCCGCCGGAAGAGCGGCGTTATCAACCAGGAACCTGACATTGGCGCGGTTCGGGTTACCCTCCTCGATCGCAAGCACGATCGGCTGATCGGCGGCGTCGCCGGCGCGCCAGGTGGCGTGCGGCAGGAAGGAATCGTCGCGATAGGTCCACAGATGCGCATCCAGCGCGTCGGCGCGCTCCGGCGAGGTCGATTGCACAACGACGCGCCAGCCGCGCTCGAGCGATTTCTCAAGCAGCGGCGGCAACACGTTTTCCAGCGACATGTTCTGCAGATGATAGAACAGGACCTCGGTCATTCCCCGGTTATTTCCTGGCTTCGTAATAGTCGGCGACGAGGCGGTCGAGCAGCCGAACGCCAAAGCCCGAGCCCCAGCTCTGGTTGATGTCGGTTTTCGGCGCCCCCATCGCCGTGCCAGCGATGTCGAGATGCGCCCATGGCGTGCCGTCGACGAAGCGCTGCAGGAACTGCGCGGCCGTGATCGAGCCGCCATTGCGCCCGCCGGCGTTCTTCACGTCGGCGAACTGCGAATCGATCAGCTTGTCGTATTCGGGCCCCAGCGGCATGCGCCAGACCCGCTCGCCGGTATCGACGCCGACCTGGGCCAGGCGTTCCGCCAATTGGTCGTCGTTGGAGAAAAGCCCGGCGTGCTCGGTGCCGAGCGCCACCATGATCGCGCCGGTCAGCGTTGCCAGGTCGACCATGAATTTCGGCTTGAATTTCTTCGCGACATACCAGAGCACGTCGGCCAGCACGAGCCGTCCTTCGGCGTCGGTGTTGATGATCTCGATGGTCTGGCCAGACATCGAGGTGACGATGTCGCCGGGGCGCTGGGCGTTGCCGTCGGGCATGTTCTCGACGAGACCGATGGCGCCGATCGCGTTGACCTTGGCCTTGCGGGCCGCAAGCGCCTGCATCAGCCCGACCACGCAGGCCGCGCCGCCCATGTCGCCCTTCATGTCCTCCATGCTGGCGGCGCCCTTGATGGAAATGCCGCCGGTGTCGAAGCAGACGCCCTTGCCGACGAAGGCGACCGGCTGCTCGCCGCGCTTGCCGCCGTTCCAGCGCATGATCACGGTGCGTCCGGAATGGGACGAGCCCTGGGCCACGCCGAGCAGCGCGCCCATGCCAAGTTTCGCCATCGCCTTGGTGTCGAGGACTTCGACCGCGACGCCGAGTTTGCGCAAGGCTTGCGCGCGGCGCGCAAACTCGGCCGGAAACAGCACGTTCGGTGGCTCGTTGACGAGATCGCGCGCGAGAATCACGCCATCGACGACATGGGCGCGGGGCGCAAAGGCCTTGCGCGCGGCAGCGACGTCGTCGACCGCGATCGAGACGTCCGCCCGCAATTCGCCGCCCTCGCCGTCCTTCTTCCGCGTCTTGTAGCGATCGAATTTATAGGCGCGCAGCCGGATGCCGGATGCGATGGCGGCGACTGAATCAGCGTCGATCGCACCATCAGGCAATTCGGCGATGACCGTCATCGCCTCGTTGCCCGGCTTGAGCTTGCCGGCGGCGATGCCACCGAACTTGAGAAAATCCCTCTGCTTGAGCTCGGAAACTTTGCCGACACCGACAACAATCAAGCTCTGAATCTTGATTCCTTCAGGGGCCAAAATTTCGATTGTTGATCCACTTTTTCCCTTGAACTGGCTGGTTGCCGCCGCCCGCTTGATCAGGTCGGCGGCTGGGCCAAGCGCCTTGCGCGTGGATGGGCCGAGCCTGAGATCGCCGTCGCAGAAGGCGACCACGATGCCACGCGGGGCAACGGAAAGCGGGACGAAGCCGACCTTGACGGCGTCGGGCATGGAAATTCTCCGGGAATCAGGGCTTTAGGTGACGATTGGCGATGCTGCGATGGTTCGGATACCCACTATGGCCTGCCTCGGACCATGCTGCCAAGCGCCGCCGTGGCAGGGCGGCCACATCGGATGAAATATTAACCCTGTAACGAGCGCGCCATGGCTCGGCCATTTTGTTGACAGATCAAAGGGATGCTAGTGAGAAACTGAAGCGTCTGGTAAAGGTTGGCGGCGCGACCTGGGGGATCCCGCAAGGGACGGTCGCAAACTGCGGTTCCAGTCGTGAGGTTGGGGGGCCGTACGGTCAGTGATGGGGTCGATCGACAGGTACATTTTTCGCACGACGCTCGCGTCGTTTGCGCTTGTCCTGATCAGCCTCACCGGCGTGATCTGGATTACCCAGGCTTTGCGCGGCATCGACCTGATGACGAGCCAGGGCCAGACCATCCTCACCTTCCTCGGCATCACCAGCCTCGTGATTCCCGCGCTGGTCCTGATCATTTCGCCGATCGCGCTGATGATCGCGATCTCGCACACGCTGAACAAGCTCGCCACCGATTCGGAAATCATCGTGATGAACGCGGCCGGCTTCTCGCCGATTCGGCTGTTTCGCCCGTTCCTCTATGCCACCTGCGTCGTGGCGCTCTTGGTCGCCTTCATCGCGGCCTATCTCGCGCCCGACGGCATGCGCCGGCTGAAGCAATGGGATGCCGATATCACGGCCGACGTGCTCGCCAACATCCTGCAGCCCGGCCGCTTCGCGCAGCTCGACCAGAATCTCACGATCCGGATTCGCGAACGCCAGCCCGGCGGCCTGCTCTCCGGTATCTTCATCGACGACCGCCGCGATCCGAACGAGCGTGTGAGCATCATCGCCGACCACGGCACCGTCGTGAAGAACGGCACCGGTTCGTTCCTCATCCTCGAGGACGGCAATCTGGAGCGCTTCGAGGCGGGAAAACGCGATCCGGCGCTGGTGGCGTTCGGCCGCTACGCCTTCGACATGTCGAAATTCTCCAACCAGGGCCGCGACGTCGCGCTCGGCATCCGGGAGCGGTATCTGTGGGAGCTGCTGTCGCCGGCGGAGGCTGATCCGCTCTATGCCAGCCTGTCCGGCCAGTTCCGCGCCGAGCTGCACGACCGCTTCATGGCGCCGATCTACCCCTTCGCCTTCGCGGCGCTGACCTTCGCCTTCCTCGGCGCGCCGCGCACCACGCGGCAGAGCCGCAACTTCTCGATCGGCGGCGCGATCCTCGCCGTGTTCGGCCTGCGCATGGCCGGATTCGCCTGCTCGGTGATGGCGGTGAAGTCGCCATGGGCGCCACCCCTGCAATATCTGATGCTGTTTGCCGCGATCGGTGCCGGTGTCTGGATCACCATCGACGGCGTGGTGATCGAGCCGCCGCCCGCGCTGGTGGAAGCCATCAACAAGTCCAATGCGCGCCTGCTGCGGCTGTTCGGACGTCCGGCCACCGCATGAGCATGGTCACCAACACCCTCGGGCGTTATTTCGCCGGCCGCTTCATCATCGCGGCCTGCGGCGTGTTCGCCAGCATTTTCGTTCTGCTCGTGCTGGTCGACTATATCGAGATGGTCAGGAAGACCTCGGGTCTCGTTTCGGCCTCCCCGATCATGGTGGCGGAAACCTCGCTGTTCCGCGTGCCGCAGCTGCTCGAAAAGCTGATGCCATTCTGCATCCTGATCGGTGCGATGACCTGCTATCTCGCGCTGTCGCGACGGCTCGAGCTCGTGGTGGCGCGCGCCGCCGGCGTTTCCGCCTGGCAGTTCATTGCGCCGGCGCTCGCCAGCGCCATCCTGCTCGGCGTGTTCGCAACCGTCGCCTACAATCCGATCTCCGCGAACCTGCGGGAGTTGTCGAAGCGGATGGAAGCCGAGCTGTTCGGCTCAGCGCCCGGCGGCGGCATTCAGGACGCCTCCGGCTTCTGGATCAACCAGGTCAATCCCGACGGGCAGGTCATCATCAACGCGGCGCGCAGCGAGCAGCAGGGCGTCCGCCTCACCGGCCTCACGCTGTTCCGGTTTGATACAAACAACCAGTTCAAGGAACGAATCGAAGCGCGCGAGGCGACGCTCGAGGAGGGCCATTGGCTGTTCAGATCGGTGCGCCGCTATTCGCTCGATGCGCCGCCGGTCGACGAGGATCGCTTCCTCCTTCCCACCACGCTGACGCCGGCGCAGGTGCGCAACAGTTTTTCCACACCCGAGACTGTGTCCTTTTGGCAACTTCCGGCCTACATCCGTTCGTCCGAAAGCTCGGGATTTGCGACAGCGGGTTACCGGCTGCAGTACCACAAGCTGCTCGCACAGCCATTTTTGCTGGCCGCCATGGTTATGCTCGCTGCGTCGGTGAGCCTGCGCTTCTTCCGATTCGGCGGCGTGCAGAAGATGGTTTTGAGTGGCGTGGGCGCCGGCTTTCTGCTCTACGTTCTGTCGAAAGTAACTGAGGATTTGAGCAAGGCCGAGTTGATGCATCCGATCGCTGCGGCGTGGCTGCCCGTGCTTGTGGGCGGCCTCACCGGTTTTTTGGCCTTGCTGTACCAGGAGGACGGGTAGTGGCTGTCGTCGCCGCCCGCCAGTTTTGTCTGTCCGCGTCCCGGCGGCGCGTGCTCGCGCGCGCCCATGGCCGTCGCTCGGCCGCGCGCGGAATGCCCCTGCTCGCCCTCGTGCTCGCGCTGGCCCTTGCCGCCGTGCTCGACGTCGCGACCACGGCGCCCGTCGCCGCCCAGGGCTTTGTCTACAATCCCGGGCCGCCGAAGCGGCCGAAGGCGCCGCGCGCCAACGACAACCAGATGCTCGTGCAGGCGGTCGAGGTCGACTACGACTACAATAATTCGCGCGTGTCGGCGGTCGGCAACGTTCAACTGTTCTACAACGGCACCAGCGTCGAAGCCGACAAGGTGATCTACGACCAGAAGACCAAGCGGCTGCATGCCGAAGGCAACATCCGCATGACGGATGCCGACGGCAAGATCACCTATGCCGAGATCATGGACCTGAGCGACGACTACCGCGACGGCTTCGTCGATTCGCTGCATGTCGATACCGAGGACGCGACCCGGATCGCTGCGACGCGCGCCGACCGGACAAGCGGCAACTACACCGTGTTCGAAAACGGCGTCTATACCGCCTGCGCGCCCTGTAAGGACGATCCGAAGAAGCCGCCGCTGTGGCAGGTCAAGGGCGCGCGCATCATCCACAACCAGACGGAGAAGATGCTCTATTTCGAAGACGCGCAGGTTGAGTTCTTCGGCGTTCCGCTGGCCTACATCCCATTCTTCTCGACGCCCGACCCGACGGTGAAGCGCAAGACCGGCTTCCTGATGCCCGGCTTCAGCCAGACCTCGGGTTATGGCATCGGCATCGAGATTCCGTTCTACTGGGCGATCGCCCCCGACTACGACATGACGATTGCGCCACGCATCACCAGCAAGCAGGGCGTGCTGATGCAGGCCGAATTCCGCCAGCGTCTGATGGACGGCGCCTACCAGATCCGCCTCTATGGCATCGACCAGCTCGACCGCAACGCCTTCGCCGGCCAGCCCGGCGACCGCCAGTTCCGCGGTGGTGTCGACACCAAGGGCCAGTTCGCGCTCAACGACAAATGGGTCTGGGGCTGGGAAGGCGTCGCGTTCACCGACTACATGATGCTGTACGACTACCGGCTGGCGCAGTACCGCGACCCGTTCTCGTCCTTCGTCAACCTGCCGACCGAGGCCGTCTCGCAGCTCTACCTGACCGGCGTCGGCAACCGCACCTATTTCGACGCGCGCGCGATCTACTATCTCAGCCTGTCCGGCCTGCAGTCGCAGGTGCCCGTCGTGGCGCCCGTGATCGACTATTCGGGCGTGCTCAACCATCCGGTGCTGAGCGGCGAGTTCAGCTGGAAGACCAACTTCGTCAACCTGAACCGCGAAACCGCGGTGTTCAATCCGTTGAATAACATCGCCGCTGTGACCGGCCTCTGCTCGCCGACGATTTCAGCTGATCCGGCGCGCAGCATCATGTCGCCCAACTGCCTGATGCGCGGCATACCCGGCGATTACACGCGCCTGACCGCGGAAGCGCAGTGGCGCAAATCGTTCACCGACTCCTGGGGACAGATCTGGACGCCATTCGTAAGCGTGCGCGCAGACGCGATCAATGCTGACATCTCGAACCAGCCCGGCGTTGCCAATTTCCTGCCCGTCGGCGACACCCAGGCGATCCGGGCGATGCCGACCGTCGGCCTCGAATACCGCTACCCCTTCATCAACGTGCAGCCGTGGGGCACGACCACCGTCGAGCCGATCGCGCAGGTCATCGTCCGGCCGAACGAGACCTATGCCGGCAAGCTGCCCAACGAAGACGCGCAGAGCCTCGTCTTCGACACCAGCAACCTTTTCAGCGTCGACAAGTTCTCCGGCTACGACCGCGTCGAAGGCGGCGGCCGCGCCAATGTCGGCGTCCAGGCCACGACGCAGTTCGACCGTGGCGGGTCGGTCACCGCCGTCTTCGGACAGTCCTACCAGCTGTTCGGCCTGAACTCCTACGCCGTGCAGGACATGACCAACACCGGCCTCGATTCCGGCCTGGCGCGCACGAGGTCGGACTACGTTGCGAGCCTGAGCTATTCGCCCAACCGTACCTACACGTTCAGCACACGCGCCCGCATCGACGAGATGACTGGAGACATCCAGCGCTTCGAGGCGGAGGGTCGCGCCAATTTCGACCGCTGGTCGATCAGCATGATCTATGGCGACTACGCGCCGCAGCCGGACCTCGGCTACCTGAACCGCCGCGAAGGCATCTTCACCCAGGGTTCAGTCAAGGTGGCGTCGAACTGGGTCGTGACCGGGGCGGCGCGGTGGGACCTTGTTGCGAACAATATCAACCAATATGTGGTCGGCGCTGGATATGTGGACGATTGCTTCGTGCTGGCCGCCAACTACATCACGAACTACTCCTATGCGACCACGACGTCGCCGCCCATCCTCGGCCATGCCATCATGTTCCAGCTCGGGCTGCGCACGATTGCCAACACCTCCTTCTCGTTTGGCGCCAATTGACGCCTGACAACGGAACGCGGCCGGCAGTGCCGCAAGTTCCAGATCGGATGGCTTGACAGCGGAATGACCATGACCACGACACTCAGGCTTCGGATTCTTTTGCTCGGTTGCATCGCGGGGCTCGCCTTGCTCGGCGGCGCCACGTCGCCGTCGCAGGCTCAGGCCATCATCGTGATGGTCAATGGCGAGCCGATCACCGAATTCGACATCGAGCAGCGCACCAAGCTGGATTTCCTGTCGACGCACAAGCAGTCGTCGCGCCAGGAGGTCATCAACGAGCTGATCGACGAGAAGGTGAAGATCAAGGAAGCCAAGAAGTTCGGCGTCGATCCCACCTCCTCCGATATCGAACAGTCATATGCCGCGATGAGCCAGCGGATGCGCGTCACGCCGGACCAGTTGACGAAATCGCTGGAGAGCCAGGGTATCCGCCCCGAAACGCTCAAGGCCCGCATCAAGGCCGACATGGTCTGGGGCAGCCTGGTTCGCGGGCGCTACAAGGAAAGCCTGCAGGTCGGCGAAAAGGATGTTGCGGCCGCCGCCAAGGAACAGGGCGATGCCCAGCAGACCGACGCCTTCGAATACAAGATGCAGCCGATCGTGCTGATCGTGCCGCGGGGCTCGTCGCCCGCCGCGATCGAAACGCGCCAGAAGGAAGCCGAAGCGCTGCGCGCGCGGGTGCAAAGCTGCGAGGAGGCCAATTCCTACTTCAAGACCATGCAGAATGCCGCGATCCGCGACGTCGTGGTCAAGACCTCGGCCGACCTGCCGGAAGCATTGCGCAAGATGCTGGACGATACGCCGGCGGGCCACCTGACGCCGCCCGAAATCACCAAACAGGGCATCGAGATGGTGGCGCTCTGCGGGCGAAAGCCGACCACGATCGATTCGCCGAAAAAGCGGGAAATCCGCGACAAGATGTACGTGCAAAAATACGAAGCCAAGTCGAAATGGTACCTGCAGGAAATCCGCAAGTCCGCGATGATTGAATATCGCTGACATGGAGACACCGCTCGCGCTGACGCTCGGTGAGCCCGCCGGTATCGGTCCCGACATCGCCATAAAGGCGTGGCTGCGCCGCCACGAGCTGAAGCTCCCGCCGTTCTACCTGCTCGGAGACCTGGACTATGTTGCGCGGCGCGCCAAGCGGCTTGGCGTCGCCGTGGCGCTGGCTGACATCGGCCCCGAACAGGCCGCTTCCGCCTTCGACGCCGCCCTGCCCGTCGTTTCGACCGGGCACACCGCAACCGCCGAGCCCGGCCGCCCCGACGACACCAGCGCGCCGGCCGCGCTCGCCTCGATCCGCCAGGCGGTCGCCGACGTCGTGGCCGGCCGCGCCGGCGCCGTGGTCACCAATCCCATCGCCAAGAACGTGCTCTATCGCGCCGGCTTCCGTCATCCCGGCCACACCGAATTCCTCGCCGAGCTCGCGGCCGCAGGCGGGCCCGCGCCGCAGCCGGTGATGATGCTGTGGTCGCCTGTTCTTGCCGTCGTCCCGGTGACGATCCACGTGCCGCTGCGCGAGGCGATCGACACGCTCACATCGGACCTGATCGTCACCACCGCGCGCATCGTGGTGGCGGATCTGAAGTCCCGTTTCGGCCTGACAGCGCCGCGGCTGGCCGTCAGCGGCCTCAACCCGCATGCCGGCGAAGACGGCACGCTTGGCACCGAAGACCAGGACATCGTCGCGGCCGCGGTCGATCGGTTGCGCCGCGACGGCATCGCCGCACGCGGGCCCCTGCCAGCCGACACCCTGTTTCATGAAGCGGCGCGGAAGTCCTATGATTGCGCGATCTGCATGTATCACGATCAGGCGCTGATCCCGATCAAGACGATTGCGTTCGACGACGCCGTCAACGTCACACTGGGATTGCCGTTCATCCGCACCTCGCCCGACCACGGCACGGCCTTCGACATTGCCGGCACCGGCCGCGCCAATCCGGCAAGCCTGATCGCGGCGATTAGGCTCGCCGCGCGCATGGCGGCGCACCCGGCCTCGCCTGCGTGATGAGCGCGATCGACGACCTGCCGCCGCTGCGCGAGGTCATCCGCGAACATGGGCTGTCGGCCCGCAAATCGTTGGGGCAGAATTTCCTGCTCGACCTCAACCTCACCGCACGGATCGCGCGCGCCGCGGGACCGCTCGAAGGCACCACCATTGTCGAGATCGGGCCCGGTCCCGGCGGCCTGACGCGGGCGCTGCTCGCGCTCGGCGCGGCGCACGTGATCGCCGTCGAGCACGACGCGCGCGCCGTACCGGCGCTGGAGACGATTGCGCGGCGCTATCCCGGCCGGCTCGAAATCGTCTGCGCCGATGCGCAGACCTTCGATCCCAAACCCTATCTCGGCAGCGCGAAGGCGAAGATCGTCGCCAACCTGCCCTACAATATCGCGACCAGCCTCCTCGTCGGCTGGCTCTCGGTCGAGCCCTGGCCGCCCTGGTATGACATGATGGTGCTGATGTTCCAGCGCGAGGTGGCGATGCGCATCGTCGCAACTGAGAAGGACGATGCTTATGGCCGCCTCGGCGTGCTCGCCAACTGGCGGGCCGAGACCAAGATGCTGTTCGACATCTCGCCTGCCGCCTTCGTGCCGCAGCCCAAGGTCACCTCGTCGCTGGTGCGGCTGATCCCGCGCGCGGCCCCCGAACCTTGCGACCGCCGCGCGCTCGAGCAGGTTGCGGCCGCAGCCTTCGGCCAGCGCCGGAAGATGCTGCGGCAGAGCCTGAAATCGCTGCCCGCCGATCCCGCGCGGCTTGCCGCCGCCGCGCATGTCGACCTGACGCAGCGGGCCGAAACCATTCCGGTGTCCGGCTTTGTTGCCATGGCGCGCGAATTGGCCAATAGTCGCGGCGAAAAACCGCAAAGCTTCTGAGGAGAAACAGCGATGGCGCAGATGCGTCGGCAATCCCTGGTCAAGTTCGATGCGCCGCTTTGCGAAACCATCGTGGAAACGCCCAAGCCGGTGGGTCGCGAGGTGCTGGTGCGCATCGAGTGCTGCGGGCTCTGCCACTCCGACCTGCACATCCAGGACGGCTATGCCGACCTCGGCGGGGGCAAGCGGCTCGACACCACGCGCGGCATGACGTTGCCCTTCACGCTCGGGCACGAGATCGCGGGCGTGGTGGAGGAAGTCGGCCCCGACGCACCGAACACGCTGATCGGGGCGAAGAAGGCCGTGTTTCCGTGGATCGGCTGCGGCCAGTGTCGCGACTGCCTCAACGGCGATGAGAACCTCTGCGTCAAGCAGCGCTTCCTCGGCGTTTCCATCGACGGCGGCTTTGCCACCCACGTGCTGGTGCCCGACGCCAAATATCTTCTGGACTACGATCCGCTGCCGGTGAACCAGGCGGCGACGTTGATGTGCTCGGGCGTCACCGCCTATGGCGCGCTCAAGCGGCTCGTCGACCGGCCGCGCCAGCGCAACCTGCTGCTGATCGGGCTTGGCGGCGTCGGCATGATGGGCCTGTCCTTCGCGCAGGCGATGTTCAAGCAACCGATCGCGGTTGCCGACCTCAATCCCGCCGCGCGCGAGACCGCGCTGAAGAACGGTGCCAGCGTCGCCTACGATCCGGCAGAGGCCGATATCGCCAGGCGTATCGTCAAGGAGACCGACGGTGGTTTCGATGGCGTGATCGATTTCGCCGGCAACGAGAAGTCGATGGCGTTTGCGGTGTCGGCTGTCGCACGCGGCGGCAAGATCGGCGTCTCCGGCCTGATGGGTGGCAATTTCAGCCTGCCGATGGTGCAATGGGTCTACAAGCGCATGACCATCGAGGGCTTCATGGTCGGCACGCTCGCGGAAGGCCGCGAGCTGATGGCGCTGGCGCGGAGCGGAAAAATCCGGCCGACGCCGATGCGCGAGGAGCCGATGGCCGACGTCCAGAAATGGATCGACGCGCTTCGCGCCGGCAAGGTCGTCGGCCGCGTCATGCTGAAGAACTGAGCATTCTACCGCGCGAGCGCGCCATATTCGCGTTTCACGCGAACCTCCGCGACCGATCAATCAGCCGTCGCGGCGCCGCGCCTTGTGTGATGTGCAAGGCGGTTATGCGGGCCCGAATAAAGCCCAATCCTCTCCGGAATTGCGGCTCATTGCGACCCAAGTCTTTTTCGAGGTTGGGCCGGTGATGTTGCGTTGTGTTTTCCGGAGATGTCCATGTCAGCCCGTGCCGTCAGCCTTGCCTCGACCCTCGTCGCGGGTCTCCTCGCCGGTGCGTCGATCATCACGATGCCGAACGCCACGGCCGGCGCTGCCGAGGAATGTCTGACCACACCGGGCGGCGAGACGCCGGCAGGCAAGCATTGGTATTATCGCATCGAGCGGACGAGCAAGCGCCAGTGCTGGTATCTGCGCGACATCGGCGCAAAGGACGCGGGCGCAAAGGACACGAGCGCAAAGTCGGCGGCCACTGCCGCGCCTTCTGCGCCGCGGTCGGATACGACCGAGCAGAACGCCGAGGCGCCCCCGCAGCATTCGATCGCCGACGCGCATGCCGAGCTGAGGCAGACGCAGCCTGCGCGCAGCGAGCCGAGCCGCGCGCCCGCGCCCCCGCCCCCGCCCCCGCAAGCCAACCCGCAGGCGGCCGCCGCCGCACCTTTTGCTGCGATGCCGCCCGCCAGCGCCGCGCCCGCGCCTACACCCGCACCTGCGCCTGCGCCTGCGCCGAACGTCCTCGAGAACGTCACCCGCGGCTCGCTGATCGCATCACGCTGGCCTGATCCATCGCCCGCGAGCCCGCAGGCCGCACAGCAGCAGCCGGCCGCACCGCAGCCCGCGGCGTCCGACCTCGTTGCCGATGCCGACAGCGACCAGGCAACGCCTGCCGCCGTTCCAGTTCCCGCCCCGCCGCTCGCCGCGACCACGCCCGCGCCGGCAAAGCCCACCGGCTCGCTGCAGACGCTGCTCCTGGTGATCGCCGGCGCGCTCACGCTGGCCGGCCTGACCGGCAGCATCGTGTTCCGGTTCGGTCGCAGGCGACGCCCGGTGCAAAACAGCATTCGCGGCCGTCGCGTGGCTTGGGACCAGCCGCGCAACCAGCCGCTCACCGCGCCGCCGGCATGGCTTGATGCGCAGCGCGCGCCGCGCCATCCCGAATTCGTGCCGAGCGCGCTTCCGCCTGATGATCCCAACGAGCGGCTCGTCCGCATCTCGGCCTTTATGGAGCGGATGTCGAAGCAGCCCGCGAACTAGTTACTGCTCAAGCTGCTGCTGCAGCTTGCGGACAAAACCGGTCAAGCCAACGCGGCGCTCGCGCTTCAGCCGCTCGGCCTTGAGGATCGACTGCACCTCGGCGAAGGCTTCGTCGACGTCGTAATTGATCACGATGTAGTCGTACTCAGCCCAGTGGCTCATCTCGTGGCTGGCACGGCTCATCCGCCCGCGGATGATTTCGTCCGAATCCTGCGCGCGGCTGTGCAGCCGCTTTTCCAGGTCGACCGCCGAGGGCGGCAGGATGAAGACGCTGACGACATCGGCGCGCGCCTTCTCGCGCAGTTGCTGCGTGCCCTGCCAGTCGATATCGAACAGCACGTCCTGGCCGGCGGCGAGCGCCTCCTCGACCGGCCGGCGCGGCGTACCGTAGCGGTTGTCGAACACGGTGGCCCATTCGAGCAGCTCGCCCTGCTTTGCCATCTCCTCGAACTTCGCCTTGTCGACGAAGAAATAGTCGCGCCCGTCGACTTCGCCCGGCCGCATCGACCGGGTGGTCGCGGACACCGACATCTTCAGTCCACCCATCCGCTCGATCAAAAGGCGCGACAGCGTGGTCTTGCCGGCACCCGACGGCGAGGACAGCACGAACATCAGCCCGCGCCGATCAACCCCGTCGAAGCTCTCTGCCATCTCTCACTCCAGATTCTGCACCTGTTCGCGGAACTGCTCGACCACGCTCTTCATTTCGAGCCCGGTATTGGTCAGCTCGATGTCGTTCGATTTCGAACAGCAGGTGTTGACCTCGCGGTTGAACTCCTGGGCAAGGAAATCGAGCCGCCGGCCCACCGGCCCGCCCTTACCGATCATCTCCCGCGCCTGCGCAACATGGGAGGCGATGCGGTCGAGTTCCTCGCGGATGTCGGCCTTGGCCGCCATCAGGAGCGCCTCCTGGTTGAGCCGGTCGGCGTCGAAACGGTCGGCCGTCTCCAGCAGCAGCGCAACCTGCTCGGCAAGCCGCGCACGGATTGCCTCCGGGCGGCGCCCGGGCGCGGCTTCCGCCTTCTTTGCGAGCCGCTCGATCTCGTCCATCCGCTGCAGCAGGATCTGGCCCAGCGCGACGCCCTCGCGACGGCGCATCGCAACCAGGTTCGCCAGCGCCTCGTCGAACGCCGCGCCGGCCGCGTCCCGCGCCGCCTTATCCTCGGCCTCATCGCTCTCGGGCTCGACGACTTCGAGCACGCCCTTGATGCCGAGCAGCCCGTCGATGCTCGGCGCGACCGCGTCGATCGTGCCGGCGAGCTGGCCCGCGACCTTCACAATCGCGGCAAGCACATCCTCATTGATTCGCACCGTCGCCGCCGCGCCACTGCGTTTGACATTGAGATTGGCGTAGATGGTGCCCCGCGACAGCACGTCCCCGGCGCGCTTCTTGGCATAAGCCTCCAATTCATCCCAGCCTGCCGGCAGCCGAAGCCGCAGGTCGAACCCCTTGGCATTGACCGACTTCAGTTCCCATTCGAACGTGTAGGGACCACTTGCGCCATGGCTTCGGGCAAAGCCGGTCATGCTCGACAGCGCCATCGCGTTAAAACTCCGCTCGCTTGACAACCGGGCTGGCACGACCGCCGGGCCGGAATGGTCTGCATCCGCATGCGTCGCCCCGGAAGCGGAACGCAATCCGTGAAGAATCGGGCAGCGAGCGCGTGCGCGCGGACCTTAATGCGTTTCCGGCGAAAACGGAATCCGTTCCGCCGGCGCCAGACGCGGCCGGCCGCGGTATCCGTGCCTAGCGCTGAACCACCGGCGGCGAGGTGGTGGATTGGGCTGCACCCTGGCGGGCCGGGGCCGCGGCAGGCTTGGCGGGTTTTTTCGGCGCCGCTGGCTTGGTCGAAGCGGTCGGATTCGCGTCGGCCGGCGCGGTTGCAGCGGCAGGCGGCGACGCCGCGTCATCCGCCGCCGGCTCGACCGTATCGTTCTGGATCTGCTTTTCCATCGCACGCAGCTTGACGACGTTCTTCTGGTGCTGGTCGTAGGTTTCGGTAAAGGCGTGCCCGCCGGTTCCGTCCGCGACGAAATAGAGGTCGCGGGTGCGCGCCGGATTCGCCGCAGCTTCGAGCGAGGCGCGTCCGGGGTTGGAGATCGGACCGGGCGGCAGGCCATCGATCACGTAGGTGTTGTAGGGCGAGGGCTGGGTGATCTCGCTGCGCTTGATCGGCCGGCCCAGCGTGCCCTTGCCGCCGACCAGTCCGTAAATGATCGTCGGGTCGGACTGCAGCTTGATCTTCTGTCGCAGCCGATTGGTGAATACCGCGGCGACACGGCTGCGCTCTTCGGGCTTGCCGGTTTCCTTCTCGACGATCGAGGCAAGCGTCACGAGCTGGTCCGGCGATTTGAGCGGCACGTCCTGGCTGCGGCGCTCCCAGATCTCGGCAACGGCGCGCTTCTGGGCCTGCTGCATGCGCTGGATCACCTGCTCGCGGGTCGTGCCGCGCGGGAATTTGTAGGTCTCCGGCAGCAGCGTGCCTTCGCGCGGCACCTCGCGCACCGAGCCCGCGAAGATGTCGTTGTCGGATAGCCGGGCGACGATCTGCTCGGAGGTGAGGCCCTCGGGGATGGTCACCGAATGCTGCACCACCTTGCCCTCGACGATGGTGCCGATCACGTCGCGTAGCGACGCGTTCTTCTGGAAGGCGTACTCGCCGGGCTTCAATTCGGAGCGCGCTTTCAGGGCGATCACCGCGCCGATGAAGGCCCAGCGGTTGTTGTCGATCACCCCTTCGCGTTGCAGAACGTCGGCGATGTCGGCCATGCCGGCGCGCGAGGGAATGTTGACGATCTTGTCCTCCTGCAGCGGGCCCGGCGCTTCGAGCTTCTGCCTGCCGTAGTAGTAGGCGGCGCCGGTTCCGAGCATCGCGATCAGGAGGATGGTGATGATGGCATTGCCGACCACGACGAACGGATTGCGCGCGCGGTCCGAACGCTTCGGCGGCGGAGGCACCTGCTCCGGCTCCAGCGCGGCGCGCGGGCTGCGTGGCGAAATGGGCGGCCTTTCACTCATCGATGCAACCTGAATCCTGCCGGTTCAATCGTGGCCCGACAATTCGCTTGTCCTGCCATAGCACGCGCCCACAACTATGAGTTATCGCCGATTAAGGCAAAACGGTGGACTTGTTCCAATAACGGGTTAATTGACCACGCGCTGAACAATGACGGATGCGTTGGTGCCGCCGAAACCGAACGAATTCGACAGCGCGACATTGATTTCGCGCCGTCGCGCCGCCTTCGGCA
The DNA here is from genome assembly GCF_030378205.1 of Bradyrhizobium sp. NP1. Classification (NCBI taxonomy): domain Bacteria; kingdom Pseudomonadati; phylum Pseudomonadota; class Alphaproteobacteria; order Hyphomicrobiales; family Nitrobacteraceae; genus Bradyrhizobium; species Bradyrhizobium sp. NP1. The sequence continues at coordinate 4,359,812 of NZ_CP127385.1, forward strand.
CCAGGTCGATTGCCGTTTCCACCGACGGGTTGTCGAGATTGATCGTCGGCGGCGCGATATTATCCCGAATCGCGAGAATCGAGAAAATCGCTTCGATCGCGCCCGCGGCGCCGAGCAGATGGCCGGTCGACGACTTGGTTGACGACATCGACACCTTCGATGCGGCGTTGCCGAGCAGCCGCTCGACCGCGCCGAGCTCGATCTCGTCGCCGACCTGCGTCGAGGTGCCGTGCGCGTTGATGTAGTCGATGTCGGACGGCGTGAGGCCGGCGCGCTTCAGCGCGGCGGTCATGCTGCGGAACCCGCCGTCGCCGTCGGGTGACGGCGAGGTGATGTGATAAGCGTCGCCGGAGAGCCCATAGCCGATCACCTCGGCATAGATCCTCGCGCCGCGCGTCTTGGCATGCTCGTACGCCTCGAGCACAACGACGCCGGCGCCCTCGCCCATCACGAAACCGTCGCGGTCCTTGTCGTAGGGGCGCGACGCCTTTTCCGGCGTCTCGTTGAATCCGGTCGACAGCGCGCGCGCCGCGCAGAAGCCGGCGATGCCGATTCGCGATATCGGTGATTCGGTGCCGCCCGCGACCATCACGTCGGCATCGCCGAGCGCGATCAGCCGAGCGGCGTCGCCCATCGCATGCGCGCCGGTCGAGCAGGCAGTTACCACCGCGTGGTTCGGCCCCTTCAGCCCGTGCTCGATCGAGACGTAGCCGGAGGCGAGATTGATCAGGCGGCCGGGAATGAAGAACGGCGACACCTTGCGCGGGCCGCGCTCCTTCAGGAGGATCGCGGTCTCGGCGATGCCGGAGAGACCGCCGATGCCGGAGCCGATCATCACGCCGGTAGCGCAGCGCTCCTGTTCGGTGGCCGGATGCCAGTTGGCATCGTCGAGCGCCTGACGTGCGGCGCACATCGCAAAGATGATGAAGTCGTCGACCTTGCGCTGGTCCTTCGGCTCCATCCACTGGTCGGGGTTGAACGTATCGCCCGAACCGTCGCCACGCGGCACGCTGCATGCGATCTTGCTCGGCAGGTCGGACACATCGAACGTGTCGATCTTCCGCGCGCCGCTCTCGCCATTCAGTATGCGCTTCCAGCTTGGCTCGACGCCGCAGCCCAGGGGCGACACCATGCCGAGGCCCGTGACGACAACTCGCCTCATGTCCTCAACTCCACCCCGGAACCGACGGCTCGCAGCAATGAACCGGCGTCCCGCCTGTTCGGAAGCGATCCGGGGGTGCCTGTTTCCGAGATCCGCAAATCATCGCGACGATTTCTTCTAGACCGAACCTCGGAAAACGTAAGGACGCTGGCGAGCAACTGTTCCAGTGCCGCCGCCTGATGCGAGGTTCCTGCGCGCGCATGCCGCGTCATGCAGGAGCGTCAAGCCGGCGGGACTGGTCAAACCGCGGAAGGCGTCTCAGCTCTTCGCGTTCTTCTCGAGAAACTTCGTGGCGTCGCCGACGGTCAGGATGGTTTCCGCCGCGTCGTCGGGAATCTCGCAACCGAACTCTTCTTCGAAAGCCATCACGAGCTCGACGGTGTCGAGGCTGTCGGCGCCGAGGTCATCGATGAAGCTCGCGCTGTCGACCACTTTTTCGGGCTCAACACCAAGGTGTTCGACCACGATCTTCTTAACCCGCTCGCCAATCTCACTCATCGTTCACCCTCGTGCTTGTTCCCTTCAGATCCGGCCGGACGATACAAGCCATCGTGGCCGACAAACTTCCCTAGCAATCGCGCGTAGTCTTGATTGGCCCGTCCGTCATCCCGACCGGGACCTGACGAACGACGCAGGCTCTGCACCGCCAATATACAGGGTTTCAAATTCCTGCAATGGCGTTCTTTGCCCATGCGACGGGGGGTTCGGTTATCATACTTCGCCAGCCTTGACTACACGCCGAACACCCCTCGAAAACGGCTTTTCGCCGCATTCGACTGGCCCCTAACCGGCTCAAATCATGGCCATTCCGCCGTTGACGTGAATCGTCTGCCCGGTCACGTAGCTGGCCTCGTTCGAGCTCAGATAGACCGCAGCCGCAGCAACGTCCTCCGCCGTGCCGAGCCGCCCCGCGGGGACCCTGGTCAGGATCGCCTCGCGCTGCTTGTCGTTGAGCGCATCCGTCATCGGCGTCTTGATGAAGCCGGGCGCGATGCAATTGGCGGTCACGTTGCGCCGCGCATATTCGGCGGCCAGCGTCTTGATCATGCCGATCAGGCCGGCCTTGGAGGCGGTATAGTTGCCCTGCCCCGGGTTGCCGGTGACCCCGACCACCGAGGTGATGGCGATGATGCGGCCGAAACGCTTGCGCATCATCAGCTTGGTCGCCGCCCGCGCGAGGCGAAACGTCGCGGTCAGGTTGACGTTGATGACCTCGTTCCAGTCCTCGTCGCGCAGCTGCACGAACAGGTTGTCCTTGGTGATCCCCGCATTGGCGATCAGGATGTCGAGCTGTCCCATCGCCTGTTCGGCCGCGGGCACCAATGCCTCCACCGCCGCGCTGTCTGAAAGGTTGCAGGGCAGCACGTGCACCCGCTCCCCCAGTTCGGCGGCAAGCTTGTCCAGCACCTCCCGCCGCGTACCCGAGAGCGTCACGGTTGCGCCCTGGCGATGCAGGGCTGTCGCGATCGCCCCGCCAATGCCGCCGGTCGCCCCGGTCACCAGTGCCGTTCTGCCAGTCAGATCGAACATCGATGTCTCCTTGCGCCGAACGCGGCAGCAACTGCCCGCCGGCATGAATTCACCGCGCGAGCGCTTCCTTCGCGGCGGCAATATCGTTCGGGCCGCCGACCGCAATGCCCACGGCCCCCTCGGCGATTCGCTTGACGAGCCCGCTCAGCACCTTGCCGGAGCCGATTTCGAGAAAGCGCGTCACGCCCCTGCCCGCCATATAGGCCACCGACTCGCGCCAGCGCACCGTGCCGGTGACCTGCTCGACCAGGCGGCGGCGGATTTCATCGGGATCGGATATCGCCGAGGCCAGCACGTTCGACACCAGCGGCGCCGCCGGCGCCTTGATGGTGACGTCGGCCAATGCCTTCGCCATCACGTCAGCGGCAGGCTGCATCAGCTTGCAGTGGAACGGCGCCGACACCGGCAACAGCATCGCGCGTTTTGCGCCCTTGCCCTTGGCGATCTCGACGGCGCGGTCGACGGCCGCCTTGTCGCCGGAAACCACCACCTGGCCGCCGCCATTGTCGTTGGCGGCCTGGCAGACCTGGCCCTGCGCAGCCTCGTCGGCGACCGCGACAGCCGTCTCATAGTCGAGGCCGAGCAGCGCCGCCATGGCGCCGGCGCCGACCGGCACCGCCTTCTGCATGGCGAGCCCGCGCGTGCGTAACAGGCGCGCGGTGTCGCCGGCCGAGAGGCTGCCGGCGGCGGCCAGCGCGGAATATTCGCCGAGCGAATGACCGGCGACGAAGGCTGCATCCCGTCCGACGGAAACGCCGGCTTCCGATTCGAGCACCCGCAGCGCGGCCAGCGACACCGCCATCAGCGCCGGCTGGGCGTTCTCGGTGAGCTGCAAGGTCTCGGCCGGACCATCCCAGATGGTCGCGGTCAGCTTCTCGCCGAGCGCGGCATCGACTTCGTCGAACACGGCGCGCGCGGCCGGAAAGGCCTCGGCCAGCGCCTTGCCCATGCCCACGGCTTGGGAACCCTGTCCCGGAAAGGTGAATGCTGCCGTCATCGGCGCTCCCTGACGTCAGTGAAGAACCCTAAAGTCGCGCCGTATGACACCGGCGGCGACCATGCTGTCAAGCGCCGCCCTGCCCGTCGGCAACCGGCTCGCGATCCTTTGCCAGTCCCCTAGTCGTCCCGTTTCGCCCTCGCGCGCCGGCGTCGCGACCGTTCAAATACGGGAAAAGCAGCCAAAACTGATAGCGTTTGCCACCCAAAGTTAACAGTGAACGCAATCCGCGCGCTCTTTTTAAGGAGCGCTCAATTCCTGCCGGCCATCGTAACCGCATGCAGGACGACAGCAAAAGGTTGGAGGCGCGTGAGCGCGCGCGGCCGGGCGGCCGGCCCGCCCGTGCGGTGCGTAGCGCCATTGCCTGGGTCGTCACGGGCCCGCACCGGCAGCCGGCCGAGATCGAGGGTGCCCTGCTGCGCCAGAGCCTCACCAAGGCGCGGCCGCTCGTCATCTCGGTTTTGTCCTCGTCGCTGATGGCCCTGATCGCCGCGCTGATGACCGGCGCGCCGTGGGCCTATGGCTGGTTTTCAGCCGAGCTGTTGATCGGCGGGTTGCGGCTGTGGCTGACGGGCCGGCTGGCCAAGGCCGAGGCGCTCGGTCGTCGCGGCAACACCTCGGCGCCGATCTTCGCAGGCTTCGCTGCCTTCACCGCACTGTCCACCGGCAGCTATCTTTGCGTCGCCTCCGGTGAGTGGCCGCTGATCGTGATGGCCGGCATCGGCATTGCGAGCCTGGTTGGCGCGGTGTCCTCGCGCAACGCCGGAACGCCGCGCTACGGTTTCCTCCTGATCTGCATTCTGACGCTCCCCTTTGCCGTTGCGGCGCTGCGCTCGCCGCTGCCGTTCTTGTTCGTGGTCGGCATCCAGCTCCCGCTCTATGCCTCGGGCGTCATCTTCGTCATGCTCGAGAACTACAAGGTGCTGCTCCATCTCCACCATTCCGAGCGCGAGAATCGCAGGCTCGCGCAGCATGACCTGCTCACCGGGCTGCCGAACCGGGCGCTGAACCTGCAGCGCTTCGACGAGCTGCTTGCGAGCCTGCGCGGCGCGCGCGGCAACCGGATGCGCCGGCCGTTCACGGTGTTCTGCCTCGACCTCGACGGTTTCAAGGACGTCAACGACCGGTTCGGCCACGCCGCCGGCGACGCCGTCCTGGTCGCGGTCGCAACCCGGTTGCGCGAGAGCGTCCGCGAGCTCGATCTGGTCTCGCGCATCGGCGGCGATGAATTCGTCATCCTGCTGCCCGGCATCTCGCCCGAAGAGGCCTCGGCGATCGCCGAGCGCATCATCGCCGCCGTCGCCGCGCCCTTCGAGGTCGGCGCACAGGCGACTGTGGCGATCGGGATCAGCATCGGCGCCGCCAGCGCGCCGGCCGATGGCGAAACCGCGGACGCCCTGCTTCGGTCAGCCGACCGGGCGCTGTACGAAGCCAAGATTCGCGGCAAGAACCTGTTCGTGACCTATCGCGCCGCCAGCGCCGCGGGCCTGGTTCCAGAACCCGGCGTCGACAGCAGCACCGGAACATTCGGGGAACAATCGCGCTACCTCGACTGGACCGGATAGGGAATTAAACCGGGCTCCCGCCTTGCCATTCGGGTCAAAATCCGTATAAAGCGCGCCATCCGTAGCCCCCGGCCGGGAGCTGAACGGACGGTCTCAGCAATCTCTCCATCTTGGCGACGTTGATGTGACAGGGCCAGTCGGCCCGTCGTCCCGTGCTTCCGCCTTCTGAGCAATATCGAGTCCTTTCCGAAGGTCTCGAAGGGCTTGCCGCCGGGGTCTGCGCCAACGCATAAGGAAAGGACGTCCATGCCTCTGTACGAGCATGTTTTTCTCGCGCGTCAGGACGCGAGCCCCCAACAGGTTGACGAGCTGACCGCTCAGATGAGCGGCATCATCCAGGGTCTTGGCGGCAAGGTCACCAAGACCGAGAGCTGGGGCCTGCGCTCGCTGACCTATCGCATCAACAAGAACCGCAAGGCGCACTTCGTGCTGCTCAACGTCGACGCCCCCTCGGCCGCGATTGCCGAGGTCGAGCGCCAGGAGCGGATCAGCGAGGACGTCCTGCGCTATCTCAGCGTCCGCGTCGACGAGCTCGAGGAAGGCCCCTCCGCCATGATGCGCAAGGCCGACCGCGACCGCGAGCGTGACGATCGTGGCGGCGGCTTCCGCGGCGGCGATCGCGACGGCGGCGGTTTCCGCGGTGGTGACCGCGGCGGTGACCGCGACCGCGGTCCGCGCCGCCCGCGCGATGACGCCGAAGGCGGGGAAGAGGAGTAAGAATCATGGCTGATGCTGGTGCCCGCCGTCCGTTTTTCCGCCGCCGCAAGACCTGCCCGTTCACCGGTCCGAACGCGCCGAAGATCGACTACAAGGATTCCAAGCTGCTGATGCGTTACGTCTCCGAGCGCGGCAAGATCGTGCCGAGCCGCATCACGGCCGTGTCCGCCAAGAAGCAGCGTGAACTCGCCCGCGCCATCAAGCGCGCGCGTTTCCTCGGCCTCTTGCCCTACGTCATTCGCTGACGATCCGTCCGCGGCGGCGATGCCGCGGACACTTTATATCTCATAAGGCTTCCGGTCTTCCGCCGGTCGCCGATGGTTGGGGTCGAACAGACCTCTAACCGCTCGAAGGGGGCGGGACAGCTGATGATCGCCATTCTGCTTGTTGCCTTAGCTGCCGGCGCAGCGTCGGCGTTGATGTTCGTCTCGATCGTATCGGGCGCGCTGATTTCGCTGCTGCTGCTCTGCCTCGCCCCGCTGCCCCTGATGGTGGCAGCGTTGGGATGGGGACCGCTCTGTGCGTCACTCGGCGGCGTGATCGCGGCGGCCGCCCTTGCGATCCTGTTCGGCTCGCCGCTCGGCGTCGCGTTTGCGCTTGCCGTCGTCCTGCCCGCCTGGTGGCTCGGCCACCTCGCGCTGCTGGGACGGCCGCAACCCTCCGCCATCGCGAGCGGCAGCGCCGTAGAGCCGGGACTGGAGTGGTATCCCGTCGGCCGCCTGCTGCTCTGGATCGCGGGCTTCGCCACCCTGACCACGGCAGCGGCCCTGCTGACGATGGGCAACGACGCAGCGACCATCAACAACAGCTTGCGCAGCGCGCTCCTGCAGTTCCTGAAGGTGGTCGCGACCGAAAGTTCCGCCCGCGATATCGAGCGGCTGGCGGACATGCTGGCGATGCTTGCGCCGGAAACCGCGGCGATCATGGCGGTGATGACGTTGACGCTCAATCTCTGGCTCGCCGCCAGCATCGCCGCGACCTCCGGGCGGCTGCAGCGTCCGTGGCCCGACCTGAAGAATACCGCGCTGCCACCGATGACGCTCGCGGCGCTGTCGATCGCATTGGCCCTCTGCTTTACCGGAGGGCTCCCCGGCCTGCTGGCGCAGATCGCCGCGACCGCCATGCTGATGGGTTATGCGTTCATTGGCTTTGCCGTGCTGCACACGGTGACGCAGTCCCTCAATGCCCGCGCATTCTGGCTCGCCGGCGCCTACGCCATCGTCGTGATGTTCAGCTGGCTCCTGCTCGTCATGATCGCGCTCGGCATCGCCGACGCGGTGTTCGGCTTTCGCGCGCGCTATTTGCGCCGGCGGCCACCGCCACTGCCCGCTTCATGAGAACCCTCGATCCACCCAACCCGCTTTGATCACTTTGAAGGAGAGACGAATATGGAAGTCATTTTGCTGGAACGCGTCGCCAAGCTCGGCCAGATGGGCGAGGTCGTGAAGGTCAGGGACGGTTACGCCCGCAACTTCCTGCTGAAGCGCAAGAAGGCGCTGCGCGCCACCGCCGAGAACCGCGCCAAGTACGACGGCATGAAGGCCGAGCTCGAGGCCAACAACATCCAGGCGAAGTCGGAAGCGAGCAAGGTCGCCGAGAAGATCGACGGCCGCGACGTCGTCATCATCCGCCAGGCCTCCGAAGCCGGCCAGCTGTTCGGCTCGGTGTCGGTCCGCGACATCGTCATGGCCCTCGCCAATGACGGCGTCACCGTGGCGCGCCCGCAGGTCTGGCTCGATGCGCCGATCAAGGCGATCGGTCAGCAGAAGGTGACGATCGCCGTTCACCCGGAAGTCGAGGCGAGCATCACCGTGACCGTGGCGCGCAGCGATGAAGAGGCCGAGCGGATCAAGCGCGGCGAAGACATCTCGACCCGCCGGGAAGATCAGGATGCCGCCGCCGAGGCGCTCGCCGCGGCCGGCGAGTTCTTCGATCCGGAAGCGCAGCACGAGGATGTCGCGCAGCCGGCGCCCGAAGCGGCCCCTGCCGAGAAGTGATCGCGCGTCGCTTTCGCGCGACGACGCAACAAACCGGACCCGGCCTGAGCGATCAGGCCGGGTTCTGCGTCTAGGCGGCGGCCTCCTCCTGCAGCATCGCGATCGAGGCGAGCGCGGTTGCAGTGTGCTTCTCGGCACTACCGGTCAGGCAGAACACATCGGCCGCCACCACTGCGATCTGGCGGCCCGCCTTGATCACCCGCGCGCGGCAGATCAGGCGCTCGCCGACCGCCGGCGACAGCAGGCTGAGCTTGTACTCGGCCGTCAGCGCCGGCTGGCCGCGCGAGCTCGCGGCCGCAATGGTGGTGGCGTTGTCGACCAGGAAGGCCGTGACCCCGCCATGGAAGAAGCCGTGCTGCTGCAAAAGCTCGGGCCTACGGTAGACGCTCAGCGTGCAGCGACCGCGACTGAGCTCTGCTATCTCGGCGCCCACCAGCGCCATAAATCCCTGGCGGCCGACGCTGTCGTGGATTCGCTTCGCGATCGGGGCGAAGTCCGGATCGTGGCCCGTCGTCATGACGCAATCCTTTCGCTGGGCGTCAGCGCGCGGATCGCGCAGGCGATCAGTGCTTCGCCGTGCTGCCGCGGATCGGCGCGGTCGCGCGCCGCAAGATAGGCGCGACAGAAGATCTGAGCGGGCCCGATGATCTGGCTTGCAAACAGCGCAGGCGTCATCGCCAGCAGTTCGCCCGACGCGACGAGCGGCGCTCGCCAGCGCTCGATCCCTTCGGCGAAGCGCGCATTTTCGGTGCGCTGCGCCTCGCGCACCGCCTCGCTCCATTCATTGCGCGACAGCTCGAACAGATAGCGCGCCTCGCGGCGGCTGTTCACCACCCAGTCGAGATGCGCTCCGATCAGCGCCGCGATCCCCTCGCGGGCGGGTGGCGCCGGATCGAGCACCGCGAGCAGCGCAGCGTGATAATGCCTGAGCACCTCGACGAACAGCGCGCCGGCGAGCTCGCGCTTGGATTCGAAGAAATGGAAGAAGCTGCCGTTGGAAACGCCGGCCTGTGCGCGGATCGCGGCGACGGTTGCCCCGCCAAGGCCCTCGCGATCGAACACCGCGAGCCCTGCAGCCAAAAGGTCATCGCGCACCGACAACGCCACCATCACGCTCCCGCCGATAACTCAGTCCGTCGCTGACTGGATTATCACTCTAGAGCTACACTCTAGTTGTGGTCAAGCGGAGGCGGGAGCGGCCGCCTGCCGTGGATCGGCTACTGCGAGATCGGGGGGGTCGGTGGCCCCGCGGGGGCAACCGGCGGCTGCGGAGGGGCTGCGGCTGTTACGGCCGGCGCAGACGGCTCCGAGGTCGCCGCAGGGGCTGCCGGCGGCGTCTCCGGCTTCGCGGCCGCGGTCGCTGCAGCCGGTGCGGCTGGCGCCGGTGCGGCCGATGCGGGCGGCGCTGGCGTCACCGGCGGTACCGGGTCGGGCCGGGTGGCCGGCGATTCGGACGGCGTGTCCCTGGCGGGATCAACCTTGGCGGTATCGGACTTGGCAGTATCAGACTTGGCGGCATCAGCCTTGCCGGCTTCAGGCTTCGCGGTTTCGGGCTTCGCGGTTTCGGGCTTGGCCTCGCCGGACGGCTTGGCGCCCTCGTCCTTCGCCGCTTCGCTCTTTGCAGCCTCAGGCTTGCCGGTATCAGGCTTGCCGGTATCAGGCTTACCGGTATCAGCCTTGCCGGCATCGACTTTGGCGGTATCGCTCCTGGTCGAGGCTGCGGCCGGCTCCTCGGCCTTGGGCGGGTCTTCCGCCCCCGGCCGGCCACGCTTGGCGGCGCGCTGCTTGGCCGACAGCCTGCGGCCGTCGGGTCCCCGCTCGCCCTCGGCCTGGGCGGGCGGCTGGCGCTCGGCGGGCCTGGCGGCTTCGGTGCCCGATGGCGCCGGGTGCTGGCGGCGGCCAAAACGGTCGAGCTGCTCCGGCTCGCGCGGCTCCTGCCGCGTTTCCTGCCGCGTTTCGCGCGCGCCCTCCTTCGCCCCTTCCTTGGCACCCTCCCCGTCTTTCCCGCCCTTCGCGCGGCTGTCGCCGTAGCGCGTGTCGGTCGCACCGTTGGAGACGAGATAGGACGCGAGCACCCCAGCCATTTCCGGGCTGGTGGTATAGTGCTGGCGCAAGAATCCAGGCAGCGAGCTCGGCGGCACCGACTTCAACAGGCCGCGCGGGCTTTTGTGGCACGCATTGCAGGTGCCGGCGAAGATCTGGGAGGGGCTCTTGCCGGCCTCGAGATTGGTTGCCTGGGCCAGTGCCTGATCCGAGCCGAGCCAGCCGATCAGAAGCATCACCGTCGCAAAAGTGAGCGCTCGGCTCATTCCCTTAACTCTCCAGATGCGGAAAAACGCGCGCTGCGTCCGGTTCGGGACCGGCGGCGCGTCACCTTTTAGCCGATTATCGCGCGAATGGAAGCGGACATAAGGCGCAAGCGCGCGAACGCGACATTTTCGAATATCCGCTTTGACTACAACGCACTAGCTTGCGCCCCTTGTCCTCCCTATGATCTGGTTCAGGACATGGAACCAAAGAGTTCCAAAGGCGTCTGTGTAACGGCCGGAAAACCTGGTGGTTACGATGGATCGTTTGTTGCGGAGCTTGCTGTCGCAATTCGTTCGTCGTGGTTCGATGACATTCACCACCGCGAGCGGGGCGAAGTTCACCTGCGGCGACGGCACCGGCCAACCCGTCGCGGTGCGGTTCGTCACCCATCATGCGGAACGCCGCATTCTTCTCAATCCCGAGCTGGCGCTGGGCGAAGCCTACATGGACGGCACCTTCGTGGTCGAGCAAGGCACGATCGCGGATGCGCTCGCGATCCTGCTCGATCAGCCGCAGGTCCTGCCGCACTGGGCGCGTCCGCAATGGTGGGCGCGCTATCTGCTTCTGCGGCACGTACGCCAGTTCAATCCGCGCAAGCGCGCCATGAACAATGTCGCCCACCACTACGATCTCGACGGGCGGCTCTACTCGCTCTTTCTCGATGCCGACAAGCAATATAGCTGTGCCTATTTCGACACACCCGATACCACGCTCGATGATGCGCAACTCGCCAAGAAGCGCCATCTCGCCGCCAAGCTCCTGATCCGCCGCAGCGACCGCGTGCTCGATATCGGCTCCGGCTGGGGCGGCCTTGGGCTGTACCTTGCGGAGATGACGGGCGCCGACATCACCGGCATCACGCTCTCGACCGAGCAGTTGGAAGTGGCAACTGCCCGCGCCGCCGAGAAGAACCTGACGCGATCGGTGCGGTTCCTGCTGCAGGACTACCGCGACATCCCCGGTCCTTTCGATCGCATCGTCTCGGTCGGCATGTTCGAGCACGTCGGGGTCGACTTCTACGATACCTTCTTCGAGCGCTGCGCGGACCTGCTCACCGACGACGGCGTCATGATGCTGCATTCGATCGGCCGCTCCACCGGGCCGGACGTGACCAGCCCGTGGATCGCGAAATACATCTTCCCGGGCGGCTACATTCCGGCGCTGTCGGAAGTGTTTCCCGCCATCGAACGCGCGGGCCTGCTGGTCTGCGACACCGAGATCCTGCGGCTGCATTACGCGGAGACGCTGAAAGCCTGGCGCGAGCGTTTCATGGCGCGCCGCGAAGAGGCCGTGCAGCTCTATGACGAACGGTTCGCGCGGATGTGGGAATTCTATCTGGCGGCCTCCGAGATGGCGTTCCGCAAGCAGAACCTGATGAATTTCCAGGTCCAGCTCACCAAACGCCAGGGCGTGGTGCCGATGACGCGCGACTATATCGTGCATGAGGAGGCCAAGCTGCGCGGCGTCGAGCGCGGCAACCGGCCGCGGCTCAAGATCGCCGGCGAATAGCGTCAGTTTCGGGTGCGATAGGCCGAGCGGCTGGTGGCCCGGGGCAACGCCGGCCGCGCGAGGCGCGCACGAACCCGGGCCCGCAAGCGGGGATCGTCAGGCTGGCTGCGGATCTCGGGCCGGGTCACCCGCTCGATTGCCGAAATCAGCCGCGACAGCCATTTCCGCTCGTCGCGCAACGACCGCCACGCTTTGGGCCGCCAGGCTTTCGGCCGCAAAGTCTTGAACTTCTGCGCCATGATTTTCGTCCTCGACGTCCTGTCCTCGGCCCGTGCCGGAAAACACGGAATACCCGCTTGATGTTCCAATGGAGACGGCCGGAAAAAGAAAATTGGCCAGATGTGAACTGCTTCACACGACACCGGCGCATGGCGGCCTAGACCAACCCCATGACCCGGAACACACGCGAACCATATTTCGGCGCGCCCAACGACCTGCGCATCGACTATGCCCTGATCGCGACGGGTATCGGCGCCGCGCTTTTCGCGCTGCTTTACCTCCTCCTGACCTGAATACGACTGCAAACGGCGAGCAAATCCCGGGCTCTGGTGGAGTTTTGGATAATCCGCTCCACCGGGCCACGTGGGCATTTGTAGACTTCAGTCGGCAGAAGGTTCACGCCTACGGCGCGCCATGCCACGTCCCGCTCCGGAGCGGGTGATTCTGGTGCCCAGCCGTCAAGCGGAATGCGGGGGTCTTTCCGAATCCTTGCCCGATCCACATTCCTCTTTGTGTGAATCGTGAATAAGACAGCTTCCGCCTTTCGCTCGCTACCCGGCGAGCGCTTTATCGCTCCCCCCGGGGCCGACACCCCAACAACGACCCCAATCAAGAATAATCTGAACCATGGCTCCGACTGATTCGACCGTCCTGAAGCTCGCGCCCGACGCCGGAACCCCGGCCTATCGCAGCGCTCCGCACAATATCGAGGCGGAACAGAGCCTGTTGGGCGCGATCCTGGTCAACAACGACGCCTTTTACCGGGTCTCGGACTTCCTGGAGCCCAAGAACTTCTTCGAACCGATCCACCAGACGATCTTTGAGACCGCCAGCAGCCTGATCCGGATGGGCAAGGTCGCAACCCCCGTGACCCTGAAGACCTTCCTGCCAGCCGATACCGACATCGGCGGCATGACGGTTGGCCAATACCTCGCCCGTCTTGCGGCGGAGGCGACCACCATCATCAACGCCCAGGACTACGGGCGCACGATCTACGACCTGTCGCTGCGGCGCGACCTGATCGGGATCGGCGAGGACATGGTTAATGTCGCCTATGACGCGCCGGTCGATTTTGCGCCGCGGGCTCAGATCGAGGATGCCGAGCGCAGGCTCTACGAACTCGCCGAATCCGGCCGCTATGACGGCGGCTTCCAGAAATTCTCGCAGGCGCTGACGGTTGCCATCGACATGGCGGCGAAGGCGTTTCAGCGCGACGGCAAGCTGTCAGGCATCGCCACCGGCCTGCGCGACCTCGATACCAAAATGGGCGGACTGCAGTCCTCCGACCTCATCATCGTGGCGGGCCGTCCCGGCATGGGCAAGACCTCGCTTGCCACCAACATCGCCTACAACATTGCCCGCGCCTATCAGGGCGAAGTCCAGCCGGACGGCACCATGAAGGCGGTCAATGGCGGCGTTGTCGGCTTCTTCTCCTGCGAAATGTCGGCCGAACAGCTCGCGACCCGTATCATCGCCGAGCGCACCGGAATTCCATCGAGCCATATCCGGCGCGGCGGCATCACCGAGGGCGATTTCGAGAAGATCCGCGACTACTCGATCGAGCTGCAGTCGCTGCCGTTCTACGTCGACGAGACCGGCGGCCTCTCGATCGCGCAGCTCATGGCGCGCGCCCGCCGTCTGAAGCGGCAGAAGGGCCTCGACCTGATCGTGATCGACTACATCCAGCTTCTGCAGGGCAGCGCCAAGCGCTCCGACAACCGCGTGCAGGAAGTCACCGAGATCACCACGAGCCTGAAGGCGCTCGCGAAAGAGCTCAACGTCCCCGTGATCGCGCTGTCGCAATTGTCTCGCCAGGTCGAAAACCGCGACGACAAACGCCCGCAGCTTTCGGACCTGCGCGAATCCGGCTCGATCGAGCAGGACGCCGACGTCGTGCTGTTCGTGTTCCGCGAGGAATACTACCTCGCCATGAAGGAGCCGCGCCCCGGCACCGAAGAGCACACCAAATGGCAGACCGACATGGAACGGGCGCTCGGCCGCGCGGAAGTCATCATCGGCAAGCAGCGCCACGGCCCGACCGGCACGGTGGAATTGCATTTCGATGCTTCGGTGACGCGGTTCGGCGATCTCGCGCATGACGGCCAGTTGCCTGATCGCGCCTACTAGCGGCGGGAGCCGAAATCGATTGAAAAATCGCCCGGCGCCGCATCCGATTGTTCGGTTGAACCGCCCCTGCCCGGCGCGTAAAACGGCGACATGAACATCATTTCCGATCCGAGGCCGGTGGGCGGCATTCTTTCGCCCGAGGCCAATCAGGCGGCGGCACTCGCGACCGCCACCGGCATCTTGACCGTCGACCTCGACGCCATCGTCGCCAACTGGCGCAAGCTGGAAAAGACCGGCGTTCCCGCCGAATGCGCCGGGGTCGTCAAGGCCAACGCCTATGGCTGCGGTATCCCGCCCGTGGCGCGCGCCCTCGCCGCGGCCGGCTGCAAGACCTTCTTCGTCGCAACCCTCGACGAGGCGCGGGCGCTGCGCGGCGCATTGCCGACGACGACCATCTATGTGCTCAACGGCTTCTTCCAGAATTCGGGCGATGCCTACGCCAAGATCAACTGCCGGCCCGTGATCGGTGACCTCAACGAGCTCGCCGAATGGGACGTGTTCTGCCGCCGCTCGGGCTGGCACGGCGGCGCCGCCATCCATATCGACACCGGCATGAACCGGCTGGGGCTGACGATCGCGGAAGCGCAGGGCATCATCCCGCGTATCAGTGCCGGCGATCACGGCATCACGCTGGTGATGAGCCATCTCGTCTCGGCCGAGCAGCTCAACAGCCCGGTCAACGCCAGGCAGCTTGCGACCTTCCGCGAGATCGCAAGCCGGTTTTCCGGCGTGCCGGCCTCACTGTCGAACTCGTCCGGCATCTTCCTCGGCGCTCAATTCCAGTTCGACCTGGTGCGGCCGGGCGCGGCGCTCTATGGCGTCAATCCGACGCCGGAGGCCGACAATCCGATGCAGCCGGTGGTTGAGCTCAAGGCGCGCATCGTGCAGATCCGCAATGTCGAGCGCGGCGAAACCGTCGGCTATGGCGGCACCTGGACGGCGCGACGCTCGACCAGGCTTGCCATCGTGTCGGCAGGCTATGCCGACGGCTACTTCCGCGCCGCCAGCGCCAATGACGGCACCCGCGGCGCCGAAGTCGTGGTCGCCGGCAAGCGCTGCCCGGTCGCGGGGCGGATATCGATGGACCTGACGGCCGTCGACATCACCGACCTGCCGACGAACGCGGCGCGGCGCGGCCACATGGTGACGCTGCTCGGCGACGGCATCACCGTCGACGAGCTCGCGCATCATTTCGGCACCATCGGCTATGAGGTGCTGACCAGCCTCGGCACGCGCTACGCCCGTGTCTACAAGGGCGGCGAAACCGCCGGACCACGGGCGGACTCCATCGCAGCCCCATCCTGACGCCGCGTCGCTCTACTGCTTTCTGCTGTCGAGCGCCTTCTTGCAGGAATCGCTGAGCTGATTGCGTTGGCCGTTCAGGCAGGCGACGATCCGGCCCCCGCCCGGCGCGATGCCCGCGCAGAACTTCTGGTAGTCGGCCTTGCAGGCGCCGCGCTGGTCTGCCGTCGCGGTCTGCGCCGAAGCCGCATTGGAAAATCCAATCAATACGGCAAGAATAACGAAACACGGCTTCGACATGGAACCTCCCGTGACGGTCGACGGACCCGCCCACCGCCTCTCTACATGAAGATCGCGACCTTCAACATCAACAACGTCAACCGCCGGCTGCCGAACCTGCTCGCCTGGCTGAGCCGCGCGCGGCCCGACGTCGTCGCGCTGCAGGAGCTCAAGGCCGCCGACAACGAATTTCCGGCAGCGGCGCTCGCGAAGGCCGGCTTCAACGCGGTCTGGCGCGGACAGAAGACCTGGAACGGCGTCGCCATCCTCGCGCGCAAGGCAACGCCGGTATTGACCCGCTCCGAGCTGCCCGGCGATCCCCACGACAAGGAAGCGCGCTACATCGAGGCCGCCGTGCGCGGCGTCATCGTGGCCTGCCTCTATCTGCCGAACGGCAATCCGCAGCCCGGGCCGAAATTCGACTACAAGCTCGCCTGGTTCGCGCGGCTGCGCCGCCACGCTGCGACGTTCATCAAGCAGGAATTGCCGGTCGTGCTTGCCGGCGACTACAACGTCGCGCCGACGCCGCGCGACATCTATCCGACGCGTTCATGGGACAAGGATGCCCTGATCCAGCCCAAAAGCCGCGCCGCGTTCGCGTCACTGGCCAAGCAGGGCTGGACGGATGCGATCCGCACCCTGCACCCGGACCAGCCGATGTTCACCTTCTGGGACTACAAGCGCAACCGCTGGCCGCGCGACGCGGGCCTGCGGCTCGATCATCTGCTGCTGAGCCCGACGCTGGCGCCGCGCCTCTCCAAGGCAGGCGTCGACCGCGACGTGCGCGCAGAGGACGGCGCGAGCGATCACGCGCCGGCATGGATCGTGCTGCGCTAGTCACCAGAGGTTCTTGCCGTCGATCACGGTCACCGGCACCGCGGCCAGATCGAAATCGTCGAACAGCCGCGAATTGACGCCGACCTTCGGATTGTCGAAGTCCGGTTGTCCGCTCGACCAATCCGGGGATTCCGAATAGGTGCCGCAACCGCAAGCCGCGCAGAAATGATGTTTGACGGTCCGGCTACCCCACTGATACGTCGCGACATCGTCTGGCGACGACGTCAGGCGAAATTGCGCGGGCCGGTAATAGGCCCACAGCGCGCCGCGCTTCGAACACAAGGAGCAGGTGCAGCTTGTCACCGTCGACGGTGCCTCGTTGACCTCGAACTGCGTCTTGCCGCAATGGCAGCTTCCCTTGATAGCCACGCCTCGCTCCTCTCAATCAATCCGACCGGAACAGACCGATAGCGCGGGTCTGCTGACAGCATGATGTCAGCAGCCGGCAGCAGGCGTCAGCATCAAAAGCGGCGGCGCCGGACCGACGCGTCCCGCCGCACTGCCAGCACGGCGCCTTAATGCACGATGCCTCCGGCGTTGAGGTCGACGCCCTTGGGGTCCTTGATCGTGGACACCGCAGCAAGCGAGATGATCGACAGGATCATGATGTAGACGCCGATCGCCCACGAGCTGCCGTAGACGCCAATGATCCATTGCGCGATCATCGGCGCGAAGGCGCCGCCGAACACCGCTCCGAGCGCATAGCCGACCGACACGCCGGAGTAGCGCACGTTCGCCGGATAGAGCTCGGCGTAGAGCGCGGCTTGCGGGCCGTAGGACAGCCCGAGCCCGAGCGTCAGGCCGGCGGCGGCGACGAAGAACAGCAGGATGTTCTTGCTGTCGATCAGGAACCACATCGGCACGGCCCACAGCACCATGATGGCGTAGCCGACCTGGAAGGTGCGCACGCGTCCCCATCGGTCGCCAAGCACGCCGCCGGTGAGCGTGAAGATGAACCAGGTGACGGCGCCGAGCGTGGAGACCAGCAGAACCTGATCGACCGGCATCTTCAGCGTGTTCAGCGCGTAGCTGATCATGAAGGCGATGAAGATGTAGCCGGCCGCATTGTTCGCCATGAAGATCAGCGCGGTTCGCAGGATCTCGCGGCTATGGCCGCGCAGGAGGTCGCGCAGCGGCGCGGCGGATTCCTTCTGGCGGCGGACCATTTCGGCGAAGACCGGCGATTCCTCGACCGAGCGGCGGATGATCGCACCGATGACGATCAAGACGATGGAGAACAGGAACGGCACGCGCCAGCCCCATTCCGTCATCGCCGGCTTGCCTAGCCAATTGGTCAGGATCCACAATGCACCGGTGGCGAGCACCATGCCGATCGGCGTGCCGATCTGCGGAAACGAGCCGAAGAAGCTGCGCTTGCCGACCGGGGCATGTTCGACGGCCATCAACGCCGCGCCGCCCCATTCGCCGCCTGCGGAAAATCCCTGCAGGATGCGCATCAGGATCAACAATGCCGGTGCCCACGGGCCAATTTGCGCATAGGTGGGCAACAGGCCGATCACCGCCGTCGCCACACCCATCAGCACCAGGGTCAGCACGAACAGCGCGCGGCGGCCGATGCGATCGCCCATATGGCCGCAGAAGATCGCCCCCAACGGCCGAAACAGGAACGACAAACCGATGGTCGCGAACGACACGATCTGCGCCAGCAGCGGATTGTTCTGCACCATCGGCCCGAAGAACAAGGGCCCGAACACGAGCCCGGCGGCCTGCGCGTAGACGAAGAAATCGTACCATTCGATCGTCGTGCCCACGAGGGTGGCGGCAAGCACCTTCTTCTCGTCCGCGCTGACGCCTTGTACCGACGCGCCGCCCCGCAGCGCGCCCACTTCAGAAGACACCATGACGTTTCCCCAAGTTCTCTTTATTTAAAGCGTTATCAGATTACCGGATCGTCGCCGCTCCGCGACGCAAAGTCGAGCGCATCTTTCGCGTTTGCACCAAGTGGCGGCGTGATCTGACAGCGGCATCTCGCGGTGCAGGATGGAAAGCGCCATCCCGCAGGCCGCGTTGGCCCGGCCTTCCGGTGCGCGTTAGGCTTTTCACCGATTCGCGGGAGACATCCCCTTGGGCTACCTGTTCATCCTGATCGTCGGCCTGCTCGCCGGCACGATATCGGGCATTGTCGGCACCGGCTCCTCGATCATGCTGATGCCGGTGCTGATCTACGAATACGGGCCGAAGCAGGCGGTGCCGATCATGGCGATCGCGGCCGTGATGGCCAATTTCGCTCGCATCCTTGCCTGGTGGCGCGAGGTCGACTGGCGCGCCTGCGTCGCCTACTCGCTCCCGGGCATTCCGGCCGCGGCACTTGGCGCTCGCACGCTGCTGGCGCTGCCGTCGCGGGCTGTCGACATCGCGATCGGCAGCTTCTTGATCGCGATGGTGCCGGTGCGGCACTGGCTCGCGCGGCATCAGCTCAAAGCGAACCTTTGGCATCTCGCGCTCGGCGGCGCGCTGATCGGATATCTCACCGGCATCGTGGTCTCGACCGGTCCCTTGAGCGTGCCGCTGTTCCTGTTCTATGGCCTCTCCCGCGGCGCGTTTCTGGCCACGGAAGCGGCGAGCTCGCTCGGCCTTTACGTCAGCAAATCCGTGACCTTCGAGCGCTTCGGCGCGCTGAACGCCGACGTCGCGCTCAAGGGCCTGGTCGCGGGCTCCTCGCTGATGTTCGGCGCCTTCATCGCCAAACGCTTCGTGCTGAAGCTCGAGCCCGACATGTTTCGCCTGATCATGGACGGCATCATGATCGCCGCCGGCCTGTCGCTATTGTGGACGGCGATAATCGCCTGATTTTCCTCTTCGGCGCGTTGTCGTGTCCAGCGATTCGCAAAATCATTGCGGCGCGCCCTCCCCGAAGCTGCTATCAGCCTGCATGGCCAAATCCACCCTCTCCTTCGTCTGCCAGAACTGCGGCGCGGCTTATAACCGCTGGCAGGGCAAATGCGACGCCTGCGGCGAGTGGAATACGCTCGCCGAGGAGGACGCCACGGGCTCGGTCCCGGTTTCGATCCGCTCCAAGCGCAAGGGGCGGACCTTCGCGCTGGAGACCTTGACCGGCAAAAGCCAGGACGCGCCACGGCTGTCGTCCGGCATGGCCGAACTCGACCGCGTCACCGGCGGCGGCTTCGTGCGCGGCTCAGTGCTCCTGGTCGGCGGTGATCCCGGTATCGGCAAGTCGACGCTCTTGACGCAGGCCACCAGCCAGCTCGCCCGCGCCGGCCATCGCGTCGTCTATATCTCCGGCGAAGAGGCGGTGGCGCAGGTGCGGCTGCGCGCCGAGCGGCTGGGGCTGTCGGACGCGGCGGTGCAGCTTGCGGCGGAAACCTCGGTCGAGGACATCGTCTCGACGCTGTCGGAAGGCGCCGTGCCGCGGCTGATCGTAATCGACTCCATACAGACCATGTGGACCGACACGGTGGAATCCGCACCGGGCACGGTGACCCAGGTGCGCGCCTCGGCGCAGGCCCTGATCCGCTTTGCCAAGAAATCGGGTGCGGCGATCATCCTCGTCGGCCACGTCACCAAGGATGGCCAGATAGCCGGCCCCCGCGTGGTCGAGCACATGGTCGATGCGGTGCTTTCCTTTGAGGGCGAAGGTTCGCAGCAGTTCCGGATCCTGCGCGCGGTGAAGAACCGCTTCGGCCCGACCGACGAGATCGGCGTGTTCGAGATGACGGGGCTTGGCTTGCGCGAGGTTTCCAATCCCTCCGAGCTGTTCCTGTCGGAACGCGACCTCGGCAGCCCGGGAACGGCCGTCTTTGCCGGGATTGAGGGCACCCGCCCGGTCCTGGTCGAGCTGCAGGCGCTGGTGGCCCCGACCTCGCTCGGCACCCCGCGCCGGGCGGTGGTCGGCTGGGATCCGAGCCGGCTCTCCATGGTGCTCGCGGTGCTCGAGGCCCATTGCGGGGTCAAGCTTTCCGGCCATGACGTCTATCTGAACGTCGCCGGCGGGTTGCGCATCCAGGAACCCGCGGCCGATCTCGCCGCCGCTGCCGCCCTGGTTTCATCGCTGGTGAATGCGCCGCTGCCGACGGATGCGGTCTATTTCGGCGAGGTTTCTCTCTCGGGCGCGGTCCGCCCGGTGGCGCAGACCAACGCTCGGCTGAAGGAGGCGGCCAAGCTCGGTTTCGCCGGCGCGATCCTGCCCGAATCGGCCCGTGGCGAGGTCGGCGGGGACGCCGGGCTCAAGCTGGACGCGGTTGGCAATTTGACCAGCCTTGTCGCCGAAATTGCCGCCCGCGGTTCACCAAGAAGAAACCACAACCGAGACGAGACCCGGGAAGAGCCCAAGCCTGAGAAAAATACCACACCTGCGAGATTCCGCCGTCAGGACGGCTAGCCGGGCGTGACGTTCCCGGCCCGCGCCGCTATACAACCCGCGCGCAAGATGGGCTGGACAGCGCGATCTCCAGCCTTGCGGGATGGCCGCTCTGCCCCTCAGCTAGGACGGCACCGACGCGCCGATTCGCAAACAGGGTAATGGACGAGCGGACCTGACCAGCCGATGCCGATAACGATACTTGATCTGATCTTGCTCGGGGTGATGCTGGTCTCGGGCCTGCTTGCGATGGTGCGCGGCTTCATGCGCGAGATCCTGTCGATCGCCGCCTGGGGCGCGGCGGCGCTGGTGACGCTTTATTCATTTTCCAAGCTGCTGCCGACCGCCAAGACCTATTTCAGCAATGACACCGTGGCTGCGGTCGTGGTCGTGGCCGGCGTCTTCGTCGGCACCCTGATCGTGGTTTCCATTATCACGGTGCGGATCTCCGACATGATCCTGGATTCCCGAATCGGCGCGCTCGACCGCACGCTGGGCTTCCTGTTCGGGCTCGCCCGCGGCCTCCTGATCGTGGTTGTGGCGTTCCTGTTCTTCTCCTGGCTGGTGCCGGAGAAGCAGCGCCCGGACTGGGTTACGGGGGCGAAATCCCGGGTGGTGCTGCAGGGAACCGGCGATTGGCTGATGTCGCTCTTGCCGGATGACCCCGAGAACACCATCTTGAAGAGGTTCAAGAAAAACAAACCGGACGACGACCAGACTGATGCCGAGCCGTCCTCGCCGGGCGGCAGCGACGGCTACAGCAAACCCGCTCGCGACAGCCTCAAGAAGCTGATCGAGAAGCCGGCGCGCTGAGCCGCAGAGCCAGAGAGAGAGGCCGCGATGGACGAGATGCAAAACCCCGCCGGTGCCGGCTGGCTCGACCTGGACCACGGCTCGGCGGGGATTGAACTACAAGAGGATCTCGAAGGGGACACGCTGCGCGAGGAGTGCGGCGTGTTCGGCATTTTTGGCCACCCCGACGCCGCCGCGATCACCGCACTCGGGCTGCACGCCCTGCAGCACCGCGGCCAGGAAGCCGCCGGCATCGTCTCCTTTGACGGCAACCGCTTCCATTCCGAACGGCGGCTAGGGCTGGTCGGCGACACTTTTTCCCGCCGCGAGGTGATCGAGCGGCTGCCTGGCAACGTCGCGATCGGGCATGTCCGCTATTCCACGACCGGCGCCACCATCCTGCGCAACGTGCAGCCGCTGTTCGCCGAGCTCAACGCCGGCGGCTTCGCCGTCGGCCATAACGGCAACCTCACCAACGGCCTGACCCTGCGCCGCGAGCTCGTCAAAAACGGCGCCATGATGCAGTCCACCACCGACACCGAGGTGATCCTGCACCTGGTGGCCCAGAGCAAGCGCAATCGCTTCATCGACCGTTTCATCGAGGCGCTGCGCACGATCGAAGGCGCCTATTCGCTGGTGTCGATGACCAACAAGAAGCTGATCGGCGCCCGCGACCCGCTCGGCATCCGCCCGCTGGTGCTCGGCGAGCTCGACGGCTGCCCGATCGTGACGTCGGAGACCTGCGCGCTCGACATCATCGGCGCCAAATATGTCCGCGACGTCGAGCCCGGCGAGATCCTGGTGTTCGACGACAACGGCGCGCACAGCCACAAGCCGTTCCCGCCGAAGCCGCCGCGGCCCTGTATCTTCGAATACATCTATTTCTCGCGACCGGATTCGACCGTCCACGGCCGCTCGGTCTACGAGGTGCGCAAGGCGTTCGGCGCGCAGCTTGCGAAGGAAAGCCATGTCGATGTCGACGTGATCGTGCCGGTGCCGGACTCCGGCGTGCCGGCGGCGGTCGGCTACAGCCAGCATTCCGGCGTGCCGTTCGAGCTCGGCATCATCCGCAACCACTATGTCGGGCGCACCTTCATCCAGCCGACCCAGAGCATCCGGGAATCCGGCGTGAAGATGAAGCACAACGCCAATCGCGCCGCGATCGAGGGCAAGCGCATCATCCTAATCGACGACTCGCTGGTACGCGGCACCACCTCGAAGAAGATCGTGCGCATGATGCGCGACGCCGGCGCGCGCGAGGTACATTTCCGCCTCGCCTCGCCCCCGATCCTCTATCCTGATTATTACGGCATCGACTTGCCCGACCGCGGCGGCCTGCTCGCGGCGACCCATACGCTGGAACAGATGCGCGAGATCATCGGCGCTGATTCGCTCGCCTTCCTGTCGATCGACGGCATGTACCGCGCCATGGGCGAGCCCGGCCGCGACCCCGCGAACCCGAAATTTGCCGATCACTGCTTCACCGGCGACTATCCGACCAGCCTCACTGACCAGAGCGAGGCCGAGCATCAGACGCGCCAGCTCTCGCTCCTCGCCGAAGCAAGCTAAGCCGTCGTCCCGGACAAGCGAGCGAAACGCGATCCGGGACCCATAACCACCGACGTTCCTTGTCTTGAACACGGTTAAACACGAGCAGCTTTCTCCCTCATAACTGTCACGGCGTATGGGTCCCGGCTTTCGCCGGGACGACTGCCGAGAAAACCGTTTTTCATGACCCTCCCCCTCGCTTCCCGCATCGCTCTCGTCACCGGCGCCTCGCGCGGCATTGGCTTTGCCACCGCGAAAGCGCTGGCCAAAGCGGGCGCGCACATCGTGGCGGTGGCGCGCACCCAGGGCGGGCTCGAAGAGCTCGACGACGAGATCCGGAAGGACGGCGGCAGCGCCACGCTGGTGCCGCTCAGCCTCGCTGACACCGACGGCATCGCGCGGCTGGGTGCTGCGCTCCATGAGCGCCACGGCAAGCTCGATATTCTGGTGGGCAATGCCGGCGTCCCCGGTCCGTCATCGCCGCTTGGCCATATCGACCTCAAGCCGTGGAGCGACGTGATCGCCATCAACGTCACGGCGAACTTCCAGCTCATCCGCTGCATGGAGCCGCTGCTGAAGCAATCCGATGCCGGCCGCGCCGTGTTCCTGACCTCGGGCGTCGCCCAGAAGGCATCGGCCTATCTCGGCCCCTATGCGGTCTCGAAGGCCGCTCTGGAGACCCTGGTGCGGGTCTGGGCCCACGAGACGGCGTCGACGGCGTTGCGCGTCAACCTGTTCAGCCCGGGCCCGATCCGCACCCGCATGCGCGCCACCGTATTTCCCGGCGAGGATCCGATGACGCTTGAGACGCCCGACCAGGTCGCCGAGCTCATCGTGCCGCTGTGCCTTCCGACCTTTGCCGAAACCGGCAAGTTGTATGACTACAGGGCGCGCAAGCTCGTGGATTTCCGCAGCCCAGAGTAACGCGGCCGCGCGATTGACTCGTCTGTCTCCCCACGATTGACTGTCGGCCAGGCGGACGAGAGAACCGCCGACAAAAATCATTGGGGAGAACGCCATGAGTTGGGCGCAGAAGAGCGGCCGGCGTGCCGCCGGTCGTTGCATCCTGTCCTCCGTCGTCGTCGCGACCGTGCTGGTGACGGCCAGCGCCGCCTCCTTACCGGCGCAGGCCGGCGACATCCCGACCTTCCAGGTCGACC
Source organism: Bradyrhizobium sp. NP1 (assembly GCF_030378205.1). Taxonomy (NCBI): domain Bacteria; kingdom Pseudomonadati; phylum Pseudomonadota; class Alphaproteobacteria; order Hyphomicrobiales; family Nitrobacteraceae; genus Bradyrhizobium; species Bradyrhizobium sp. NP1. Next base: position 4,384,142 of record NZ_CP127385.1, read on the forward strand.
CCTCCTGGCCCAAGCAGCTTCCGAACAACTGGATCATCGGCCAGATCGGCGGCATCACCGTAGACTGGCAAGGGCATATCTGGGTCATCCAGCGCCCGCGATCGCTGAGCGAGGCGGAGAAGGCCGCGACGCTGACGCCTCCGCGCGCGAAATGCTGCGTACCGGCACCTCCGGTGCTGGAGTTCGACGTCGACGGCAATCTGCTGCGCTCCTGGGGCGGCCCGGGCGAAGGCTATGAATGGGTCGGCCGCGAGCACGGCATCGAGGTCGACGACCGCGGCTTCGTCTGGATCGGCGGCAACGCCGACAACGACAGTGCGATCCTGAAATTCACCCTCGACGGCAAATATCTCGGACAGATCGGCAAGATCGCGCCGCGCACCGACAGCAACGACACCACCCAGCTCGGCAAGCCCGCGGAGATCGCCATCGACAAGGGCGCCAACGAGCTCTACGTCGCCGACGGCTATGGCAACCGCCGCGTCATCGTGTTCGACGCCACCACGCTCGCCTACAAGCGGCACTGGGGCGCCTACGGCAACAAGCCGAACGACGACAAGCAGCCGCCCTACGATCCGGCGGCTCCCGTTCAGCAGCAGTTCGGCAATCCCGTGCATTGCATCAAGATCGCCGGTGACGGGCTCGTCTATGTCTGCGACCGCAGCCAGAACCGCGTTCAGGTTTTCAGGAAGGACGGCACTTTCGTCAAGGAATGGTTCTACGAGAAGAACAGCCGCGGCGACGGCGCAGTGTTCGACCTCGCGCTCTGGCCCGATCCGAAGCAGACCTATCTGTTGAACGCCGACGGCACCAACAACGAGATCCGGGTGATCAGGCGCGACGACGGCAGCGTCGTCGGCACGTTCGGCCACAGCGGCCGCAACGCCGGGCAATTCGCCCTGCTCCATGCGATGGCCGTCGACAAGCTCGGCAACGTCTATACCGGCGAGGTCGAAGGCAAGCGCATCCAGAAGTTCAAATTGACGTCCGACGCGCTGAAATAGAAACGCTGGCCAGGCCGCCAACAAGAACAAGGGAGACTGCCATGATGCCGGCGCAAGCTTTCATATCCTCTCCGCATGCCCTCGCACGCTTCGCCAAGACCCTCGCGTTGCTGGCGGCTTGTATCGCGGCCGTGCTGGCTCCGCATTCCGCCGATGCCGCCGACATCCCGACCTTCCAGGTCGATCCCTCCTGGCCGAAGCAGCTTCCGAACAACTGGATCATCGGCCAGGTCGGCGGCATCACCGTCGACTGGCAGGGCCATATCTGGGTGCTGCACCGGCCGCGCTCGCTGACCGAGGACGAGAAGGGTGCAAGCCTCAGCCCGCCGCGCTCGAAATGCTGCGTGCCCGCCCCGCCTGTGCTCGAATTCGACGCCGACGGCAACCTCTTGCGTTCCTGGGGCGGCCCCGGCCAGGGCTATGAATGGGTCGGACGCGAGCACGGCATCGAGGTCGACGAGCGCGGCTTCGTCTGGATCGGCGGCAATGCCGATAACGACAATGCGCTTTTGAAATTCACACTCGACGGCAAGTTCGTGATGCAGATCGGCAAGATCGCACCGCGCACCAACAGCAACGACACCACCCAGCTCGGCAAGCCCGCGGAGACCGCGCTCGACAAGGAGGCCAACGAGCTCTACGTCGCCGATGGCTACGGCAACCGCCGCGTCATCGTCTATGACGCAACCAGCGGCGCCTACAAGCGCCACTGGGGCGCCTACGGCAACAAGCCGAACGACGATCCGCAGAGCGCCTATGACCCGAAGGCGCCGGTGCAGCAGCAATTCGGCAATCCCGTGCATTGCGTGAAGCTCGCCAATGACGGCCTCGTCTATGTCTGCGACCGCACCCAGAACCGCATCCAGATCTTCAGGAAGGACGGCACCTTCGTGAAGGAGTGGTTCTTCGAGGAGGCCACGCTCGGTAATGGCGCGGTGTGGGATCTGGCGCTCTGGCCAGACCCGAAGCAGACCTATCTGCTCTCCGCCGACGGCGAGAACAACGAAATCCGTATCCTCAAGCGCGAGGACGGCAGCGTCGTGGGCGGTTTCGGGCACAATGGCCGCAACGCCGGGCAGTTTCACTGGGTCCACGCCATGGCGATCGACCAGAAGGGCAACGTCTATACCGGCGAGGTCGACACCGCCAAGCGCATCCAGAAGTTCAGGCTGACCTCGGACGCGCTACGATAGTTTGGTTGCGGCTGATACGCCGAACCGACACAATCCCGCCCAGCCGGCCACAAGGCTTCGCAAAGAAAGCCCGCCGGCGGCAAACATGGGAGGGAGACGTCATGACGACGCGCATGCGGCGTACCGCCGCCATTATCGCCATTGCAACATGCGGCTTTGCGGTTTCCGCGCTGGCGCAGGACAAGACCGTCAAGATCGGCGTGCTCAACGACATGTCGAGCCTTTACGCCGACATCGGCGGGCCCAATTCGGTGGTCGCCATCAAGATGGCGGTCGAGGATTCCGGGCTGCCGGCCAAGGGCTGGAAGATCGAGGTCTTGAGCGGCGATCACCAGAACAAGCCTGATGTCGGCGCCAACATCGCGCGGCAGTGGGTCGACAACGACAAGGTAGATGCGATCGCCGACACGCCAAATTCGGGCGTGGCGCTTGCCATCAACAACATCGCCAAGGAAAAGAACGTCATCCTGCTCAATTCCGGTGCGGCAACCGCCGATCTCACCGGCAAGGCCTGCACGCCGAACACGGTGTCCTACACCTATGACACCTACATGCTCGCGAACGGCACCGGCAAGGCGCTGACCAAGGCCGGCGGCGACACCTGGTTCTTCCTCACTGCAGACTACGCGTTCGGCCACGCGCTGGAGCGCGACACCTCGGCGGTCGTCACCGCCAATGGCGGCAAGGTGCTCGGCTCGGTCAAGCATCCGATCAACAGCTCGGATTTTTCGTCATTCCTGCTGCAGGCGCAGTCGTCCAAGGCCAAGGTGATCGGTCTGGCGAACGCCGGGGGCGACACCACCAACGCGATCAAGCAGGCCGCCGAGTTCGGTATCGTCGCCGGCGGACAGAAGATCGCCGCGCTGCTGCTGTTCATCAACGATGTGCATGCGCTGGGGCTGAAGACCGCACAGGGCCTGACCTTCACCGAATCCTTCTACTGGGACATGAACGACAAGACCCGCGCCTGGTCGAAGCGTTTCTCCGAACGCGCGAGCAAGAATGCCATGCCGTCGATGACCCAGGCCGGCAACTACGCCATGGTGCTGCATTACCTGAAGGCGCTGGAAGCGCTCGGCGGCAATCCGCATGACGGCGCCAGGGTCGTCGCCAAGATGAAGGAGATCCCGACCGACGATCCGCTGTTCGGCAAGGGACCGCTGCGGGCCGACGGGCGGCGCATCATTCCGGCCTATCTGTTCGAGGTGAAGAAGCCGGAAGAGTCCAAATATCCCTGGGACTATTACAAGCTGGTGGCGACCATCTCTCCGGAAGATGCCGCCAAGCCGCTGGAAGCCAGCGAGTGCCCGCTGGTGAAGAAATGATCGTGTCGCTCCGCGGCTGGCGCGCCTTGTGCCGGCCGCGGAACGCAAGCCAATCCGGCGCGGTGCTTCAGGGCGCGGCGACGTGCCAGGCGCCGTTCAGCTTGCCGTCGCCGTCGGTATCGCCCGGCGCCTTGTCGTTTTTCCACGCATAGAGCGGGCGTCCCTTGTAGGCCCACATCTTCTTGCCGTCGTCGCGCACGACGACGGTCCAGTCGCCAGAGGCCTTGTCGCTGTCCGAGGCCGCCAGCGGCGGCCAGCTCTCCGCGCAAGGACCATTGCAGGCCGACTTCCCGCCGACATCCTTGTCGAACACGTAGAGCGTCATGCCCTTGGCGTTGACCAGCGCCTTGCCTTTCGAGGTATCGGCGATCTTCGCCGGTGCCATCTGCGCATAGGCCGCGGCACAGCCGGCGACCAGCACGGCAGTCGCCATCATCACCCGGAATGCTTTCATCGTTTTGCCCGCTGTTAAGTTTGTTTGTTCCCGTAAGACACCCGTCGTGAAAACCTATTCCATCCCGGGATCGCATTTCTTGGCCAGCCCTGCGACCAAACCATCCAGCACGGTCTGCAGCAGGGTGGTGTCGACCATGCGCGGGGCGCGGGAATATATCCGCCACGCCTGAATCTAGCCTGCACTGGCGGACAGGAGGGGTTCATGGCCCAACGATCGGATCACGGCGGCGTCGGCTTCAGCGGCGCGTTCATTGCAGTCACTTTCATCATCGGCATGGTGCTTTCCGGAGCACCCCCGGCCCAGGCCGCCGGCGATCCCGCGCGCGGCGAAACGCTTTATCACGGGTGCCAGGCGTGTCATGCCATCGACAAGAATGGGATCGGCCCCATGCACAAGGGGGTCCTTGGACGCGAGTCCGGGAAAGTGCCGGGCTACGAATATTCGCCAGCCTTGCAGAACGCGAATCTTGTCTGGACCGAGGACAATCTCGACAAGTGGCTGACCAGCCCGCAGAAGCTCGTTCCGGGAACCAAGATGTTCTACCTGGTGAAAAACCAGCAGGACCGAGCTGATATCATTGAATTTCTCAAGGAGCGCGCGCAGTGATCGAAGGCATTGCGTCGCGCTTGCCTGACAGCGTTCGCACCGCGATCAACAACGCCAGCAACAAGAGCACGCCGGCCAGCAGAAACGGCGCGCCGGGCAGCGTGAACGGCGCGGTGGCCCCGATGAAATAGGCAAAAGTCAGCGTGAACAGGAACGGGCCGACGAGCTCGGCCACGCTCTGGACGCTCGCGGTCGCGCCCTGCAACCGGCCCTGCTGGTCCGGCGCGACGAGACCTGTCATCAGGGCCTGCGTCGCCGCGCCCGCGACGCCCCACAGCGCCATCACGGGAATACCGACGCAAAACGCAAGTCCGGTGGGCGCGCTGCCGAAGATCATGAAGCCGGCCGCGCCGCAGGCGAGCCCGAGCAACAGCGCACGCCGCTCGCCGAGCCGCCTGACGATCGGGCCGATCGCCGCACCCTGCACCACCATCGAGCAGACGCCGACGATGGCGAGCGCGACACCGACCGCGGTGGTGTCCCAGCCGTAGCGGTAGGTCGCGTAGAGCACAAAGGTCGAGGGCAGCACGACGTGGGAAAGCTGGGCGAAGAAGTTCGCAAACGACAGCCCGGCGAGCCTGCCGTTCGACCGCAACAGATGCATCGCGCCGACCGGGTTGGCGCGCGCCCAGCGGAATGCCGCGCGGCGATCCGGCGGCAGCGATTCCGGCAGGATCGACAGGCCGTAGAGACCGTTGGCGAAGCTCAAACCCGCCGCCACCCAGAATGGCAGCCGCGGCTCGATGCCCCCGAGCAGGCCGCCGAGCGCAGGGCCCAGGATGAATCCCGCGCCGAAGGCGACGCCGATCTTGCCGAACACCGCGGCACGGCGTTCGGGCGCGGTGACGTCGGTGATGTAGGCAAAGGCGGTCGAGATGCTTGCCGAGGTGATGCCGGAAATCAGGCGGCCGACGAACAGCCAGGCCAGCGAGGGCGCGAGCGCCATCAGCACATAGTCGGCCGCAAGCCCGAAATTCGACAGCAACACCACGGGCCGGCGGCCGAAGCGGTCCGACAGCGCGCCGAGCAGCGGCGAAAAGAAGAACTGCATCAGCGCCCAGGCGGTGCCGAACAGGCCGAAGATGCGCGCGGCATCCGCCGTATCGTTGTTGACGAAGCTCTCGATCAGCTTGGGCAGGATCGGGATGATGACACCGAGCGCCAGCGTGTCGAGCAGGATGGTGACGAAGATGAAGGCCGCCGCGCCCGCGCGCGGCACGGTTGCGGCGGCAAGGCTTCCGGAAGTCTCCTGGCTCATGACAGGCGCTTCCGCTTATGCGCGAACGGATTGGCCTTCTCGCGCAGCGTGATCCGGATCGGCGTGCCCGGCAGGCCGAACACCTCGCGCATGGAATTGACGAGGTAGCGCAGATAGGATTGCGGCACGGCATCCGCGCGCGAGCAGAACAGCACGAAGCTCGGCGGCCGCGCCTTGGTCTGGGTGATGTAGTTGAGCTTCAGCCGGCGCCCGGAAACCGCGGGCGGCGGATTGGCATCCACCGCCTGCTCGAACCAGCGGTTCAGCGCCGCGGTCGGCACGCGCTTGTTCCAGATCGCATAGGCCTCCACGATCGCGGCCATCAGTCGGTCGATGCCCTCGCCCATCAGGCCGGACACCGCGACGATGGGCGCGCCCGCGACCTGCGGCAGCCAATGGTCGGCATCGCGGCGCAATGCCGTGATCTGGCCCGGCTTGGCCTCTACCAGATCCCATTTGTTGACTGCGATCACGATGGCGCGGCCTTCGCGCTCGATCAGGTCGGCGATGCGCAGGTCCTGCTCCTCGAAGCGGTTCTGCGCGTCCAGCATCAGCACGACGACTTCGGCAAAGCGCACCGCGCGAAGCGCGTCCGCGACCGAAAGCTTTTCCAGCTTCTCCTCGATACGCGAGCGCCGCCGCAAGCCTGCGGTATCGAAGATGCGGAACTCGCGCTCCTTCCATTTGACCTCGACCGAGATCGAGTCCCGCGTGGTGCCGGCCTCGGGGCTGGTCAGGAGCCGCTCCTCGCCGAGCAGATGGTTGATCAGGGTCGATTTGCCGGCATTCGGCCGGCCGACGATGGCGACGCGGATCGGCCGCTGCAAGCCGCCCTCCTCCGCATCGATATCCTCGTCCGTCACTTCCTCGTCGGCCGGCTCAGGCATGAGCTTGCGCAAGGCGTCGTAGAGCTCGCCCATGCCCTCGCCATGCTCGGCGGAGACTTCCACGGGATCGCCGAGGCCGAGCGCATAGGATTCCATCGCGCCCAATTCGCCGTGCTTGCCTTCGGCCTTGTTGGCGATGAGCACCACCGGCTTGTTGGCGCGGCGCGCGAAATCGGCGAAGGCGCGGTCGGTCGGCGTCAGGCCTGCGCGGGCGTCGATCACGAACATCAGCGCATCCGCAAGCCCGATCGCGGCTTCGGTCTGCTCCTGCATCCGCGCCGTCAGCGAACCCTTGCGGCCTTCGTCGAGGCCCGCAGTGTCGATCACCGTGAAGGCGAGATCGCCGAGGCGCGCCTCGCCCTCGCGGCGGTCCCGCGTGACGCCGGGCTCGTCATCGACCAATGCGAGCTTTTGTCCGACCAGCCGATTGAACAGCGTCGACTTGCCAACATTGGGCCGGCCGATGATGGCAATCGTGAAGGACATGGATGATCCCGGCGCAATTCACGGTGCGCGCGTCAAGAAAACGGAAAAACAACAATTAGCGTGAGAAGCCGCCGCTCGGAAGCGGCGCCGGGAACGGCGCGGCCGATTGCTGGGCCGCCTGCGCCGGTTGGGCAGCCGGCTGCGCCTGCGGCGCGGGTTGCTGATCGGGCGGCGGCGCGGTGGTGCGCTTGCGCGCGATTTTCTTGGGCTTGGGCGCGGGCGGCGCGGCCGGCGTCGCATCCTCTTCGGGCGCAGCCTCGCCGTCCTGGGCGGCAGCAGGCTGCTGCTCGGCCGGCGCGGCGCTCGCGGCTTCCGGCTGCTTGGCCTTCTTGCCCTTGGCCTGCTTGCCCTTCGGCGGCTCGGCCGCCGGCGGAGGCGCCGTCGCGGCGGCGGCTTCCGCGGCCGCCTGCTGATCCTGCTGGTCCCGCGCGCCCTTGTACAATTCCTTCGGCACGCCCTGCTCGAGACCCGGCACACCCTCGGGGAACAGCGGCTTACGATCGCCCGGCAGCTTCTTCTTGGTGTCGAGGAAGTCGAGCATGTCGGTCGGATCCCAGCTCGAGAAGCCGCCAGCGCCACAGCCCGCAAGCACGCCGGACAGGGCGATCAGGACGGCAGCAGCGATCAGGCGTTGCGGTCGGATCATCGGGGTCAGCTCTTCGCAACCGGCGGCAACAGCGCCTGCAGGGCCTCGGCGCGCGAGCGCATGCCCGGTGGGGTCTCGCCGTCATTGGCGATCTGGTCGAGCCATTGCCGCGTCGCGTTCACGTCATTGGCGCGCCAGGCCGACAGCGCGAGCAGTTCGCGGGCGCTGTGACGATAGGTGGCGCCGGGACCGGCCGCGGCCTCGAGCCGCTGCAGGATGTCCTGGTAGCTCGCGCTGTCGAGCAGGAGACCGGCTCCGCGGATCTTCGCAAGATCCTGCATTTCGGCGCCGACGCTGTGGTCCGCTGCAATCTCGTCGAACATCTTGGCCGCCGCCTTGGGATCGCGCTGCGCGACCTCGCCGGCGAGGCGCAGCCGCGACAGCGTGCGGTAGCCCGAGGGGGCCGTCGCGACAATCTGGGCAAAGGCAGTTTCCGCCTCGGTATGCTTGTTCTGCTCGGACAGCTCGACCGCCCGGTCGAAGGCAGCACCGGCTTCCGCGGCCTTCTTGGCCTCCAGGTACTGGTAGCCACGCCAGCCGCCGACGCCGGCCACGATCAGGATGGCCGCCGCAATGATGAAGAGCGAGTACCGGTCCCACAGCTTCTTGAGCTGATCGCGGCGGACCTCCTCGTCTACTTCGTCAAATAATTCAGACACTTAACGAAATCCCATCCCCACGGCCGCAAGCGGCCCCAAAAGCCCGTCCCTGATGTGGCGCGGCGTTACCCTATCGATATGGCGACGGCAAGGCAAAGCAAGGCGGGTCAAAGCGTTAACCTGCCGAAATGAACCGCTTTTCCCGCCCCTACCCGCTGGCCAAAACGTCCCTCAATTGCCGCTTGATCACCTTGCCATTGGCGTTGCGCGGCAACGGCTCTGCGGTGAGCAGCATGGTCTCCGGCACCTTGTAGTCGGAGAGCCGCTCGGCGCACCAGGCGCGCAGCGCGTCCGCCGTAACACCGTCGCGCGTCACCACCACGGCATGCACACGCTCGCCGAGCACGGGGCATGGCTTTGCGACCACCGCACTTTCGACGACGCTGGCGTGGCCGGCGAGCACCGATTCCACCTCGGCGGAATAGATCTTCAGTCCGCCGCGGTTGATCATGTCCTTCTGGCGGTCAAACACCCGCACGAAATTGTCGGCATCGATCGAGCCGAGATCGCCGGAATGCCAGAAGCCGCCGGTGAAGCTTTCGGCCGTCGCCTTCGGGTTGTTCCAGTAGCCTTTGATGACGGAGCCGCCGTGGATCCAGATTTCACCGATCTCGCCACGCGGCAGCTCGGTTCCGTCCGCACCGACGACGATCATGGTCGCGCCCGGACACGGCAGGCCGACGCTATCGATATGGCGGGCGGTGAGTTCGCCGGGCATGATGGTCGAGGGCGAGGTGGTCTCGGTCGCGCCGTAGCAATTCATCAGCTTCAGGCCGGGCAGCTTGACCGCGAGCCGCTCGATGGTCGCGACCGGCATCGGCGCCCCGCCAAAGCCACCGATCCGCCACGCGGAAAGATCGTATGAATCGAACTCCGCCTGCAGCAGGCAGAGATTGTACATCGCCGGCACCATCACGGTGTAGGTGACGCGCTCGCGCGCGGCGATCTTCAGATATTCCGCTGCCTTGAACTCGGCGACGATCACGAGTGCGCCGGCGCAGCGTACCATGGTCATGATATTGGCGACCGCGCCGGTGACGTGGGCAAGCGGCACCGCGGCGATCGAGCGGTCGGCTTGCGTCAGCCCCATGGTCGAGGTGAAGACGTCAGCCGAATGGATGATGTTGCAATGGGCGAGCATCGCGCCCTTCGGCCGCCCCGTTGTCCCTGACGTGTAGAGGATCATCGCGGTATCCTCTTCGCCGACCTCTGCCGGTGAGACAGTGGCTTCGGCACGCGAGCCGGCAAGGGGCGAAGCCTCATCGCTGATTTCGAGGCGGTGCTTCAGCTCAGGCACCTCGGCCGCGTCCGGCACGCGCCGAGCCAGCGACGCCTCGTGGATCAGGGCTTTCGCGCCGCAATCATTGAGCACATAGGCGATCTCGGGCTTCTGCTGCCGCGTGCCGAGCAGCACGGTGACCAGGCCGGCATGCGCCGCAGCGAATAGCACGAGCGGAAACGCGATGCGGTTGCCGAGCAGGATCGCGACACGGTCGCCGGGCGCAAGGCCAAGCTTGCGCAATCCAGCCGCGATCGAAGCCGATTCCGCGACCACCTCGCGCCAGGTCATACGACGCTCGCCGCAGACCAGCGCCTCGCCGTCAGGGTTTTTCGCGGCCGCTTCCGCAACCATCGCCCAGATGCTTGCCGGCCGGTCGGCGAAAGCCGGAACCACACGATCGCCGAAGCGCGCCTCGAGCCGCATCGCAGGAATGGAATGCGACGACCAGTCCATCGCGCTTACGCCTTGGGTTTCATGCCATAGACATGTTCGGCTGCCGGGAATGCGCGTGAACGCACGTCGGCGGCATAGGCCTTGATCGCGGCCTCGATCGCGGGACCGAGGTCGCCGTAACGGCGGACGAATTTCGGCGTGCGCGGCGACAGGCCGAGCATGTCTTCCAGCACCAGCACCTGGCCGTCGCAGGCGGCGCTGGCGCCGATGCCGATGGTCGGGACCGCGATGCCTTCCGTGATCTTGCGCGCGAGCGGCTCGGCAACGGCCTCCACGACGACCGAAAACGCGCCGGCCTGCGCGATCGCGCGGGCGTCGTTCTCGATCGGGGCCCAGTCCGCCTCCTCGCGCCCCTGGGCGCGGAACGAGCCGAGCGTATTGATCGATTGCGGGGTGAGCCCGATATGGCCCATCACGGGAATGCCGCGCTCGGTGAGGAAGCGGACGGTCTCGGCCATGCGCGCGCCGCCCTCGAGCTTGACCGCGCCGCACTGGGTTTCCTTCATGATGCGCACCGCCGATTGGAACGCCTGCTCCTTCGAGCCCTCATAGGAGCCGAAGGGCATATCGACCACGACGAGGGCGTGGGTCGATCCGCGCATCACAGCGCGGCCCTGCAGGATCATCATGTCGAGCGTGACCGGCACCGTGGTCTCGAAACCGTGCATGACGTTGCCGAGGGAATCGCCGACCAGGATCGCGTCGCAATGACGGTCGACAAGGGCGGCGGTGTGGGCGTGATACGACGTCAGCATCACCACCGGCTCGCCGCCCTTGCGGGCGCGGATGTCGGGGGCGGTCTTACGCCGGATCGCGGATTGCACGGACATGTCTCAAGCTCCCATCACAGGCACGCCGATCACGACCGGATGGAACGCGAAGGCGAGCGCGAGGTAGGCAACGATTCCGACGGCGACTGCGATCGCATCGTTGGCGATGCCGCCGACCGGAATCGGCGGGCCGCCGGGGTCGCTGCGGCGTTTCAGCGAGATGCGGTCGAACACCGCCCAGGCCAGGAACGAACCGAACAGGATGATCGAGCCGAGGTCGCCATTGGCGAGCAGGTGCGCCGCCGCCCACAATTTGATGCCCGCGAGCATCGGATGCTTCAGCGTCGCGTAGATGCGGCCGCGGATATAGGAGGCCACCACCAGGATCACCGCCGGCAGCATGAGCGCGACCGTGATGTGTTTGAGAAATCGCGGCGGATCCCAGATCTCGATCATCCCCGCGGAGCGATAGTGGGCAAAACCCCAGACGATCAGCACGAGGCCTGCGAGCGAGACCAGCGAATAGCCGGCCTTGTAGCCGCTTTCGCCGATCGCGCCGACCAGCTGGCCGCGCAAATCCCGCTGCGTGGTGACGGCGTGAACGCCAAAGAACAGCACGAGGCCCAGGATCATCACCAGAAGCCCCATCGGTCCCTCCCTTGCGCGCCGCGTCCTCCGCCTCGCCTATCACCTTTCGCGCCGCAGGCAAATAGGTCCGAATGAGCGCCAGGTCACTGCTTCTCCGGCGGCTTGCCGAGCTCGCGATTGTCGACATAGCGGATCGCGATCGGCCGGCCTGCCAAGGCGCCGCCGAGGCCGGAGGTAAATTTCATCGGCAGGCAGGAATCCAGCGAGGCGTTGATCGCCTTCAGATAGGTGTCGCGGGTTTCCGCCGGCACGCCCGAAGTCGCAAAGGTCATGCGCGGCGCGCCGATGATCTCGCCGGAGCGCTTGAAGCTGAAGCGCACCGACATCTGCATGCCCTCGCGCGCCTGATCGGTGGGCGGCGGCGACCAGCAGGAGCGCAGCTCGGCGAAGAGGTCGCCGATGGTATCGAGATCATGGTCGGGGCGGTGGTACTTTTCCGCGTCCTGCTGCGCCGGCACGGTCTGGATGGTGAGCTGCAGGTTCTCGCCGTAGGGATAAAAGATCTCCGGGACGCAAGGGCCGTGGTTGAAGACGCTGCAGAACGTAGGCGTGCAGGGACGGTTGTCGAGCACGCTGCAGGGCTCGTGCGCAAACGGCACCGCGTTGATCTGCCGCCGGCGCGCGTCGGCGCCGCCGGCGACAGCGAGGGCGATGACAACAGCAACAAGAATGACGACGATGCGCGGCATGGAAGCGGCCCGTTGAACAAGGACGCAACCAATAAATGCTTTGCCGCGGCGTCGATATCAAGACGGGCGGACTTCACATCCGCGCGTTCGCGAGCTTACGGTTCCGCAATGAGCTGACGGTCACGCCTTCTTCTTCACGTCCTTGACGTTGGAAAAGACGATGCCTTCCGCGCGCTCGCGGGTATAGCCGAGATAGAACTCGTTCTTGGCCATGAAGACCGGGTCGCCGTCGACATCGTCGGCCACACCCGAGCCGTTGGCGGCGATGAACGCCTCGAGCTTCTTCCTGTCGTCGGATGAGATCCAGCGCGCGAGCTGGAATTCCGAAACCTCGAACTCGACCGGAAGCGAATATTCGGCGTCGAGCCGCGCCTTCAGGACGTCGAGCTGCAGCGGGCCGACCACGCCGACCAGGGCCGGCGCGCCGTCGCGCGGGCGGAACACCTGCACCACGCCCTCCTCCGACATCTGCTGCAGCGCCTCTTTCAGCTTCTTCGCCTTCATGGCGTCGGTGAGCCGCACCCGGCGCACGATTTCCGGCGCGAAGCTCGGCACGCCGACGAAGGTCAAATCCTCGCCTTCGGTCAGCGTGTCGCCGATCCGCAAGGTGCCGTGGTTGGGGATGCCGACGACGTCCCCGGCATAGGCCTCGTCGGCCACCGAGCGGTCCTGGGCGAAGAAGAATTGCGGGCTCGACAGCGGCATGGCCTTGCCGGTGCGCACGAGCTTTGCCTTCATGCCGCGGGAAAGCTTGCCGGAGCAGAGCCGCGCAAAGGCGATGCGGTCGCGATGGTTCGGATCCATGTTGGCCTGGATCTTGAACACGAAGGCGCTCATGCGCGACTCGGAGGCCTCGACCTTGCGCAGGTCGGCGTCCTGCGCGCGCGGCGGCGGCGCGAACTGGCCAAGCCCCTCAAGCAGGTCGCCGACGCCGAAATTGCGCAGCGCGCTGCCGAAATAGACCGGCGTCAGATGGCCCTCGCGAAAAGCACCGAGCTCGAACGGCTTGCAGGCTTCGGTCACAAGCTGGAGCTCGTCCTTGATCGCGGCGACGTCGAGATTGGGATTGCGGGATGCAAGCTCGGCGATGTCGATCTGCTGCGCCGCGCCGGTCTTGGCGCCGCCGCCTTCGAGCAGGCGCACGCCGCGATTCCTGACATCGTAGGTGCCGATGAAATCGCGCCCGCGGCCGACCGGCCAGGTCACCGGCGTGGTGTCGAGCGCCAGCGTCTTCTCGATCTCGTCGAGAAGCTCGAAGGTGTCGCGGCTCTCGCGGTCCATCTTGTTGATGAAGGTGATGATCGGGATGTCGCGCAGGCGGCAGACCTCGAACAGCTTTCGCGTACGCGACTCGATGCCCTTGGCGGCGTCGATCACCATGACGGCGGAATCGACCGCGGTCAGCGTGCGGTAAGTGTCCTCGGAAAAGTCCTCGTGGCCCGGCGTGTCCAGCAGGTTGAACACGAGACCCTCGAACTCGAAGGTCATCACCGACGTGACGACCGAGATGCCGCGCTCGCGCTCGATCTTCATCCAGTCGGAGCGCGTGTTGCGCCGCTCGCCCTTGGCCTTGACCTGACCCGCGAGGTTGATGGCGCCGCCGAACAAAAGCAGCTTCTCGGTGAGCGTGGTCTTGCCGGCGTCCGGATGCGATATGATCGCAAAGGTGCGCCTCCGCGCTACTTCTTCTGCAAGCGGCGAGCGGGACGGCGATTCGGCGGCAACGGTAATATCGGACATGGCGGGAGCGTTTGGCAGGGAAAACAGGCGCAATCAAGCGTCATTTAGGCATTTGCGAAGCGTTCCGTAATCCCTATATCCGGCGTGGGAAGGACGACCTTCTCCTCGAAACTATCCGCGGGGACGACCCTGCCTTTAAAACGGAGGGTTGTCATGGCGTGGACCATCCTGTTCGCGGCCGGGCTCTTGGAGATCGGCTGGGCGATCGGCCTCAAATTCACCGAGGGTTTCACACGGCTCGTGCCGTCAGCGCTGACGCTGCTCAGCATGGCCGGGAGCGTGATCTTGCTCGGGCTGGCGCTGAAGACGCTGCCGATTGGAACGGCCTATGCGGTATGGACCGGGATCGGCGCGGTGGGAACCGCGATACTCGGCATCCTATTGTTCGGCGAGCCGGCGACCGCCGCGCGGCTGGCCAGCATCTCGCTGATCGTGGCGGGGATCGTCGGGCTCAAGCTCGTCACCTGATCAGCGCCACCGCCCAATAGGCCAGCGCGGCCACCGCCGCGGACGCCGGGATGGTGATCACCCAGGCATAGACGATGGAGCTTGCGACGTTCCAGCGCACCGCCGAGACGCGCCTCGCCGCGCCGACGCCGACGATCGCGCCGGTGATGGTGTGGGTGGTGGAAACCGGGACGCCGAGGAAGGTCGCCATGAACAGCGTCGCCGCGCCCCCGGTCTCGGCGCAAAAGCCCTGCATCGGCGTCAGCTTGGTGATGCGCAAGCCCATGGTGCGGACGATGCGCCAGCCACCCATCAGCGTACCCAGCGCCATCGCGGCCTGGCAGGCCAAAACCACCCAGAACGGCACGAAGAATTCCGTGCCCAGCGCACCCTGCGAATAGAGCAGCACGGCGATCATGCCCATGGTCTTCTGCGCGTCGTTGCCGCCGTGGCCGAGCGAGTAGAGCGAGGCCGAGACGAATTGCAGGATGCGGAAGGCGCGGTCCACCGCGAACGGCGTCGACCGCACCGAGGCCCAGGAGACGATGGCGACCAGGACCATCGCAAGCAGGAAGCCGACCAGCGGCGACAGCACGATCGCGGCCATGGTCTTCGACAGCCCGCTCCAGACCGCCGCAGAGATCCCGGCCTTCGCCATGCCGGCGCCGACCAGCCCGCCGATCAGCGCATGCGACGAGGACGAGGGGATGCCGAGCCACCAGGTGATCAAGTTCCAGACGATCGAGCCGACCAGCGCCGCGAATATCACGCGCGCATCGACGATCGCGGGGTCGATGATCCCGGTGCCGATGGTCTGCGCCACGTGCAGGCCGAACACCAGGAACGCGACGAAGTTGAAGAAGGCGGCCCAGAACACCGCATATTGCGGCCGGAGCACGCGCGTCGAGACGATGGTGGCGATGGAATTGGCGGCGTCGTGCAGCCCGTTCAGGAAATCGAACAGCAGCGCGACCGCGATCAGGCTCGCGAGAACCGGAAGACCCAGCGTGGCGTCCACGGACCCTGCCCCCTAGAGCGCGATGCGCTGAAGCGCGATCGCGCTCCAGGGATTTTTATAGGGCATGATCTCCGCGCAAACGCGGTCCGCGTTTGTCGCGAGGGAAGACCGGCTCCCACTTTGCGCTAACGCGGCCCTTCGGGTCCGGATCATGCCTATACCTGTTCGATCACGATGGAACTGATCTCGTTGGCGACGTCGTCGAAGCGGTCGGCGACCTTCTCGAGATGGTCGTAGATCTCGGCGCCGACCACGAAATCCATGGTGTTGGCATTGCGATGCTTGAGGAACAGCTCCTTCAGCCCGATGTCATGGAGGTCGTCGACGCGCCCTTCGAGCTTGGTCAACTCCTCGGTGATCGCGGTCAGCATCGCGACGTTGTGGCCGATCGATTGCATCAGCGGCAGCGCCCGCACCACCAGATTGGCGCATTCGACCAGAAGCGTGCCGATCTCGCGCATCGGCGGCTCGAAGACGCGCACCTCGAACAGCATCACCGCCTTCGCGGTCTGCTGCATCTGGTCGACGGCGTCATCCATCGCGGTGATCAGGTTCTTGATGTCGCCGCGGTCGAACGGGGTGATGAAGGTGCGGCGTACCGCGGTCAGCACCTCGCGGGTGATGCCGTCGGCGTCATTCTCGATCTGGTTGATGCGCTGGCAGAACACCGGCGTCTCCTCGCCGCCGCGCAGCATGTCCTGCAGCGCCTGGGCGCCCAACACCGCGGTCTGGGCATGTCTGGCGAACAGGTCGAAGAACCGCTCCTCCTTGGGTAGAAAGGCGCGAAACCAACGCATCATGGATCAATTCCATTGTCCTGGAACGGGCCGGAGCGGTCTGTCACGAAACCGTCATAGACCATTTTGCAGTGAAGCGCGCCGCGGGCGGCGGGCCAAACCGGATCATCCACCGCTTTGTGGCACGGCGACTGGCGGCAAAGCTAAAAATGCCTCGGGAAATCCGAGATTTAGAGCGATATCCGGAAGTAATGCGCGATCTCGCCGACGACGCCGCGGCGGAACATCAGCACGCACGCGACGAAGATCACGCCCTGAATCACCGTCACCCACTGGCCGAAGCCTGCCAGATACTGCTGCATGGCGATGATCACGAAGGCGCCGACGACGGGGCCGAAGATGGTGCCGAGCCCGCCGACCAGCGTCATCAGCACGATCTCACCCGACATGGTCCAGTGCACGTCGGTCAGTGAAGCGTTCTGCGCCACGAACACTTTCAGCGACCCGGCGAAGCCGCCGATCGTGCCGGAGAGAACGTAGGCCAGCCACTTGTACTGGTCGGTCTTGTAGCCGAGCGAGATCGCGCGCTGCTCGTTCTCCCGGATCGACTTAAGCACCTCGCCGAACGGCGAGTTGATGATGCGGTAGATCAGGAGGAAGCCGCCGAGGAAGCCGGCCAGCACGACGTAATAGAGAGTGATCGGCCTGGAAAGGTCGAAAATACCGAACAGATGACCCTGCGGAATGCCCTGGATGCCATCCTCGCCATGGGTGAACGGCGCCTGCAGATAGATGAAGTAGAGGAGCTGCGACAGCGCCAGGGTGATCATCGAGAAATAGATGCCCTGGCGGCGGATCGACACGAAGCCGGTAACGACGGCGAGCGCCGCGGCTGCGGCCGTGCCGGCGACGATGCCGAGTTCGGGTGGCCAGCCCCATACCTTGAGCGCGTGCGCGCTGACATAACCGGCGGTGCCGAGGAACATCGCGTGGCCGAACGACAGCAAGCCGCCGTAGCCGATCAGCAGGTTGAACGCGCAGGCCAGGAGCGCAAAGCACAGCGCCTGCATCACGAAGAACGGATAGAGGCCGGTCCACGGCACGACCCCGAGCAGCACGGCCATGATCGCGAACACGGTCATCTCGTCGCGCATCGCGCGCGGCGTCATCGGCAAGGTATCGTCGGTGATTGCTGTCATGTCAGGCCGCCCGTCCGGTCAGTCCCGCCGGCTTCACCAGCAACACCAGCACCATCAGCACGAACACCACGGTGTTGGAAGCCTCGGGATAGAAATATTTCGTCAGTCCCTCGATCACCCCGAGCGCGAAGCCGGTGATGATCGAACCCATGATCGAGCCCATGCCGCCGATCACCACCACCGCGAACACCACGATGATGAGGTCGGCGCCCATCAGCGGCCGGACCTGGTTGATCGGCGCCGACAATACGCCGGCGAGCGCCGCCAGCCCGACGCCGAGGCCGTAGGTCAGCGTGATCATCCTGGGCACGTTGATGCCGAAGGCGCGCACCAGGGTCGGATTTTCGGTCGCCGCGCGCAAATAGGCGCCTAGCCGGGTCTTCTCGATCAGGAACCAGGTGGCGAGGCAGACCACCAGGGAGAACACCACCACCCAGCCGCGATAGACTGGCAGGAACATGAAGCCCAGATTCATGCCGCCCTTGAGCTCATCGGGGATCGCATAGGGCAGACCGGAAGAACCGAAATAGTTCTGGAACACGCCCTGCACGATCAGCGCGATGCCGAAGGTGAGCAGCAGGCCGTAGAGATGATCGAGCCCGGCGAGCCGCTGCAGCATAGTGCGCTCGAGGATCATGCCGAAGATGCCGACCACGATCGGCGCGATGATCAGCGCCGGCCAGTAGCCGATGCCGGCGACATTGAGCAGGAAATAGGCGCAGAACGCGCCCATCATGTAGAGCGCGCCGTGGGCGAAGTTGATGATGTTGAGCATGCCGAAGATCACGGCAAGCCCGAGGCTGAGCAGCGCGTAGAACGAGCCGTTGATCAGTCCGACCAGAAGCTGTGCGTAGAGAGCCTGCATGGTTCCATTCTTTCGCGCTCAATCCCGTGGCGCTCGATCCTGTCCACTTCGCTCAAAGGCCGCCGGCGCGAGGCCGGCGGCCTTCGCGCGATACTACTTCTTCAAGAGCGCGCACGTGCTCTGCGAGAGCGGCGTGAACGCCTCGTCGCCCGGAACGGTGCCGACCAGCTTGTAGAAATCCCACGGCGCCTTGGACTCCGACGGCTTCTTCACCTCGAACAGATAGGCGCTGTGGATGGTGCGGCCGTTGGGCTCGATCGAACCCTTGCCGAACAAGGGATCATCGGTCGGGATCGACTTCATCTTCTCGACCACCTTGACGCCGTCATGCGGATTGCCGCCGAGCGCCTCCAGCGCCTTGAAGTAATGCAACAGGCCCGAATAGACGCCGGCCTGCACCATGGTCGGCGGCGCGCTGTTCTTCATGCGCTCGGAAAAACGCTTGGAGAAGGCGCGGGTCTGGTCGTTCATGTCCCAGTAGAAGGTCTCGGTGAAGTTCAAACCCTGCGCGGTCTCGAGCCCGATCGCCTTGACGTCGGTGAGGAACAGAAGCAGCGCCGCGAGTTTCTGCCCGCCCTTGACGATACCGAACTCGGCCGCCTGCTTGATCGAATTGGTGGTGTCGCCGCCGGCATTGGCAAGGCCGATGATCTTCGCCTTGGACGACTGGGCCTGGAGCAGGAAGGAAGAGAAGTCGGAGGTGTTGAGCGGATGCTTGACGCTGCCGACGATCTTGCCGCCATTGGCGACGACGACCGCGGTGGTGTCGCGCTCGAGCGCCGCGCCGAAGGCGTAGTCGGCGGTGAGGAAGAACCAGGTATCGCCGCCGGCCTTCACCAGCGCCTGCCCCGTGGTGTGGGCGAGCATGTAGGTGTCGTAGGTCCAGTGCACGGTGTTCGGCGAGCACTGCGCATTGGTGAGGTCGGAGGTGGCCGCGCCCGAATTGATGTAGACGCCGTTCTTCTCCTTGACCACGTTGTTGACGGCCAGCGCCACGCCGGAATTCGGCACGTCGACGACGACGTCGACCTTTTCGACGTCGAACCACTGCCGCGCGATCGTGCTGCCGATATCGGGCTTGTTCTGATGGTCGCCCGAGATCACGTCGATCTTCCAGCCCTTCTTGGTGAGCCCGGAATCCTCGACCGCCATCTGCGCCGCCAGCGTCGAGCCGGGACCTCCGAGATCGGCATAGAGGCCCGACTGGTCGGACAGCGCGCCGATCTTCACGGTCTTGTCCTGCGCCGACGCGGCGCTGGCCACCAGCGCGAGCGCGGTACCGAGCAGCAGGGAGGCAATGGCGTTGGTCTTCATGTTCATTCCCTTTTTCGAATTTCTGTCTTTGGTCAGACGCCCAGATAAGCGTGCAGCTTGCCCATATTGGCCTGGAGCTCGGAATTGGCGAAACCGTCGATGATCTTGCCGTGCTCGACGACGTAGTAGCGGTCCGCCACCGTCGAGGCGAAGCGGAAATTCTGCTCGACCAGAAGGATGGTGAAGCCTTCCTTTTTCAGCCGCGCGATGGTGTGGCCGATCTGCTGGATGATGACGGGCGCGAGCCCCTCGGTCGGCTCGTCCAGCATCAGGAAGTTGGCGCCGGTGCGCAGGATGCGCGCAATCGCGAGCATCTGCTGCTCGCCGCCGGACAGCTTGGTGCCCTGGCTGTTGAGGCGTTCCTTCAGGTTCGGGAACAGGTTGAATATCTGCTCGACCGACAGCCCGCCCGGCCGCACCACCGGCGGCAGCAACAGGTTCTCGCGGACGTCGAGGCTGGCAAAAATGCCGCGCTCCTCCGGGCAGAACGCGATGCCGAGCCGCGCGATCCGGTCGGAGGTCGCGCGGATGATCTCCTGGCCGCCGAACGCGATCGAGCCGGTCCGCTTGCCGATGATGCCCATGATCGACTTCAGCGTGGTGGTCTTGCCGGCGCCGTTGCGGCCAAGCAGCGTGACCACCTCGCCGGCATTCACGTTGAAGTTGATGCCGTGGAGGATGTGCGATTCGCCGTACCAGGCTTCGAGATTCTGGACGCTGAGCACCTGCCCGCCTGCCGCGGCGGGCTTTGCGAGCGTGGCCTCGGCCGTTGTCACATCAGGCATGACCAGCTCCCAGGTAGGCTTCCTTGACGCGCTCGTCCTTGGAAAGGTCAGTATAGTTGCCCTGCGCCAGCACCTGGCCGCGAGTCAGCACGGTGATGATGTCGGAGAGGTTGGCGACCACGCTCAAATTATGCTCCACCATCAGGATGGTGTATTTCGCCGAAATGCGCTTGATCAGCGCCGCGATCTTGTCGATGTCCTCATGGCCCATGCCGGCCATCGGCTCGTCAAGCAGCATCATCTCCGGATCGAGCGCGAGGGTGGTCGCGATCTCCAGCGCGCGCTTGCGGCCATAGGCCATCTCGACCGCCGGCGTATTGGCGAACTCGCTCAGGCCCACGTCGTTGAGCAGTTCGTGCGCGCGGCTGTTGAAGCGGTTGAGCGCCGATTTGGAGCGCCAGAAATCGAACGAGGCGCCGTGCTGGCGCTGCAGCGCCACCCGCACGTTCTCCAGCGCCGTGAGATGCGGAAATACCGCCGAGATCTGGAATGAACGAACGAGGCCCAGCCGCGCCACGTCGGCCGGTGCCATAGCGGTGATGTCCCTCCCGTTGTAGAGGATCTGCCCGGCCGACGGCTTCAAAAACTTGGTCAGGAGATTGAAGCAGGTCGTCTTGCCCGCCCCGTTCGGACCAATCAACGCGTGAATGCTGCCGCGCCGCACCTTCAGCGCGACGTCGCGAACGGCGAAGAAACCCGCGAATTCCTTGGTCAATCCGTTGGTTTCGAGAATGAACTCATCGGCCAAATAAATTCCCCCTTGGCCATGCGTCGCGAGGCCTCCCGCGCGCGGCCAATCTTCCTTTCCTGACCGGCAGGTTCGTAACCGGACGTCTTGGAACCGTCCGGGCCTGCCGCCTCCGGGCCGGAATATGCCGGAGGCGACAGGGGTTAGGCAAGGCGGAAAGCTGGGCAAGCGGTCGCAACCCCGGCGCGGCGGCTTGGCCCTTAGTCGAAGGCGACGCGCCGTGCCGAAAAGCCTGCTGCGGGCCGTGGATAAGCGACCGTTAACGGTGTTTTGTTCCGCCAAGCCGCCTTCACAGAAAATTTTCACCTCAAGCCCGATCATGGCCAGGTTTCATCCAGAACGGATTTTCAGCTGTGGAATTTCAGGGCGCCAGCGCGTCGATCGTCAAATCGATCAAGCAGCGCGATCTCTTGAACGTCTGGCTCCGGCTCTACGCGCGCTCCCAGACGATCCCGCCGATTGCCGAATACCTGCCGCCGCGGATTGAGGACGAGCGTCCCGACCTCGTCTATTACAGCGTCGATACCGCCCATCAGCCGCCGCGCCTGACCATCGAAACCGACGGCTCGCGCATGTCGAGCGCCTACGGCCATAACGGCAAGGGCAAGCTGCTCGACGACTATCTCGGCGCAAGGCTCGCGCCGGTCGTCATGCCGGTCTATTACCGGTGCATCGCGCGAAAGCTTCCGGTCTACACCATCGCCAACGTCGACGACCTCTATGGACGCGTCGTCGCCTATGAACGCCTGCTGTTGCCGTTTTCCGACCGCACCGGCGACGTC
The DNA here is from genome assembly GCF_030378205.1 of Bradyrhizobium sp. NP1. Lineage (NCBI taxonomy): Bacteria > Pseudomonadati > Pseudomonadota > Alphaproteobacteria > Hyphomicrobiales > Nitrobacteraceae > Bradyrhizobium > Bradyrhizobium sp. NP1. The sequence continues at coordinate 4,406,140 of NZ_CP127385.1, forward strand.
ACCCACATCATCGCCTCGCTGAAGACGATCAGCGAGGACGGCGGTTTCGAGATCAGAAACCTAATGCGCGGCTCCAGCACGCTGCCGACGCCGAAGCTTCGCGCCGTCATCGATCGCGAGCTGTTCCATCGCGCGCCGGGCCGGATCGATGCGGCCGACGCGATCGAGTTCGGTTAGTGCGATGACGCAGTTCGAGAGCGCCAACCCGTCCGTCGTCCGCTCGATCAGGCAGCGCGACCTGCTCAACACCTGGCTGCGCACGCTGCGCAAGCCGCAGCAGCTGCCCGCGGTCGCAGATTTCAGGCCGGAGCGCATCGCCGACGAACTCGCCGACATGATGAGCTTCGACGTCGAGGGCGAAGGTACTGCCGCGCGCTTCGTCATCACCCATGAAGGCGCGCGGCTGACCGCCACCTACGGCAACGACCACGTCGCACCCGAGATGCGGGTCAACCGCTATCTCGATGATGCCATCGGTCCGGACCGTTACGCCCGGGTCGTGCCGTCCTATCTCGCCTGCATCAGCCACTGCCGGCCGACCTATTCAGTCGCGATGGTGCAGGATGCGGACGGCAAGGAGGTTTCCTACGAGCGGCTGCTGTTGCCGTTCGGAAGCGGCACGAGGGTCGAAAAGATCATCGGTTCCTACAAGGCGATCAGTATCGACGGCGGCTTCAAGGTGCACAACCTCATGGGTCGCCGCCCGAAATCGCTGCCGATCGGCGTCGTCAACGCCGTCATCGACCGCGAGATGGCGCGGCGGCCGGTAGGCGGCACCGACGAGATCATCGAGTTCGGCTAGCGGCCTTCAGCCGCGGCCGGCTTGACCTGCGCCATGATCGCCAGTGGCCGGTCCTCATTGTCCTTGAAGAAGGCCATCCACTCCTCCGTACCGTCGGCATGACGATGGATCATGTGCGGCGCGTTGAGGAAAACGATGCCGCGCGCGCTCAATTCGGCATGCGCGCTGCGAATGTCCGCGACACGGAAATAAAGAATGGATTTGCTCGGCTTGCCCGCTTCGTCCTTGCTGAGCATCAGGCGGATGCCGTCGCAATCGAAGAAGGCGAGATCGCCAAAGCAATAGAGAGGCTTGAGACCGAGGACGTCTGCGTACCAGCGCCGCGCGGCCTCGATATCCCTGACGCGGCGCGCGATCTGCCCCACTGCTCCGATCTTCAACGGCTCGTCCATGTCGGCCTCCGTCGCGGCCAGCGCGCTGGCCCGTGCGGCACCTCTCCATTCCCGAAGCTGCCTGCGGGAGGTCAACCCCAGCTTCTGCAGCGCGTTCGAGACGTGATACTTCGCGGCATCAATGCTGACGCCGCGCCGCGATCTCCCGGTTGGTCAGGCCGTGGCGCACGGCCTCGACCACCCGCCATTCGGCGGGCGTAAGCAGATCATCGAAAGCGGGCCGGCCGCGCCCTCGCTGGCTTGCCATGGATGAAGCCTAGCAGGACGGAGGGCGATTTTCCCTCCCCCGTCGCGTGCGCCGCCCGCGGCTAGTGGTCCGATTCTAACATTCGCTCCCCACTTTGGGAGGCACGTTTGCGAATGTTAGAATCAAAGGACCACTAGCAAATTATTTATTCTAGTGGAGCTTTGGATTTGACGTTCGCATAAGTGAAGCGCGGCAAATGGGTAGCGAACGTCAAATCCGCTCCACTAGCGCGCCTTGCCGGACGGCTTGACTTCCTTGGCGTAGGTCTCCGGCTTGAAGCCGACCAGGAGCTTGGCGCCGAGTTCGAGCACCGGGCGCTTGATCATCGAGGGCTGCGCCAGCATCAGGGCCAGCGCCTTCCTCTCGTTGAGCCCCTCCTTGTCGGCGTCGGGCAATTTCCTGAACGTGGTCCCGGCGCGGTTGAGCAACGCCTCCCACCCCAGCTCATCGCTCCAGTGTTTCAGCTTGTCCTTGGTGATGCCTGCGACCTTGTAGTCGTGGAAATCGTATTGAACACCGTGGCCGTCGAGCCAGGCGCGGGCCTTCTTCATGGTGTCGCAGTTCTTGATGCCATAGATGACGGTTTTGGACATGATGCGCCCCTTGTCGGATGAATTCAAAGGATGGCTAGACCGCGCCAGGCTCCAGCGCCTCGCCGAGCTCGATCGGATGCGCCATCGCCTCGTGCAGCTTGTCCTTGTCGAGTTCGCCTTCCGAGCGGCTGATCACGATGCAGGCGACGCCGTTGCCGATCAGATTGGTCAGCGCGCGGCATTCGCTCATGAACTTGTCGATGCCGACCAGAATGGCGATCGACTGGATCGGTATGTCAGGCACGATGGAAAGCGTCGCCGCCAGCGTGATGAATCCGGCGCCGGTGACGCCTGAGGCGCCCTTCGAGGTGATGATGGCGACACCCAGAATGCCGAGCTCCTGCCAGATCGTCAGGTGGGTGTTGGTCGCCTGCGCCAGAAACAGCGTGGCCAAGGTCATATAGATATTGGTGCCGTCAAGATTGAAGCTGTAGCCGGTCGGGATGACGAGGCCGACTACGGATCGCGACGCGCCGAGATGCTCCATCTTCTGGATCATCTGCGGCAGCACGGTTTCCGATGACGAGGTGCCGAGCACGATCAGAAGTTCGTCCTTGATGTAGGCGATGTAACGAATGATCGAGAAGCCGGAAAAGCGCGCAATTGCGCCGAGCACGATCAGCACGAAGAGGATGCTAGTGAGATAGAATGTGGCGATCAGCGCAACCAGATTCCACAGCGCGCCGAGGCCGTAAGCGCCGACGGTGAACGCCATCGCGCCGAACGCACCGAGCGGCGCGACGCGCACGATGATGCGGATCACGCCGAAAAAGACTTTCGCCGCCTGGTCAATGGCGTGGGAGATCGGCTCGCCGGCCTTGCCGAGAAAGGCGATGGCAAAGCCGGAAAGGATCGAGATCAGCAAGACCTGAAGAAGGTCGCCGCGCGCGAGCGCATCGAAATAGCTGTCGGGAATGATCGCCATCAGATGCGCGACGATGCCCTCCTCCTTTGCCTTGGTGACGTAGGAGGCGACGGATTTCGGATCGATGGAGGCCGCATCGATGTTGAAGCCGTGGCCCGGCTGCAGCAGTTCGCCGACCAAAAGGCCGACAGCCAGCGCAATCGTCGAAACCACTTCAAAATAGATCAGCGCCTTGAGGCCCACCCGGCCGACGCGCTTGAGGTCGCCCATCGATGAAATGCCGTGCACGACGGTGCAGAAGATCACCGGCGCGATCATCATCTTGATCAGTGCGATGAAGCCGTCGCCGAGCGGCTTCAGCTCCTGGCCGAGATTGGGATAGAGGTATCCGACCGCGACGCCGAGCGCGATCGCGATCAGAACCTGCACGTACAGGATCTTGTACCAGGGCTTGCGATGGACCGCGGGACGGGGCGCTGTTGTGGTCATGGGATGGACTCAGGTCGGGTATGCAAGGCGGGCGGCGCAATCATGGCGGAGCATTGCGCGCGGAACAATGCACATTCTCGCTCACGGCGATGGTTCGATTCCGGCATTCGCATCCCGGCTCAGCAGGCCATATCGTCAAATCCACTCCAACAGCCGCGGTGGCGCTCAAGTTTTTCCGTCAACCAGATCGGCGAATCTATCATAGACTACGGCGCTGTTCCGTTGGGGGCTGACCATGGAATTCACCGCACTGTTTCTCGCCATCGCCATCGCCATGCTGATCGCCTGGCGCGGTCCGCGACCACTCGCGATCGGGGTGTTTGCCGTTGTCCTTATCGCGTGCGTCGCAACCTTCCTGCATCATGCTACCGACCGGCTGAGCCTTTCATTCTGAGACCGGTCATGGCACGCAGTTACGCGACTACCCTCAATGCACTCGCGCTTTACGGCATCGGGCTGGTGCTGACCGCGGCATTTGCCGCGCAGTTCCTGCTCCACGAGCTGCCCTGCCCGCTGTGCCTGCTGCAGCGCGTCCTGTTCGCCCTGCTGGCCGTTGGACCGATCCTGAACGTCCGCTTCGGACCGAGGCCGAGCCACTACGCACTGTCACTGCTGACGGCCGTCGCGGGCGCAGTTGTGTCGACACGGCAGATCCTGCTGCACATCCTTCCCGGAGACGCAGGCTACGGTTCGGCCCTGCTCGGCTATCACTATTACACTTGGGCGCTGATCGGCTTCGTCGCGGCCATCGTCCTGCTCGCGGCCATCCTGCTGTTCGATAGCCAGTTCGACGACGACGGCGCGACGCAAGCCGTCGCTGGCGACGGCTTTGCGCAGGCCGCGGTGTGGCTAGTGATCGGGCTAACCGCGCTGAACGTGATCTCCACGCTGCTGGAATGCGGCTTTGGCGCCTGTGCCGACAATCCGACTGTTTATGAACTGCTGAAGAGCGCAGCTTAAGGCCGCTTTGGGATGTCCAGTCCACGCTGCACGGCGGGCCGCGCCAGGCCGCGCTCGAGCCAGGCGGGAACGTGCGTCAATTGATCGAATCCGACGAGGTCGCGCGCGCCGTAGAAGCCGATCAGGTTCCGCACCCAGCCGAGCATTGCAATGTCGGCGATGGTGTACTCGTCGTCCATGAACCATTGCCGGCCGGCGAGGTGCGTCTCCATCACGCCGAGCAGGCGTCTGGATTCGTTGACGTAGCGCTCCAGCGGCCGCTTGTCGGCGATCTCGCGGCCGGCGAATTTGTGGAAGAAGCCGACCTGGCCGAACATCGGCCCGATGCCACCCATCTGGAAATGGACCCACTGAATCGTGTGCCAGCGGCGCGCCGGCTCGGCGGGCAGCAACTGCCCGGTCTTCTCGGCGAGATATTGCAGGATCGCGCCCGACTCGAACAGCGCAAGCGGCTTGCCGCCGGGGCCGTCGGGATCGATGATCGCAGGGATCTTGCCGTTCGGATTGAGCGACAGGAATTCCGGCGTCTTCTGGTCGTCCTTGTTGAAGTCGACGAGATGCACTTCGTAAGGCAGGCCCGTCTCCTCCAGCATGATCGACACCTTGACGCCATTGGGCGTCGGCAGCGAATAGAGCTGCAGGCGGTCGGGGTACTGGGCCGGCCAGCGTCTGGTGATGGCAAAGGCGGAAAGGTCGGACATCGGAAATCCGTCATGGGCTTCGCTGCGGGTGGCCGTAATCTATGGGCCTCGCCGCTTCTGGCAAGGCCCATCGACCGTCCACGCACAACGCGCGCTACCAGAGCCCGGGCACCAGGCGAGAACGCACGCCCCGCGCATAGTCCGCGTAGCCCTCCAGTTCTTGATGCAGCATCGCCTCCTCGTCGAGGATACGCAGCACCAGGATCGGGATATCGACCAGCACGAAGAGCTCTCCCCAATAGGAGCCGAGCGCCAGCGGCACGCCGGCCACCATGATCAGCGCACCTACGTACATCGGGTGCCGGACCACGGCATAGGGCCCGGTCGTGATGACGCGCTGCCCCTCCATCCTGCGGATCGTGGCGGCGCTGAAGCTGTTCTCGCGCAAGACCAGGAGATCGATGTAAAGGCCCAGCACGACAAGAGCATTGCCGGCGATCGCAACCCAGGCCGGCACCCTCGACCAGCCGAAGCGGAAATCGAGCGCGGAGACGATCGTCATGGCAAAGAAGCTCGCAATGATGAGCGTGATCAAGATCTTCTGCACCGGCCGCGTCTCTGCGAGCGGCCCTCCCTTGACGCGCCTGTCCAGCAGCGCCGGGTCCTTCAGGCCGAGATAGATTCCGGTCAGCGTGCTGCAGGCCGTGAAGACGAGGATGAAGACCCAGCCCTGCCAATAGGCGATGGTGCCGGCCGGCACAAAAATGACGACGCCGAGCGCGACAAGCCCTGCCAGCGCCGACACGAGCGAACGGATCACGAGTTGCATCAGGACCTCCCTGGGGAAGCGGCCATGCCATGCGCGCGCATCGCCTTGATCCAGAACGCCACCGCCGCTTCATCGGCCGGCGGCAGCGAGCCCGCGGGCGCGCCGAGCGCGCGTTCGATCGCGTCGCTAAAGGCCGCGTGCAGCGCGAGCACGCCTTCCGTGAAGCGCCGCTCGTCCGGATCGCGCGCAAAGGCCAGCATCAGCTGTGCATGGGCCGTGCCCATGGCATTGGCGAGCGCCAGCACGATTTCGCCGGCCTGGTCGGGAAAGGCCGTGGAGAAGACGCCTTCGCGCACGCCCTGACGCGCAACCTCGGCGATCAGCGGCGCGCGCCAGGCGGTCGTCGCCGCCTCCACCTTCTGACGCACGATGGCGTTGCTGTCGTCGTACCAGATCTGAAGCAGCGCGATCACGGTGGCCTGCCGCTCGGTTCGCATGCGATCGAGCACCTGGAAGAACGCGCGCAGTTTTTCCGGCGCCGACAAGGCGCCGTCGCGAACGACGGGCAAGAGCTCGGCGCCGGATTCTTCCTTGATGCGATCGACCAGCGCATCCAGCACCTCCGGCTTGGAGCCGAAGTAGTGGTAGAAGGCGCCGCTCGACATCTTCAGCTCGGCCAGGATGTCCTGGACGGTCATCCGCTCATAGCCCTTGGTGACGACCAGGCGCTGGGTGACATCAAGGATTTCGTTGCGTCGTGCGGTCCGCTCCTCGGGCTTGACGGTCCGCGCCATCGACGATTCCTCTTAAATAATAAACCGACTCTCTGTTTATTATTAAAAGCATTGTTTGTCAAAATGTTGACGGGCAACGCCGATTAGTGGCCGGGTGGAGGCAGAGCCGCTGAGCGAGGCCACCAGCACGACGCCGAGGCCGGGGACCAACGTGAGGGTGGACTGATCCCAGGCGCAAAATGCCGAGCCTTTCCGTGAGGGTCACGGAGCGCAGGCCTGGCTCGTTCGCGGCGGGACGACGTGGGGCCGCCGCGCGGCTCGTCGGCGACTGGTTGCCTCACACCATGCAGAAGCGCGCCTTTGGCGAGGCAATCCCGGCGACGTCGCGCGAAGGCTTCGCACGTGCCGCCGGTATTGCGAGGCTGCTGCTGGGCGGTGCGCGCCGGCATCCACCGGTACGCGATATGACCTGACGCGATACGCCTCGTGCGCCCCTGCATATCTCTCCCGGGCTAGCATGCCGGCGCTTCGCGTCGGCTTTTTGAGTCTTTCACCTCCCGTTGCATCCCGCCCTTGCATTTCCCCCTGCCCAGCACCGTCTTCGACAAGAAAATCGCGATCGCCATCGTTGCGCTTGCCGTCACCCAGCTCATTGGCTGGGGCACGATCAGCTTGCCCGCCATCGTCGGGCGGCCGATCGCCGCCGACCTCGGCATGGACATTTCCTCGGCCTTTGCCGGCACCTCGGTGCTCTATGTCGTCACGGGGCTGTGCTCGCCGTTTCTCAGCCGACTGTTCTCGCGCTTCGGCGCCCGCCGCGTCATGATCGGCGGCACCATCGTGGCCATTCCGGGCTTCCTGATGCTCGCCGCCTCGCGCGGCGCCCTCTCCTATTTCCTCGGCTGGACGCTGCTGGGCTTGGCCGGGAGCGCCACGCTCACCACGGCCACCAACATCATGCTCAACGAGCTCGTGGGGCGCCGCGCGCCACGCGCCATCGGCGGCTTGATGCTCGTCTCGGGGCTTTCCGCCAGCGTCTTCTGGCCGATCACCTCACTGCTTTCGGACCTGGTCGGCTGGCGCGGAGCCTGCGCGATCTATGCCGGCATGATGCTTGCAATCTCGCTGCCGCTCTACATCTTCGCGCTGCCCGTGCGCACGGCCGCAGCGGAGGCACAGGCACTTTCCGTGGGCGAGCCGGAGGTGCATCCGCCGAGCCGCAAGAGCACGTTCTATTTGCTCACCACCGCGATCGCGCTGAACGCCTTCGTCACCTTTGGCTTGAGCGCGATCTTCATCGAGCTGCTCAAGACGGTCGGACTGCCACCGACGCAGGCCATCGCTTTCGGCTCGGCACTCGGCGTCATCCAGGTCAGCGCTCGGGCGATGGATTTTGTCGGCGGCAAGCACTGGGACGGGATTTCGACCGGCATTGTCGCCGGCATGGCGCTGCCCGTCGCGATGATGCTTCTGCTGGTCGGTGAGAACAACTACGCCGCCATCGCCACCTTCGTCCTGATCTACGGGCTCGGCAGCGGCGCGCTCGCGGTGGCGCGGGCCACCATTCCGCTCGTGTTCTACGACAGGGCCGATTACGTCAAGGCCGCATCGCGCATCGCGCTGCCCTTGAACCTGATGTCCGCGGCCTCGCCACCGCTGTTCATCGCGCTGCTCACCCGTTTCGGCAGCCACGCCCTGCTCGCGGTCGCGATCACCTGCTCGGTCGCAACGGTCCTCTTGCTGCTGCCGCTGACGCGCCGGCGCCCGATGCTGCAGGCTGCCGCTTCGGCTGCGTCGTCGGGCATGGTGGTCAGGTAGCCGCCGCAAGCCGGCATGCTGGCGGCGCCTCCTTCATCCGCGCAGCCGCCATCGCGCCAGATGGCGGTGTCCGTTATGGCTGTGCACGAGCACGAATTCGCTGACCTGCCACGTGACCGGCGCGACCGGATGTTCCTCGGCGCTGCGCGCGTCGTAGAGCAGCGTGACGTGCGGCGTGAAGCCTCGCCGTGCCAGGCGTCCAAACCCGATCCCCGCCAGCGCCGCGCCGAGCCGTTCGCGAAACCATTTCAGCGGGGTCGGCCCCTCGTCGCCAATGAGCACGAAGGGACGGCTGCCAGGCTTGCCGCGGAAGCTGACCGACCGATCGAACACGACGACAAACGGCGGGGCGCGAATGCCGGCGATCGCATCGCAGACTTTCGGGATCGCCTGCGAGGGCAGGCCGCCGAGGAAAAACAGCGAGACATGCAGCCGCTGCGGCGCGATCGGATGCCCGTCGAAACCGTGGGCCCGTCGCAAGTTGGTCGCGCGCTGGTGAATCTGGGCTGCCGTGCCGGCGTCGGGCAACGTGGCCAGAAACAGCCGGCCGCCATCGTCGCTTCCTTCACCCATCGGCACTGCATTCCCGGCACGCAACGTCCAGAACATATCAAGAACAATTGCAGCCTGGAAGGGTGGATTTGCGAAAGCGCGATCACACTCTGTTGCGCGGCCCCGGTCATCATGGACCGCCGGCCAATCAGCCGACGCGCTTCAGCCGCAGCGCCGACCAGTCTTCGTCGATCGCGATCTGGCTCACGGTATCGAGCCCGTGACCACGTGCGAGCCTGTGGATGACGTCGCGGCTCAGATCCGCCGCAAGGGCCGAGGTCAGCTTCGGATAGGCCATCCAGAGGATCGACGTCGGCAGTGCCTTCTTCAGAACAACAGGCAATTGCGCATCAAGCCGCGCGCGATTTGCCACGAACAGAAGAGCCACGTCCGCCGCCCCGAGATCGGCGCGTGCCTTGCTCGCGCCGACCTTGCGGTCGAGACCTGCCGGCGCATCGACCACGGCAAGTTTGCGGTCGCGTTTGACCTGCAGGCGCTCGGCGATCGGCTTATCCGACATGCGAGGCTCTCCCTTGGCCATGCCTGGTCGAACGAACAAACCATGCTGCCAGAATCTGGCAGGGCTACCGGTTAAGACACGCAACGCTGGGGAAATGGAGATTTTCGCGATGCCAGTTCCGAACCTGCTGCCACTCTATGTCAGCGATCCCGCGGCGAGCCAGGCCTTCTACGAGCGGCTGCTCGGCCGCAAGCCGCTCGGCGTGTTTCCGACTTATGTCGCCTTCGACTTCGACGGCCGGCTGATGCTGGGACTGTGGTCGATGCAGGCGAAGAACTTCGTCTCCGGCGGCAGTGGCCATCGCAGCGAGCTCGCCTTCATGGTCGAGAGCGAGGCCGACGTCCACCGCCTGCATGACGAATGGCGTGCAGCCGGCGTCGCGATCGAGCAGGAACCGATGAATGCGGTATTCGGCCTCACTTTCGTCGCGCTCGATCCCGACGGCCACCGCCTGCGGGTGTGCCTGCCGGACAAATAAAGCCGGTTCGTTGCGTCACGCCGGATCGGAGTGGCCCGCTCCGGCGATGCGCCGCCGGGATGGCTCGAAAGCAGCAAGACGGGCTCGGCCCTGGCGCAATCACCGATCGACGCGGGCGACCTCCCGCGCAACGTCGAGAAAGCGCACCAGCGTCGGCGTGGTGTCGTCGCCGCGCCAGACGATCCCGGTTTCGAGCAGCGGCGCGTCGTGGAGGAGGTCGACATAGCTGACGCCGGTGCGCGCGAGGTTGCGTAGCGACGCCGGCACCAGCGCGATCCCCATCCCCGCCGAAACCAGGCTGATGATGGTCTGCATCTGGATCGCCTCCTGCGCGATCCGGGCCCGGCCGCCGTGCCGGACGTAATAGCTTGTCACGAGATCGTGGAAGGCCGGCGCTGATCGCCGCGGGAAGATGATCAGCGGCGCCTTGATCACGGCTTCCGGTGCCAGGCGCCCGCGCTTGAGCGCGAGTTGCCTGCGTTCGATCCAGCCAGCCGGCACGGCCGCAACCAGCGGCTCCGACAAAAGCTTAGCGTAGCGCAGTGGCGCTGGCAGCGCGCCTTCAGCTGGCGGGATGATGATGCCGGCATGTCCCCTGCCCTCGACGAGCGTCACGATCTGCACGTCGCTGGTCGCTTCCGAAAGCGCGATCTCGACGTCGGGAAACAACGCGGCGTAGCGCCTGACGAGACTGGGCAGGATGCTGTAGTCGGCTGTGCTGACGAAAGAGAGCGACAGCGTGCCAGCGACCCCGTCACGCAGCCGCTTTGCAAGCTCCGGCAGCGCGTTCAACTGCTCCAGCGCCTTGCGCACGTGCGGCAGCAGGCTCTCGCCGAATGGCGTCAGCGCGACGCTGCGCTTGGTGCGGACGAACAGCGGCGCACCAAGCGCGCGCTCGAGCGCCAGGATCGACTGGCTGAGCGGCGGCTGCGTCATGCCGAGCGCTTCGGCGGCGCGGCCGAAATGCAGCGTCTCCGCCACCGTCACGAAATGCCTGAACTGCCGGACGTCCATATCTGATATACTCAACGACCTTATTATGCTTGAATAATATATTTTACAACAGACCGAAAGCGCCGTAACACCCGCCAAACATTTCTGCCAGGAGACGCCCAAAGATGCCCGCCTATCGTTCGAGAACCACCACCCACGGCCGCAACATGGCCGGCGCGCGCGGCCTGTGGCGAGCCACCGGCATGAAGGACGAGGATTTCGGCAAGCCGATCATCGCGGTCGCCAACAGCTTCACCCAGTTCGTGCCGGGCCATGTCCACCTCAAGGATCTCGGCCAGCTCGTCGCGCGCGAGATCGAGGCGGCAGGCGGCGTCGCCAAGGAGTTCAACACGATTGCGGTCGACGACGGCATCGCGATGGGCCATGGCGGCATGCTGTATTCGCTGCCGAGCCGCGAGCTGATCGCCGATTCCGTCGAGTACATGGTGAACGCGCATTGCGCGGACGCGCTGGTGTGCATCTCCAACTGCGACAAGATCACGCCCGGCATGCTGATGGCCGCGATGCGGCTCAACATCCCGACCGTGTTCGTCTCGGGCGGCCCGATGGAGGCCGGCAAGGTCGCCGTCAAGGGCAAGCAGGTCGCGGTCGACCTGATCGACGCGATGGTCGCCGCCGCCGACGATCGCTACACCGACGAAGAGGTGAAGGTGATCGAGCGCTCCGCCTGTCCGACCTGCGGAAGCTGCTCCGGCATGTTCACCGCCAATTCCATGAACTGCCTGACCGAGGCGCTCGGCCTTTCGCTGCCCGGCAACGGCTCGGTGCTCGCGACGCACGCCGATCGCGAGGTGCTGTTCCGCCAGGCCGGCAACCTGGTCGTCGAGCTGGCGCGGCGCTGGTACGAAGCGGATGACGCGACGGCGCTGCCGCGCGGGATTGCCAATTTCAAGGCGTTCGAGAACGCCATGAGCCTCGACATCGCGATGGGCGGCTCGACCAACACCGTGCTGCATCTGCTCGCGGCCGCCCGCGAGGGCGAGGTCGGTTTCACGCTCGATGACATCGACCGCCTGTCGCGCCGCGTGCCGTGTCTCTGCAAGGTCGCGCCCGCCAAGAACGACGTGCACATGGAGGACGTGCACCGCGCCGGCGGCATCATGGCGATCCTCGGCGAGCTCGACCGCGCCGGCCTGATCGACGCATCGGTGCCGACCGTGCATGCGCGCACGCTGGGCGATGCGCTGGCGCGCTGGGATATCAGCCACACCACCGACGAGGCGGTGCGCCGCTTCTTCTCAGCGGCCCCGGGCGGCGTGCCGACGCAATCCCCCTTCAGCCAGTCGGCGCGCTTCGATGAGCTCGATACCGACCGGCAGAGCGGCGTCATCCGCTCCGCCGAGCATCCGTTCTCGCGCGACGGCGGCCTTGCGGTGTTGACCGGTAATCTCGCGCCCGAAGGCTGCATCGTGAAGACCGCAGGCGTCGACGCCTCGATCCTCACCTTCCGCGGCAGGGCCCGCGTGTTCGAGAGCCAGGAGGATGCAGTTTCCGGCATCCTCGGCAACAAGGTGAAGGCCGGCGATATCGTCCTCGTCCGCTACGAAGGCCCCAAGGGCGGCCCCGGCATGCAGGAAATGCTGTATCCGACGAGCTACCTGAAATCCAAGGGCCTCGCCAAGGAATGCGCACTCATCACCGACGGCCGCTTCTCCGGCGGCAGCTCGGGCCTTTCCATCGGCCATGTCTCGCCGGAAGCCGCGGAAGGCGGACCGATCGGGCTCGTCGAGGACGGCGACAGCATCCTGATCGACATCCCCAACCGACGCATCCATCTCGACGTCGATGATGCCGTGCTGGCGGCGCGCCGCGCGGCGATGGAGGCGAAGCATCGCGGGGCCTGGGAGCCGAAGAGCCGCGACCGCGTCGTCTCGGCGGCGCTGCGCGCCTATGCGGCGCTCACCAGCAACGCCTCGCGCGGCGCGGTGCGCGATGTGACGCAGGTGCGGCGCTGACGCGGCATTCGCCGCCGGAGCGCGAAAGGTCGATCGCGGCAAAGGGCGACCCTGCGGGCGCCTGGGCAGGCCTCATGGCTGGAAGATGTCCTCCAGGGGCTTGCCGAATAGTTTGGCAATCTTGAAAGCCAGCGAAAGGCTTGCCTCGTAGCGGCCGGTCTCGATGGCGTTCACGGTCTGCCGCGATACCTGAAGCTTCCTGGCAAGGTCGCCCTGGGTCCAGCAGCGCTCGGTGCGCAGTTGAGGCACGATGTTTTTCATCGGCCCGTCGCCACAAGCCTGAGCATCTGCGCCACGAAGACCAGCCAGACAATGTTGGTCGTCCAGGACGCGCTCAGATGCGGCAGTCCCAGCAGCTCCAGGAACGCATAGATCAGTGAAAGCGCGGCGACGATGACGGCGGCGAGCGCGGCCGCCTGCAGAATCCGCAGGCGGATATATTCGTCGCTCTGCCTGTAGGAGCGTATGGTCAACCAAAGCAGCAGAAGGCCTGGCAGGATCGGCGCGACGATCAGAGGCACCCGCACGAGCGCGCCCATCTGGGTCATCGATGCCCAGACGGACACAGCGACCACAGCGAGATAGAACGCCAGCGCGGGTCCGAACAGCCGCGCCCAACCACTCAACACCTGCTTCGTCTCGGCGGACATTCGCGTCTCCTCTGTGTGTAAAGCATGCTTTACTATCGCGGCATCGACGCGACAGTGTCAAGCATGCTTTACATGGAGCGGACGGCGAATCTGGCGTCTGGTCGGCCTCAACGCCAGGACGAGAAAAAGCGGCGGAAGCAGCTCATAGACTCGGCAAACCGCCGCGTCGCGGCCGTCACATCTTCAGCCACATCTCGAAGCCGCCGAAGATCAGCCGCTTGCCGTCAAATGGCATATCGCCCTTGAGGCGCTCGTCCGCCATCACCTTGGCGTTGATCGCATCGCGCTCGGCCTTGTTCCGATAGACGATCCAGGAAAAGACGACGATTTCGTCGTCTTGAGCGCGCACGGCACGCGGAAACGACGTTAATTCGCCATAGGGCACGTCGTCACCAATACACTCGACAAAATCGAGCGCACCAAATTCCTTCCAGATTTCTCCGGCTTTGCGCGCCTGGGCCCTGTAGGCCTCGATCTTGTCCTTGTGCACCGGAATGACGAAACCATCGACATAGGGCATATCGGAACTCCTTGGGTTGGGTTGCAGCCCCAGAGGACGATTCACGAGACGGGAATCCGACAGCCTTCCGGGGATTCCTGACGACCGCGATCAGGGACCATTCGCGCCGTTTCGCCGGCCGGCGATCAGCTTCAGCCAGGGCGCCAGGTGGAAGGCGCTCATCAAGAGGTACATCGGAACCATTCCGCTCAGCGGCGACATGCCGTGCGCCGACGAGCAGAGCGCATCCTGCGCACTGTCGAGAAACGGCGTAAGCAGCGCCATGACGGCAAAGGTCGGCGTCGCCGCAAGCGACAGCCAATCGGCAATGCCGCTAGTGCTGACGCTGTCGTGCCGAACGGAAAAACATCCAAAGCTCATGCGTCGTCTCCTCGATTCGCAAATGGACGCCGGCCCCACGAGGTCGGCACCCGTCACCGTTTTCGGGTCGCCCACCCTCCCCGCTAGCGCGCTTCGTACTCGTCGTGGCGGCGCCACCAGGGTCCCTCCGTCTGGTTGCGTCCCTTGGGAGCACGGTCGAGCCACTGGTTCATGCCCCAGATGCCGTCGACGCCACGCGCGTAGGCCGAATAGGTGTGATAGACGACGCCGTCCTCCAGCACGAACGCACTCAGGCCCGGCCTCTCGCGCGAATATGTTGGTGCATCGGTCCCGCATGAGGCCGCGAACCTGGCGACAGGCGTCGGCACCTTGGCCGCGTCCATCGCGTGCCCGCCGCGCGCGTAGTTGTATTCGATGGTCCCGTTGCGCTGCTGCTCTTCGGTGAAGAACACGTTGAAGTCAGGGTTGAAGTCGCCGCCGAACGAGGACGCCCAGGGGAACGTCCACCCCATCCGCTGCTTGTAGGCCTGCAGTTTTGCCAGCGGCGCCCGTGACACCGCCCAGAGCATCACGTCATGATTGGCTAGATGCACTGCGATCCCGTTGAAACCGTCGGCGATCGCCGAGCAGGACGGGCAGCCCGCCGTGTAGTCGGGCCCGAACATGAAATGATAGACGAGGAGCTGCGAGCGCCCGCGGAAGAGCTCCCTGAGCGAGGCCTTTCCGTCCTCGCTGTCGAACGCATATGCCTTGTCGATGCGGACCCACGGCAGGTTCTGGCGTTGCTGTGCCAGTTCGTCACCGCGCCGGGTCAGCTCCTTCTCCGCCTGCAGCAACTCCAGCCGCGCCGCAAGCCACTGCTCCCGTGTTCCAGTGGTATGTCCCGTCATTGCTCTCTCCGTTCCGTTGAATGGGCCGGACCGACGGCCAGCACGGTCACGACGGCGCCCGCCCAATCGACGATGGCGGAAAGGAACGCCGGGGAAAGCATCGTCAGGTAGACCATGGGGTAACCCTCTCGCTTTGCCGTGCTGGCCTGTGGTCGCGAGATAGACTAGGACCGGAGATCGAACCGGTGAGAGTTACAAGTGTGGCGGGATTTCCATGGACTCGCTGATCACGGCTGCGGCGCGCGCGCTGGCGACAGGTGATCCGCTCGGCGCCTTGAAGCGGGTTGCGCTGCGCGGCGATGCGCCGGCGCTGGCGCTTCGCGGCATCGCGATGGCGCAGCTCGGCGAGCTCGTGCGGGCGAAAGCGCTGTTGCGCAGTGCCGCGCGCGCCTTCGGCCCGAAAGAGACGCTGGCCCGCGCCCGATGCGTCGTCGCCGAGGCCGAGATCGCATTGGTCTCGCGCGATCTCGGCTTTGCGCCGAAGGCGCTCGATGCGGCGCGGGTCGCGCTCGAGTCGCACGGCGACCGTGTCAACGCCGCGCATGCACGACATCTTGAGGTCCGCCGCCTGCTCCTGATCGGCCGCCTCGACGACGCCGAACATGCGCTGGCCGGGCTCGACCCTGCGCTCCTGCCTCCCGCGCTGAGGGCCGCCCACGAGCTGGTCGTGGCCGGCATCGCGATGCGGCGCCTCCGCACCCGCGTGGCGCGCGCCGCGCTGGAACGGGCCTCGCGTGCCGCACGCCAGGCGAACATCCCGGCGCTGAAGGTGGAAGTCGAAACCGCGGCCCTCGCCCTCGATACGCCGGCCGCGCGCCTGATCGCGCGTGGCGAGGAGCGCCTGCTCCGGCTCGAGGACGTCGAGGCGCTGCTGGCATCGAAGGCACTCGTGGTGGACGCGTGCCGCTATGTCGTGCGCTACGCGCGCAACGTGGTCCCGCTCGCAACGCGCCCGGTGCTGTTTGCGCTCGCCCGCGCGCTCGGCGAGGCCTGGCCCAGCGACGTGCCGAGAAGCACGCTGCTCGCACAGGCCTTCCGCGCCAGGCACGCCGACGAATCGCACCGCGCGCGGCTGCGCGTCGAGATCGGGCGGCTGCGCACGGCGCTGAAATCGCTGGCCGACGTCAGCGCGACGGAGCGCGGCTTCGCGCTCGCGCCGCGCGTCGCCCACGATGTCGTCGTGCTGGCGTGGCCGGTCGACGAGGAGCATGCGGCGGTGCTCGCCTTCCTCGCCGACGGTGAATCCTGGTCGAGCTCCGCGCTCGCGCTGGCGCTCGGCGCGAGCCAGCGCACCGTGCAGCGCGCCCTTGATCAGCTCGCGGCGGAGGGCAAGGTACAGTCCTATGGTCGCGGCCGCGCGCGGCGCTGGATGGCCCGGCCGCTGCCCGGTTTCACGACAACCTTGTTACTCCCGGGCCCGCTGCCGAGCGATTAAGACAGCATCAGCGAAACAATTCATCACGTTCAGGGATCGCCAGCATGAAACGCTCTTCAGCCGACATCATCCGTGAATATGGCCCCTTCCCCGGCGTCGACCGCATCAATGGCGTGACGTTCGACGGCCAGCAGGTCTGGTTTGCGAGCGGCGACAAGCTCAACGCGCTTGATCCGGCTGAAGGCAAGGTGCTGCGCTCGATCGAGGTCGCCTCGCACGCCGGAACGGCATTCGATGGCCGGCACCTGTTCCAGATCGCCGAGGATCGCATCCACAAGATCGATCCGAAAACCGGCCGCGTGCTCGCCACCATCCCGGCGCCCGGCGGTGGCGGCGATTCCGGGCTGGCCTGGGCCGAGGGGACGCTGTGGGTGGGTCAGCACCGCGGCCGGAAGATCCATCAGATCGATCCCGATACCGGCGCCATTCTCCGCACCATCGAGTCCGACCGCGTCGTCACCGGGGTCACCTGGGTCGACGACGAGCTCTGGCACGGCACCTGGGAAGGCGACGAGAGCGACGTGCGGCGGATCGATCCGCAGAGCGGCGAGGTTCTGGAGCGGATCGAGATGCCCGAAGGCACCGGCGTCTCGGGCCTCGAATCCGATGGCGGCGACCGGTTCTTCTGCGGCGGCGGCGGCAGCGGCAAGATCCGCGCCGTGCGCCGGCCGAAGCGGACCGCCGCGCGCAAGTGAAGCGTCGTTCTTCACGCGGAGAGAACGTGCAGGACGATGTCGGCGCCGAAATGCGAGACCATCGCCCACTCTAGTCCGTAGCGACGAAACAGCGCTCCGAAGACGATGCCGGCCACGCCGTTCAAGACGATGGCGCGAACCACCAGCGCCGTCGTGAGCGGGGTCAGCGCCGCGGTCGCGGGAAGATGGCCGAGCCCGAAAACAATGGCGGTCAGGATGTTCGCTGTCCAGAACACGCCGGAGGGGAGCGCAACGTCGCGCCTGCGCAAAACCGTGCGGAGCCCCAGCGCCAGCACCGACATCTGGCCGAGCCGCATCAATATCTCCTCGTCGATCGCGCCATAGAAGGAGGCGAGCAGCCCCTGCCATGCGTTCGGCCGCGCGCCGCCACCCGCTGCGTCCTTGACGACGTCTGCGACCGATAGCATCGCCGCGAACACGAAGCGGTCGAGCACGACCAGGACGAGTCCCACGGCAAGGCCGATGGCGAGCGCCACCAGCAGCGTTCGGCCGGTGTCCGGAGGCACCGGCCGCCGCGTCAGCCATGCGGAGAGCAGCGGGATCGCAAGGCCGAGCTTGCGCGAGGCCCACAGCCCCGCCAACACGGCGGCCAGCAGCAGCACCATCGTCTGCGCGGTCGAGACGAGAAGAAGCTGGACCACCGTGAGGTGCGAGCGCGCGCTCGCCGCGGCGAGTGCGGCCTGCTGCAACGCCAGTGCATAGGGAAGGATCAGGACCGCGCCAACGAGCCCGAGCAGCCAGAGTACAAGGGCGAGTTTCCAGAACGGCGCCGCTGCCGGCGATGGTTCGGACATGCGAGCACAATCCTTGTTCGAAAATTGACGGGCGCTATCTGATATCAACGACGCGACAAGCTTGCGACAGCCGTAAGCCATCTACGAAACCAATGCGTCGGGATCTTGATTCAACCGGGTCGTCAAAATTCCCCGTCCCGCGCAAGAGAGTGTGACCTGCGTGGCCACAATGACGTCGAATTCCGGTCTGCAAGCGACGAGGCGATCCGCAGTCGCGCCGTCGATCCGAGCGGCGTCAGACGCCCTGGTAAACCAGCCGGGTGAAGAATGCCGGAGTGATGACGAATTGCCCCCACTTCGCGTCGAACGCCGCGGTCGGCTTGGCGGCAATCGCCTCGTCGAGCGAGCGGCCCTCTCGTTTGAGCTTGCCGACATTGTCGCGGATCGCGACCAGCATGTCGCGGTAGGCCACAAGCCCCGCCTTGTTGCTGACCGGCTTGCCGTGGCCGGGAATGACGATCGTCTTGTCGCTCGCGGCAGCGACGTTCGCCTCTGCTGCCTTGATCATGCCGTCGATGTTTCCGCCGGTCGAATAGTCGATGAACGGATAGATGCCGTTCCAGTAGGTATCGCCGCAATGGAGGATGTCGGCTTCGGGAATCGTGACGGACAGGTCGCTGTCGGTATGCGCGGGACCGTAAAACTTGAGAAGAAGCGTGGACCGGTTGAGCTTCAAGGTTTTCTCCGACGAGACGGTTTCGGTCGGAACGGCCGGCAGCGGGGACGAAGGGAAGTTGAAATCCCAGTCGTCGACCCTCTGGGCAACAAGCAGATGCTTGTGGGTGTTTTCGTGGGCGATGATGGCGGCCCCTTCCGCATTCAGCCATTGATTGCCGTCGGTGTGATCGAAGTGCCAGTGCGTGTTGATCAGGTGCTTGATCGGATCGCGGCTGAGGCTATTGGCGGCTTCCAGAATTCGCGGGCGTGATGCGGTGATCCCGGCATCGATGAACACCTTGCCGTCGGCACCGGTCAGCACGGCGATGTTGCCGCCGGAGCCTTCCAGGATGCTGACGTCACCACGCAGCTTGTGGACCTTGATCGGCGCCTTGGCGGCGTCATCGCGGATCAGGTCCACGATGTTGCGGGCTTCGGCGAAGGCCTGTCGTGGCGTAAGCCATCCGCCTGCCGCGAGCGTCGTCGCCGCCATGCAGCACAGACAGAATCCGCGCCGCGACATCATGTGCCGATCGAGGGAAGGCATGGATTGCTCCTGAGGAATGTCCGTAAGCGGCCGCGAGCGGGTCGGGGAAATGTAGTGCTGCGCTGGCGGCTCGAGATAAAGAAATCGAAAATCGGGGTCGACCATCGACCGCGCCGGCGGCGCGGCCGATGGCTCGCAATTGTGCTAGCCCTTGATGAAGGCCAGCAGGTCGGCGTTGATGGTGGCAGCCTCTGTGGTCGGCATGCCATGCGGAAAACCCTTGTAGGTCTTCAGCGTGCCATTCTTCAGAAGCTTGGCGGAGAGCGGCCCTGAATCGGCGTAGGGAACGATCTGGTCGTCGTCGCCATGCATCACCAGCACCGGCACGGTGATCTTCTTCAGGTCTTCGGTGAAGTCGGTCTGCGAAAACGCGACAATGCCGTCGTAATGCGCCTTGGCGCCGCCCATCATGCCCTGCCGCCACCAGTTCAGGATGACGGGCTGCGACGGCTTCGCACCGGGCCGGTTGTAGCCATAGAACGGGCCGGAGGCGAGGTCCTGATAGAACTGCGAGCGGTTGGCGGCGAGCTGGGCCTGCAGGCCATCGAACACCTCTTTCGGCAGGCCGCCCGGATTGGCGGCCGTGCGCACCATCAGCGGCGGCACGGCGGAGAGGATCGCCGCCTTGGCAACCCGGCTCTCGCCGTGGCGGGCGATGTAGTGCACGACCTCGCCGCCCCCCGTGGAATGACCGACATGCACGGCATTCCTGAGGTCGAGATGGGCGATTACCGCCGCGAGGTCGTCGGCATAGTGATCCATGTCGTGGCCGCTGCCGCCCTGGCTCGAGCGGCCATGGCCGCGACGGTCGTGGGCGATGACGCGAAAGCCATGGTTCAGGAAGAACAGCATCTGCGTGTCCCAGTCGTCGGCCGAAAGCGGCCAGCCGTGGCTGAACACGATGGGCTGTCCCGAGCCCCAGTCCTTGTAGAATATCTCGGTACCGTCCTTGGTGGTGATCGTGGGCATCGCGCGCCTCCGAGTTTGGGCCGAATGACGTGGCGGGTTCAGCACGTCCAGCATCACATTCGCACAAAGTCCGGAAAATTGCCCGTTATGTGTTGTTAGAGATCGTTAGCCGAACGACGGCTTCTCCCGCCGCACGAGCCGCCTCAATCGGCACCCTGAACTTCGGCCTGCCGAACCGATCGGGCGTTGAAGATCAGGAAGCTGAGGGCCGCCATGATCCAGACCCCAATCCCGCCATAGAGCATCACCCAGCCGAAGCCGTTCGCAAGCGCCGCATGCACGGCGGAATCCGTCAGGCCCCGCACAGAGACGGCGTTTCCGGCGGCGATCCTTTCGGCGAGCAGACGCAGCTCGCCTCCGTCGAGGCTTGGCAGCGCGCTCCTGAGCTGCGCCAGCACGCCGCTTGCAAGGATGAAGCCCATCATCGCGATGTTGACCGAAAGCGACACCATGCGCGCGCTCATGTCGATACCTGAAGCCATGCCCGCGCGGTCGCTCGACACCGAACCCGTCGTCGTGTTGGTGACGGGCGTGTTGGCGATGCCAAGGCCAATTCCCGCGGTCAGGCATCCAGGCAGCATGGTCAACCAGTTTGCCTGCGCGGCGGCGCTGCCGAACCTCATCAGGACGAAGCCCGCGCCGATCGTGAACAGCCCCGCCGGAATGATGACACCGGGCTGATAGCGCAACGACAGGCGCTCCGCCACTGGCGGCATCACGAGGGTCGGCAGCGTATAGGCGAGCAACGCGAGACCGGCGGAAACGCTGTCGTAGCCGAGCCCGGCCTGGAACCAGATCGGCAGATAGATCATGAATGGCCAGTAGCTGAGGTTCATCGCCGACGAGCCGATGATCGCCCCGGAAAAGGGACGGATGCGAAAGACGGAGAAATCGAACATCGGCCGCCGGCTGACCTTCTCGGCAATCAGGAAAGCGATGAAACCCGCGACCGACACGCCGAGGATGGCAAGGCCCCGCGCGCTGGCGAAACCAAAATCCGGTCCCTGCGTGATGTAGAAGACGAGACAGAAGACGGCGAGCGACAACGTCACAATGCCGGCGAAGTCGAGGCTGCTGGCCTTCGGGTCCTTCGATTCCCGAACGCCGCTCATGGTGAGCGCGAACGCCAGAACGGCGAACAGCACGTGTATGAGGAATACCCATGCCCAGCTCAGGAGGCCGGCGATCACGCCGCCGATGATCGGCCCGAATCCCAGGCCGATGCCGAAGATGACACCCCACCAGCCCCAGGCGACCGCGCGTTCCCGCGCGCCTTCGAACGCGTGAGAGAGCACGGCGATCTGACAGATCAGAAGCGCGCCGCCGCTCATGCCCTGGAGGAACCGCGCAACGATGAGCGTGGTGACGTTCTCGGCGACACCGCAGATCAATGACGTCACGCCAAAAGCGGCGATCGCGACCAGAAAGATGCGCTTGCGCCCATAGCGGTCCGCCAGGGTTCCGATCGCCATCAGCACCGTGGTGACGGCGATCGTGTAGGCGTTCATGATCCATTGCAGCTGCTGGAAGTCGGCGTGCAGCACGCGCTCCAGCGTCGGCAGGATCGCGGGGATGCTGGAAATCTCCAGTCCGAACATCAGGCACGAAAGGCAGACGGCGGACAAGACGACCACGCCGCGTCGTGTCAATGTTGTGGGCATGCTTCGGCCTTTCGTTGTTGCGACGCCGACGGCTTAGCCCACGCTGCTGCCAGATCCTGGCAGCAGCGACCTGCTGGTCGGCGCACGAATAATTGATGCGGCGGAGGAGAACCTGTCCGCCCTGTTGCATGCCGCGGAAGCTAGTGGCGGCTTGATCCCTTTAGAATTGGATGGTTGGATATTTCAGAGACAACAATTTCGAATAAACGAGATGACCACGCTGGATGTTGACGCCGTCAAGGCATTCGTCGCGATCGCCGATCTCCGCAGTTTCACCCGCGCGGCCAAGGCGCTCGGCACGACGCAGGGCGCGATCAGCGTGACGTTGAAGCGGCTCGAAGCCCGGATCGGCAAAAAGCTGGTGGAACGCACGCCGCGGCTGGTGCGCCTGTCGGCACACGGCGCGGTGTTTCTGGATTCCGCGCGCGATTTCCTTGCCGCGCATGAACGCGCCGTCGCCGGGCTGTCGTCGGTCCGGCGCCGGCTCGCCATCGGCATCGCGACGAATGTCGGGGGCGGTGAGGTTCCGACATTGCTGACGCGGCTGAATGCGCATGATCCCGCGCTGACCATCGACGTCCGGCTGGACGATTCCCGGGACCTTCTGGACGCCTTCGACCGCGGCGAAGTCGATGCAGCGATCGTCCGTCGCGAGGACGATCGGCGAAATGGCGAGGTGCTGGTGTCTGAGCAATTCGGCTGGTTTGCCGCGCCGGGTTTTGTGCACCGCGCAGGTGAGCCGCTGCGCCTGGCGGCATCGTCTCCCTCCTGCGGGCTTCGAAACATCGCCGCGCATGCGCTCGATGCCGCGGGAATACCATGGACGGAGGTTTTTCTCGGTTGCGGCTCGTTTGCCGTGACGGACGCCGTCTCGGCCGGCCTTGCAATTGCGGCCCTGTCGCGCCGCCTTGCCCCATCGGGCACAGTCGAGGTCGGACGCCGGTTCGGGCTCCCTGCACTCCCCTCTTCGGAGATCATGTTGCTGGCCAGACTTTCGGATCGAAGATCGCGCGCAGCGCTCAGAACAGTTGCGACGGCCTTTCGCGAGCATGATCCGTCCGCGTCGGCCGCATCAGGTGGCAAGCGGACACGCGTTGCCACATCGATGTCGTGAGCGGGTCGTACAGCCCATCAAACAGCCCCTGCTGTCATCGCCCGGCTCGACCGGGCGATCTAGTATTCCAGAGACGGCCGTGTTCATCTGCGACGCTTCTGGAATACTGGATGCCCCGCATTCGCGGGGCATGACGAAGAGAGGATACACGTCCGCATTCCCGCGGCCCGAATGGCGCCCGAGGCGTTGAGCGAACCACCCTCAAAGAAAAGAGGGCGCAGGGAATGCCGGGTGCGCGATGCACCCGCAGCCTCGCGTGCGAAAGGT
Source organism: Bradyrhizobium sp. NP1 (assembly GCF_030378205.1). Taxonomy (NCBI): domain Bacteria; kingdom Pseudomonadati; phylum Pseudomonadota; class Alphaproteobacteria; order Hyphomicrobiales; family Nitrobacteraceae; genus Bradyrhizobium; species Bradyrhizobium sp. NP1. The sequence goes on from NZ_CP127385.1 coordinate 4,429,510, forward strand.
GGAAAGCACACGAGTTAGTCACCACAGGTACACCGAAACATCCGGCATTCCCTGCGCGATGGTTTTAACGGTTTCCTTCGTGCTCTCCCCGGAGACCGGGCTTTGTTGCCTCCGTCGTTCGCAAGATCATCTTGCGAGCTTGATGCCAGCGTCGGGGCATCAGGACCACACGACTTCGCCGTCCGCGCGCCATCACTCGTCTGTTGAGACGCCGCGTCCATCGCATCCCGCCTCGCGTCCGTGACGATCGCGATACGCCCCTCTTGTCAAGGCGGAACGGCGCGGGTCTTAAAGATGATTTGCCCGACGGCTCAAGCGGAATATTTTTGTGCGAGGGGCTGGACAGGGTTTGCGCTGATTTGCCCGTCGGGCAAATCAGCGCGTGCTGCGGAACAAGCTGCGGCGGACAGCACGCGCTCAAGCACCTCCCTCGACACAGGCTCGTCTTTGAATCTGCGCACCGCCCGTCGGCTTGTGACTGCCTCATACACGTCCATGATGATCGCCTCGCTACCGCCGGTCATCCGTTTCGTTCAAACGCATGCGGTCGTCTCGTTCGGCCCTAACCCAGCAAGCGGTCAGTACTCCCACGGGCCCGGTACCCAACGAAAGACGTCGCGGTCGACCGCCACATGGCAGACGGACGGGAACGACAGGTGAGTGGCCACCAGCGACTCGCGGTTCGCCGCCAGCTCCCGCAAAAGACGGACGCGGACGCGGGCCGCCTCCTCGGGGTCGTGTTCGAAGCCGTTGTACCAGTCGGGGTGCTCGAACCCGACCTGGAACACGGCGTCGCCAGCGAACGTCAGACGGTCGCTGCCGGATGCCAGGCGGACCACGCTGTGCCCGGGGGTGTGGCCGCCAGTGCGTGTGACGAGCACCCCCGGCGCCACCTCGTGCTTCTCCTCGAACGTCCGCAACTGGCTCTGGTACTCGTGCAAGAACCGCTTGGCCGTCCGCCGAAGCGCGTCCGGGAACCCCGGCGGCATGGAGACGTGGGAGAAATCGGGCGACTCCCAGAACTTGGTTTCGGCGGCGGCCACGTGGATGCGCAGGTCCGGACGCAGCCGGCCCCTCACTCCGTCGACGAGCAGCCCGCCGACATGGTCCATATGCATGTGGGTGAGCACCACGTCGGTCACGGATGCGAGATCGATGCCGGCGGCCTCCAGTCGCTGGACGGTCCGCCCGGCCCGCGGCAAGTCCGGGAACTCCGCCCCCATCCCAGCGTCGATGAGTATGGTCCGGCCGCCGCTACGCACCACGACCACGTTCAGCGCCCACTCGAGCACGTCCGGCGGCAGGAACATGTCCTCCAGCCAGGCCGCCCTGACGGCCGGGTCAACGTTGTGGCCCAACATCGCGCCTGGCAGCGATAGCACCCCATCGCTGACCACCATTACGTCAATTTCGCCGACCTTCAGCGCGTAGCGCGACGGAACCAACTCGGGCTCCGGTCTACCGTGGATGTACTTCGCGTTCACCTTGTCGGCGCAGTGCTTGACCGAGTGCTGTGAGGTGTTGTCCAAGCTCATGTTTGTCTCCTGCTGACTGCCTTACCTTTCGTGTACTTGGGTTGCTGTAACAGTCACTGTGCGGGCACGAGCGCCGGGGCGCCCTTGTCCTTGATCAAGAGCACCAGGAATTTCGCCGGCTGGGTGCCGCTTGCGTTCCGGTCGACGACATGAACGTCATCAGGGCCTTCATAGAAGGACTGTCCTGGTGTCAGTGTCACCTGTTGTCCACCCTTCAGCTGCATCACGACGGAGCCCTCCAGCACGTAAACAAACGCATGTGCATTGTGTCGGTGGATAGCGCTCGACCCGCCGGGCGCATGCTCGACCGTGATCATCAGAGCTTCCCTGCCGGGATTTTCCGGAAGATCCTTAGACATGAGTGACGTGACCTTAGGCTCCTGAGCCACCGCCGTGCCGGTCATGAGGCACAGAAGAACCAACGCAACGAGTTTGATCGTCATAGTCGTCTCCTTCGTTCGTTGCCCGCGACCCGCTCGTGACAGACTGGACGTACCTATGCGGGATCAGGCTTTTGCCTGTGAGCGGCGGAGCCATTCGTCCAAACCGATGCGGCCGAGGCGCGCTTCGCCCAACGGCACGAGCGAATGCTCCTCGACCCGGCCGCCCCAATATCGAGCCTCGGGGTCACGCACCACCTGGCGCGGGTCGCCGACGGCCTTCAGGTAACGGGCGACGATCTCGTTGAGCGGCGCTCGTTCCGGACCGGCGATCTCGACGATGCCGTTTCGCGGCGCCGCGAGCGCCACCTCGGCAACGATCGCAGCCACGTCATCCGCCGCGATGGGCTGGAACAGGCCGGGCGGGAGCCTGACTGTGTTTCCATCCGCACTTGATGCGGCGATACCGCCGAGGAATTCCATGAACTGGGTCGCGCGGACAACGGTGTAGGGGATGCCGGAGGCCTCGATCAGTTCCTCCTGCGCGACCTTGGCGCGGAAATAGCCGTTGTCTGTCCGGTCGATTGCGACGATGGACAGCGCGACATGGTGCCGGACGTCCGCTGCGGCCTCCGCCGCCAGAAGGTTGCGGCCGGAAGTCTGGAAGAATTCCAGCACCGCCTTGTCTTCAAACGAGGGCGAATTGGCGAGGTCGACCACCACCTGCGCACCGGCCAAGCCCTCCTTGAGCCCCTCGCCGGTGATGGTGTTGATGCCGCTCTTGGGCGAGGCGGCGACAACCTCGTGGCCGCCCTGGCGCAGAATGGCGACGGTCTTCGAGCCGATCAGGCCGGTGCCGCCGATGACGACGATCTTCATGACTTACCCTCCCTCGTCGATGACTGGAGACCCTTCAAGGGTTTGAAGGCTGGGGAGGACAATACGCGAGCATCGTGAAAAACCCGAGATGTATTCTCCAAAGGCCGCGACTTCGGCGCCTGGCTCGGACTGGTGCCCAAGCAGATCTCGACGGGAGACCGCACGATCCTCGGCAAAATCTCGAGGCGCGGCAATCGCTACCTGCCCGTTCTGTTTGTGCAGGCGGCATGGGTTGTGCTGCTCAGGATAAAGAACTGGGAACCACGGGCTCAAATCCTGGATCGAAGCCGCCAAGAGGCGGTTGCATCACAACGTGCTGGCGATCGCGCTCGCCAACAAGCTTGCCCGCGTCGCCTGGGCGGTGCTGGCTAAAGGACGCGCCTTCGAGTTGACGAGGACTGACGATGTAGGCGTCCGACCCGCTTGATCCTCGCGCCGTGCTCGGCGCGGTCAAGGCGCAGCCTGGCAACGCCGGAGCCAGCCGCAAGCCAAGCGCGACGGCCGGCCTTGACCGCCCCTGCGCGCTACGCGATCGACGTTCTGGGACGAAGGAACGCCCCTTGGCTCGAACAAAGGAACTGCACGATATGAGGAGCAAGCGATGACGTAACCCTATCAACCGTTTCCAGCCGAGGTCTGCGAGAGGATGAGACAAAATGGAGGATCGGTCTTCCCGGCGCATGCGAACACTGGTGACCCAAATGGCCCATTGAGGCCTGTCCGGTACTGAGATCGCACGCGCGCTGATATCCATGATGGCCCGGAGCACAACACGCTCCAATCAGAGACCGGATACATTGATGCAAGGCCGCATCTGCCAGGTTGACGAAACCTCTTGCAACGCGCGGCCGGACCATACATTGGGTCAAAAGGCGAAAACTCAACGTGAGCAAGTTCAGTCCGCTAAGCCCCATTGAACGGATCTCAATGAGGCGTGTTGCCACTTCGCTGATGGGCCAAAGGGCGACATTGTGATGAGTGATGCCGTCCCATGCTGATTTTCGCGAATGAGCAATTTTGACCATACGCTCGCATTGCTCTGCGGCATGATATTTCGATCACCGCTCTATTCTCGGCATCCATCGGTGACTGAGAGTGTTGTGCTCCCGCCCGATCTTGGGAAAAGCATCATGCCCGAAATTCAGCCAATGGGTAACGATACGCTATTCCGTGTTGTGGTGTTGGTGTTGGGAACGATCCCGGTCGCTCTGGTTGCCGCGGCGGTGCTGATATCCCCGCCGTAATTCCGGGGTGATCGCTGGTAATAACCTGGCGCATGTCGCGGGATAGCCAAAGGTCGCTACCAAAGACCCGCTGTTCACAAAACAAGCGCTCGCGCAGATAGCCAAAAGCGGGTACGTCAAAAATTCTGAATGAGTACGGCGAGGCGCAAGCCAAATTAGTCGGCAAAGCCGTCGCCCTTACCGACGGAAAGGCAGGCACGGTCGAGAACGTTTGGCTAGTCCATTCGGCATCGGCTGCGCGCTGCCCAGAGCGCGCTCCTTTCAGATCATTCCAATCAGGATGAAAAGAGCGACCTCTGTCAGGAAAGTGGCGCTCATAATGGCGACCGTAAGGAACGCGTCGCCCGCTGGTAGAGGGGTCATAGCATGCCTCGCGCGTTGCGACGACTGGAACCGGTTCTGGCTCCCTGCCCGCGCCAACACCCTTGACCCTTGCCCATCGCGCTCCGTTAATAAGCACCACGCCGCACGGCGCGACGCGCATAGCGGTAATCGCGACGGTCGACACGACGCGCAGTCACGCGGGCGCGCCGGTACGTGACGGCCTGCGCTTGATCAACGCTTAACTCCACGCCGCGCGGTGTCACCTGGGGCGAGACCGGAATGATCGCCAACATCACTGCTGCAAACAGCAGTCCGACAATCGAGGAAACTCTCATTGCACCTACTTCCTATTGTCCACCATGGCCGTGCCACCAGCAAAAGCTGTCTGGTCTGTGTGCCTATTTGTCGGCCACTCTGAGATCGCCCTATTCCGCGAGGATAGACCGCGAAAGGCTGCCAACTGAGGTCGCCTTAGGGCTTGTTCCGGCAGAGAGAACCAAGCCGCCCAGGAATGCATCGTCTCTTTCTGCTGCTCCATATCGGAGCTCGCAGCATTAGGGCACGAAAAGGTCGCGCAGGATGTTCTTTTTTATACACCCCGGTTGATTTTCTTGCGGCCAGCCGTTGCTGCGCGGCGAAATAACAGCCATCACGAGTAGGCGCGGCTTCCGGTTTGGGTGAATCGCGTCTTTCTAATCGTGCACCAACCACTTCCGGTCTACCGCGATAAGCAGACGATTTAAGAGGCTTTCAGGACTTTCGCATTTGGGCCATGTGTGGACTCACGCCGCGCATCAGCAAGGAGAAGCGTGGCCGACAATGTGCAAGCGCCGTCTTTGGTGGAGCAACACGCATCATGGCAATCCGTGCCATCAAGCCGCCGAATGGCGGGCTCTGCTCAACTTGAACGCTTGCCTTCCCACGCAGCCCTCAGCATCTGCTCGATGCGGTTGGCTTGCTCTTTCGTCAGATTGACCGCCAGACTGGTCCCAACCACTGCCGGCCCCTTACGTTGTCGATCGTAAACCATCCAGCCCTTGCCCCCCTGGCGAACCAAGAATCTGGATGGAGGAGACGCGTTGTCGCGTTCCTTACATATCCGATCCCACGTATTGATCATCGGACCATCACCTGAATCCTTCGATCAGCGTCCTCCAGCCAAGCGCATCGTTCCCCATTAGCAGCACAACGCCAAGCGCTGCCAAGTGGTGTGGCAATTCGCAATCGGGACGGGCGTTCATGTTGTTGACGAACGCCGCGACCGCGCCTCTAAGATCGCCTCGGTCGAGATATTCGAACGCACGTTGCTTGCACCGCTCGACATATTTGTCGCGCGGCATGTCAGTTATCAGGGAACGTTCCATTTTCGCCACCCCAACCGATGACCGTTTCGAATAATGGAGGTTGGAAGGGAACGGATTTGACGTCTGTTCGAGAAGTGACAAAGAGACGTTTTTTAGTCGCAGTGTGGGAATTAGGACACAGGCGCGCGCATCGCGACCGCGCCCGTCCGCGCCGGGCTCAGCCCGCCCTTTATGGCTGTCACAGTGACCGCGCGAGGTCAGAAAAGCGCCCCTCTCGAACTCATGCGCCGCAAAAGGCAATCGCTATTCAATCACCTCGTCGGCGAGGGCGAGGAGCGTGGGGGGTACCGACAGGCTGAGAGCCTTGGCGGTGTTGATGTTGATCACGAACTCGTATTTTGCCGACTGCATCACTGGCAAGTCTGCCGGTTTTTCACCCTTGAGAATCCGTCCGGTGTAGACACCAGCCAGTTGCATGACGACATAAAAATCCGCCCCATAACTCATCAGCCCGCCACTCACTGCATATTCACGGTTGTCGAACATCGCGGGCAATCTATAGCGGGCCGCCAACCTGACGATTTGTTCGTGACGGCTGAAGAAAAACGCATCGGTGCTGACAAGCAGGACGGTGTCGGGCTGCGGAGGCAGCTTTGCAAAGGCAGCATCAATATCGGCATCCGTGCTGGCGTTGACTGTTTCAACGTGAAGGCCAAGGCCCGCCGCGCCGGCTTGCAGGTCCTTGAGATAGGAGCCAGACAATACCGAGTTGGGGTTGACGAGCGCGAAATAGCGCGCCCCCTGCGGCACCACCTGGCGAATGAGCTCAAGCCGTTTCGCTGCGATGTCGGCATTCAAGGAGGTCGCGCCGGTGACATTGGCGCCCGGTCGGCTGAGGCTTGCCACGAGGCCAAGGGCGACCACGTCAGCGCCGGCGGCGAAGACGATCGGAATTGTCGTCGTTGCAGATTTGGCAGCAAGTGCCGCATCCGTGCTGCCCGGAGTTGCGATCACGGCGACCTGCCGGCGGATCAAATCGACAGCCATCTCGCGCAGCCGATCAACATGCCCATCGGCCCAGCGGAATTCGATTGCAACGTTCCGACCCTCGACAAAACCGGTGTCGCTTAGGCCTTTTCGGTAGGCCGCCACGCGCTGGATGTTCTGCTCGGGTGAGCCTGCGTGCAGGAAGCCGATGACAGGCATCGATAGCTGCTGCGCCCGCGCGGCGAACGGCCAGGCCGCAGCCCCAGCAAGCGTACGGATGAACTCGCGCCGCTTCATTGCACCCCCCCTGCAAAGACTTCGGTGTGTCGGGCTTCGGAAGACAGTGGATGCGCGGGGGCGTTCGACAGACCTTAAGTGTCGTGCCTAAGGAACGATAACACACCACAAGGGTGCTGCACTGCGAGATTTCGAACCCGCAGATGTCGGGGTTGGGTCACGAGCGACAAAACTCACATTGAGCAGAACAAGTCCGCTCTTACCCTGATCGCCGACATGCCAAGCCACATGGATTTCCGTCGGTCAGGGCCAATAAGAGACTCATGCGCTGCATCAAAGATGCTTTTATTCGATCACTTCGTCGGCTCTGGTGAGCAGCGTGGGGGGAATGGTGAGCCCGAGCGCCTTTGCGGTGGTGAGATTGATGCAGAGCTGGAAACGGGTCGGCTGCTCGACTGGCATGTCCGCCGGTCTTTCGCCCTTCAGGATGCGGTCGACATAATAGGCGGTGCGGCGCGCGATCAGGCGCTGGTCCGCGCCGTAGGAGATCAGCGCGCCGGCATCCAGCACTTCCTTCACATAGCCGCAGCACGGCAATTTGCGCGCCAGCGCGAGCTCCGCGATCCTTTTTCTTGCCGACATAGAACAGGCTTTCGGCATTGAAGAAGACGGCCTCCATGTGGTCTCCGACCATGGCGTCGAAAGCGGGCTCGAGGTCGTCGAGCGTGCCGACGTTGTAAGGCTTGCAGGTCAGTCCGAGCTTGGGACCGGCGACGTTCGATTGCTCGACATAGAAATTCGAGATCGGATTGGTGGGGTTGACGATCATGGCAACCTTCGCGAGTTGCGGACTGATCTCCTTGAGATATTCGAGCCGCTTGCCGACAAGCTCGAGGCCAAAATTGGTAAGACCCGTGGCGTTGCCGCCGGGATGGCGCATACTCTCGACGAGCTTGGCCCCGATCGGATCGGCGACATACATGAAGACCATCGGGATGGTCGAGGTGGCTTTCTTGACATAGGGCGCCGCACCGCCGACGCCCACCAGCACGTCGGGTGCGAGCGCCACAAGCTCGGCCGCCATGCTCTGAAACTTCTCCGGCTTTTCGGCGGGGAAACGGTGAATGAGCTCGATTTTTCCTTTATAGCCAAGCTCTTCAAACCCCCCGAGCAGGCAACCGTAATAGGGCCACTCGCCGTCTGCGTCGGCGGCGTGCCAGAGCACGCCGACACGCGGAATTGTCGTCCTTCGCTGGGCCCACGACCGGACAGGCGATACCGCTGCCGCGCCCACCGCGAGAGCAAGGAAATCTCGCCGTCTCATGCTGCGCTCCCAACCATGGCAGCGCATCATGTCCGCGCAGGCCGGATGTACGAAGAGCCAAAAAGGTGGTCTACGTCCGCAGTGGGTCCCAGGACCGGACTCATGCGGTGCAGCAAAAGAGAGCGCTATTCGATCACCTCGTCAGCAACCGCCAACAGGGTCGGCGAAACTTCGATATCCAGCGATTTCGCAGTCTCCAGATGGCTATGCCGCGCCGTTCTCGAGGCTGACGATCACGGCGGCATTGGCGATGATGATGGCGTCACCGCCCTGCTCCGCCGGAATTTCCAGCCCGCCCTTCACTGCGGTCACGGTGACGGTGCCGTAAGGCAGTTCCTTGGCGACGGCTGCGGTGTCGACACCAGCCGGATCAGGCACGCCGATCGTGACATCGACGAACATGTCGTTCGCGGTCTTGCCCAGCATGCGGAAGAAGCCGAGGCTGGAATGGCGGATCGCGTCCGACACCGCGCGCTTTGCGGCTTTCGTCGCGTCGCGCCCGTGAACGTCGACGCCCATGCCCATTTCGGTGATACAGCGGATACGTGCCATTGCTCGCCTGCTCCCACGCGATCATTTGGGAACGTGATACCGTGTTGATCCCGCGGGAGCAAATTTTCCGGCCCCACATTTTCTGGCCCGGTGCGTCGCTCATTGACTCCGGGATGCCGCTGCGAAGGCCGTCTCCCGATCTCCCCTGGCCTGGGAACGCACCAGAAAATAGAACGCGACGATGTGCGTGATCATCAGCATGGGCACGTAGATGATCGGGATCGCGTACAAGGCGCCAAGCTCGCCCGCCAGCGCGGGAAGGCCAACCTGGACGGCGTGGTAGTAGTCGAGGATGAGATCGACGACACCGACGAGGTTGAATGCGACCACGAACAGCCAGAACAGCGGGCGGACCCGCACCGTGAGAAGCGCCAGCATGGCCAGCACGCCGGTTGCGAAATCATAGTAGGCGGCGAACGCCGCGAAGCCGGCCGGCAGGTTGGGGCCGACGACGCCGGGAAGCATGAAGACAAGCCCGAAAAAGCGGAAGCTGTGCACCGTGGCGATGGCGCGCTGTGCTTCGAGATGGTCCATCACCTTGAGCCGCGGCCAGACGTAGACGCCGAAGCAAAGCAGCCAGGCGACGTATCCCAGGACGAGCTGGATTTGGAAGATAACTTCCGACGACATGTTGGTCTCCTATCAGATGTTGATGATGCGGCCTCTCAATTCGGATCTGCTCGCCTTGGAGCCCTCAGGCAGACACAGCGAGCGGCTGCAGCCTCGATCGCCGCTCTGCCTCGCGCTCCGGATTTACGAGCGCCATGGCGATGGCGCCGCCCACCAGCATGATCACCCCGCACATGAAAAAGCCGGCGTTGAACCCGTCGAGCGGTGTCGCGGCGCTCTCAATCACACTGCCCATGATGTAGGGTGCGAGCAGGCCGGCTGAGCTCGCGACCGCAGTGCCGATCGCGAGCAGTGCGCCGCGTTGCGCCGCCGGGGTGATTTCACCGACGACGGCATTGCCGATGACGTAGATCACCGAAGGCAGCGCCACCCCGAGCGTCATCAGGGCAATCTTGACGGGAATGCCCGGAACGTACGGCAGCATTGTCAGCGCGGCGCCGCCAAGGACGACGCTCGACCCGCCGAGGATGCCGCGCGCCAGCCTGCTCGACACGCCGCGCGACAGCAGCCGCTGCGAACACCAGCCGGTCGCGAGCATCGCGACCGCGCTACCGGCGGCCGGCAGTGCTCCCAGGAGCCCGATCGAGCCTTGCGCAAGGCCAAGACCCTTGATCAGGTAAGCGCCCTGCCAGGAGAGCGCCAGCGACAGGGCCCAGTTGGCCCCGAACGCCGCCGCCCAGCACGCTAGGATCGAGGGGCTGAGCAGCAATTGAGCGTAGCCGACCCTGCGGGATGATTGCGCCGCATCGTTTGCCGTCAGGCTGGCGTCGTCCAACGAGCCTTCGCGGCCGAAGACGAGCCACAAGGCGCACCAAACGAGGCCGATCAGGCCGAGTGCGCCGAAGGCCCAATGCCAGGTCCAGCGCACAATGACCCAGTTGAGCAGCGGGAGTGCCACCACGACGCCGATCGCCCCGCCTTGCGCGATGACGGCGGTCGGAACGGTACGCAGCTCGTTGGGAAACCACTTGTAGGCGGAATGCAGCGCCACTGGTGCTGCGGGACCTTCGCCGGCTCCGAGCGCGATACGACAGGCCACCAGGGTCTCGAACCCGACCGAGCCGACCATCGGAAACTGGGTCAGCGCCCAGATGATGCCCATCGCCAGCAGCACCCAGCGCGTCTGCACCCGGTCGACAAGAAAGCCGGTCGCGATCGACGAGACCGCAAACAGCAAGAAGAAGCTGGACCCAACCAACCCGAACTGGCGCGGGCCGAGCTCCAGCTCCTGCATGATCGGGACGGCGGCGATCCCGATCACCGCCTTGTCGGCGAAATTGATCACCATGAAAATGAAGAGCAGCAGCACCGCGATCCAGGCACGGTTGCGGGAGTCAGGGCGCATGGACCAGCCCTCCCTTCAGGTCTTCGTGGATACCGCCTCGAACACGGCGGTCAGGATGCCGATCCGCTCGTCCATGAGGTTCTGTCCCAGGTTCGCGGCGAGCTGCGCGAACTCCGGCCCCATCACCACGCCGAGATTTGGCGAAGGCGGCGGCCCGGACGCGCGCATCTGCGCGAACCAGGCCTTGGCGGCGCCGGTGTCGTCCTGCCAGACGAGCGTGCGGAAACCGGCCAATTCGATCGCGTCCCGCGTTGCGGCGGCGGTCAGGAGAAAGCTCGTTGCCGGGGTTCGCGCCCACGGGAGCGGATAGTGCGGCTCGCCCCTCTTCAACACGACGTCGAACGTCGCAAACCTGCCGCCTGGCTTGAGCACGCGCCGGATTTCGCGGTAGAGCCGCGGCCGATCCGCAATGTTCATCGCCACATGCTGCAGCAACACGGCGTCGAAACGGCCATCGTCAAATCGAAGCTCGAGCGCGCTGCCGGCCTGGAACGACACCTGCCCACCTTGGCCCGTGCGCTCCGTCAGATAGCGTGCCGCGTCGACGAAGGGCTCGCTGAGGTCGACGCCAACGACCTGGCAGCCGCACGTCGCGGCGAGAAAGCGTGCCGGGCCGCCGATTCCGGAACCGACATCGAGAACCGACATGTCGGCGGTGATCCCGGCGAGCCTCGCAAGCTCGACGGTGGCGGCAAACCCGCGCGTATGAAACTGGTCGACGCCGCCCAATTGCTGGGGCGTGAGCTGCTGATCCTCGGGTCCGAAAACGGCGAGCGCCGCCTTCAGCCGTTCGGTCACGCCGGTCGCGCGATAGTGATCGCGCACGCCATCAAGTCCATCGGTCATTGCAAGCTTCCTCCGAGACTTCAGAGATGTCCTGGGAGCAGAGAGGTCCCGACACCGCCATGGCCCCCTGGTTTGCGATGTACGACTGCTTTCCGCGAGCGACTATCTGCGATAATGTCGACGAGCCATGAAGCAGAACTTCACAGTCAGGCAAGGTGCGCTGGGCGGCGTGGAGGCGTTTCTGAGCATCGCCCAGCACCGCAGCTTTCGCAGGGCGGCCGCCGAGCTCGGGGTGACTCCGTCGGCGATCAGCCAGGCGGTCCGCGCACTCGAGGCGCGGATCGGCGCAGCGCTCTTCATCCGCACCACCCGCAGCGTCGGCCTGACCGAAGCCGGCGAACGGTTCCTCTCGCGCGCCAAGCCCGCCTTCGAGGAGCTTGTCGCGGCTGGCGAGGTCGCGCGTGAACTCGGACAGCGGCCGGCCGGGCTGTTACGGCTCTCGGTGCCGCGCGCGGTGGTGCCGCCCGTGCTGGAGCCGCTGATCGCGTCGTTCTGCCAAGCCTATCCCGACATCGAGCTGGAGATCGCCGCGAGCGAGGAGTTGGTGGATCTTGCGGCCGGCGGGTTCGATGCCGGCATTCGTCTGGGCCAGTTCATTGCAGCCGACATGGTCGCGGTGCGGTTAACGCCGCCTTTTCCCTTCGTCGTCGTCGCGAGCCCCGACTATCTGGCGCGGCGGAAGGCGCCGGAACACATCGACGATCTGCGTGAGCACGCATGCCTGCGCATGCGCCGAACCAACGGCGCGATCGCACCCTGGCATTTTGTCGACGGCAACAAGGCGATCGAAGCCATCGTCTCCGGTCCGCTCATCGCGCACGACTTCCCCACACTCCTTGGAGCCGCGATCCAGGGTGTCGGACTTGCGCAGGTGCCCGGCCCGCTCGCCAAGGCGGCGATTGCCGATGGCCGATTGCAGACGCTGCTGGCGCCCTTCGCCGTCACGGCGCCGGGTCTCTTTCTGTATCATCCGGGCCGACGCCAGGTGCTGCCCAAACTGCGCGCGTTCATCGAGCACGTCAAATACCGCAGCAGCGACGCCCCGCGTATCACAACAACGGCGCGGAAACTGCGCAAGCAGGGCAGTGCAAAGAGCTCTTGATGACGCCGGGCGGTCGAGGGCCCCCGCAAATGACATCGCCGGGCGCTTACCAAAAGGCGGCGCAGCAGGCCACTGCAGAACCAAAGCGTCTACCTTCAAGTCAACTGAAGCCGGCGCGTTGCGCTGATATGCCTCGCAACAAAGTCCCGGACATGTTCGGGCACCGGGACACGTTCGATATCGCAGAAGGATTGAATTTCTTCGGCCACCTGGTTCGACATGTCCTTGACCCAATGCTCAAGTGTGTTGAATGCCAGGACACGGACCGGCGTGTTGAATTGGCCGGTCAGCAGATCAGAGACGATCGCTTCAAGATTGGTGTACTCGATCTCAACCTCGCGATAACCGATGCCTCGCGCTGCAAAACTGTCGACCACCAGGTAAAGGGTCTGATCGGCGCCGTAAGGCACTGCCATTGATAAATGATTTGCCATATCCACCTCCGCCCAGGGGCGGCGTAACGCTTAACATAAGGCAGCCGCGTCCGGTCAAACCGAAGCAATTCTCTCCGCGGCCGCTCGACAATGCTCTGCCATAACCACGGCAGGCGCTCGCAGGTTCCAGGGATTCGCCGCTCGGCGCCGAATTCATTCTCTGGGAAGGAAGATCGATCCTGCTCTGAGAAGGAAGATCCTGCGAAACGGTTCGAACCGGCCAAGGTTGCCCGGTGCCGTCCGAGAGTGAATGAAGCAATCAATGCTTCCTTCGCTGTTTCGGTCGCTTCCAGCCCATCACTGCTTCTGCGCTCCACCGCGCATCCGTCAGCTCGGCGATCAGGAAGTCGGCCAGGGCGGAGACCTTGGCGGGACGTGAGCGCGCCGTCGGCGTCACGAAGTACAATCCGCCTTGCGGCAGGCGCCAATCGGTGAGGACAGGCTCAAGTTGCTTCTTGGGAAAATATTGCGTCGCGATGAATTCTGGGAGCTCCGTGATCGCCAGCCCTTCGAGCACCGTCGGCAACAACGCCTCGACACTCGTTCCCCTGAGCGGCCCGGTTGGCGTGACCGGGCACTCCTCGCCTGTTTTCTGGTGCGTGAAACGCCAGACGTCGCGCTTCGATCGATTGGTGTAGCTCAGGCATTGATGGGCGCCCAGATCGTGCGGGCGCTGAGGACGGCCATGGCGCGCAATGTAGGCTGGCGAGGCAACGACGAACCGGCTAACGGGCGCGATCAGTCGCGCGACCAGCGATGAGTCCTCCAGGACGGCGATGCGCAGCGCGGCGTCGAAGCCATCACCGATCAGGTCGGTCTGCGCGTCGGTGAGATGAAGATCGACCTCGATCTCGGGATAGCGGCGAAAGAACGCCGGCAGTATCGGGGCGACCCAGCGCGCGCCAAAGGACAGCGGCGCGGCCAGCTTCACGAGACCGCGCGGGCGGCTCGAGGCCTCGCGCGCGAAGTCCTCGGCTGCTTCCGCGTCCGCGTAGATCTTCGAGGCCCGCTCGGCGAGCGTGTGACCGTAGTCCGTCAATGCGAGGCGCCGTGACGTCCTGTTGAACAGGCGCCCGCCAAGGCGCTCCTCCAGGCGCGTGACGGCCCGCGAGACGGTCGCCACCGATACGCCCATGGCTCGGGCCGCGGCCGCGAACGAGCGCTCCTCGGCCACCTTGGCGAACATCGCCAGTCCCTCGAAGTCCGGCAGTCTGGATATCGCCATTTCTGCAACGATGATTTTCAATCATTTCTATTTCGAAACGAGGGGCTCCGCAACACTATTCGCCGTGCCCGCAACCAGAAGCGGGATTGCATCCAAGGAGACCTTCCATGTCCGCGACCCGTTACCTTCCCTTCGCCGGCCGACTGATGATCGGCCTCCCCTTCGCCATGAGCGGCTTGAGCAAGCTCGGCGCCTACGGCGCCACGACCGGGCTGATCAGCGCCGTCGGATTGCCCTTCCCGCCGCTGGCCTTCGCGGTGGCTGTCGCCGTCGAACTCGGCGGTGGCCTGCTGCTCGTCGCCGGCTATCGTGCCCGCTCCGTCGCCATGGTCCTGGCGCTGTTCTCGCTCGCGACGGCGGTGTCGTTTCACAGCAATTTCGCCGACCAGAACCAGATGATCCACTTCCTCAAGAACGTGATGATGGCAGGCGGGCTGCTGCAGATCGCGGCGTTCGGGGCCGGTGCGCTCAGCATCGACAACCGGCGCAAGCTCGCCGCGCCGGGTTCAAGCCCTGCGTTGGCCGCCTGAAGAGCCGCCGGCGTCCCTTGCGCGTGGTCCCACCACGTTCGAAAGCGCCGCCGGCGCTCGCCCCTGCCCTCGACACCGAAAGGAAAATAGCCATGTCCCGCTTCAGCACATCGACCCTGATGCTTCGCAACCTGAACGACGTGTTCGGTGAAAGCGACCCCGTGCGCCGACGCGCTGTCGTCGACGAGATCTTCCACGAAGACGCCGTGTTCTACGATCCCAACAAGGGGGTGCATCGCGGCCGCGACGAGATCGATCGCATCGCCGGCGTGATCAAGGCCACGCATCCCGATTTCCAATATCAGCCGATCGCCCCGCCCGAGGAGCTGGGCGATGGCGGGCGGGTGCGATGGGTGTCGGGCAGCCCCGGCAAGGCGCCGGCTTACGCCGGCACGGATTTCATCATCGCCCGGGACGGCCGGATTGCTGCCGTCTATCTGTTTTTCGACAAGCTGCCTTAAGTTCGACGCGGCGGGGTGGCGAGCCGCCCCGCCCTACGCCTGCCTGTCTTGCCGCCGCTTCCAGTCCGCATAGATGTCCGCCTGCGCTTTCGGGCGAACCGGCACATGACGGATCGTCATCGACTGTTCGGCGAATGGTTTCGCGAGCTCCGCGTAGATCGCCGCCGTCGACAGGCCGAAAGGCGCGCCGTCATCATTGGAATAGGCGTAAGCGACTTCGCGGACGCCGGCCATCCGCATCGCGGCCATGCACATCGGGCACGGATGCCCGCTCGCATAGACGACGCAGCCCTCGAGGCTCGGCGAGCCAAGCTTGCGGCTGGCGGCACGGATCGCCGTCAGCTCGGCATGCGCGGTGGGGTCGTTGGTGCTGTGGATCTCGTTGACCCCGGTGGCGACGATCTCGCCGTTCTTCACGATGACGGCACCGAAGGGACGACCGCCGCTTTCCACATTGGCGCGCGCGAGCTCGATCGCCTGGGCGAGGAAACGCTGGTCGGTGTCCATGTTCATCGTTCCTTTCACCTGCGCCTCGGCCGCAACGAGGGTCTTTTCAATTCGCGTTGAAGCCGATCCCGCTGCTGTCCGGCTGCCGCTGCTGTGTCTGCCTCGCCTTCGACGGCGGGGACAAGGTTCGCGGCGAGAAAATCCACAAGCACCCGGAGCTTGGGAGCGAGATACCGGCTCGACGGCCACAGGATCCGAAGCGGTCCGGAGCGCTCGGTGTAGTCGTCGAGCACGGTGACGAGCACGCCGTCACGAAGCTGCCGGCCTATGGCGAAGTCCGGCAGGTAGGCGATGCCCATGCCTTGTTCGGCCATAAAGATTATCGGCTCGAGCGTACTTGCCACGGCCGTCTTCGGCAATTCACTCTCGATGCTGGCATGCTCGGGCTGCAGCGGCCATCGCTCGAACTTTCCACTGGTCGGAAACTTGTGGTGCAGGCAGGCATGAGCCTTGAGGTCGTCCGGGGTCAGAGGAACACCTTTGGCCGCCAGATAGGACGGGGCGGCCACAAGACGTCGTCGATACGTGCCCAAGGCCCGCGACATCAATCGCGTGTCGCCGGCCTCGGCGAAGCGCACCACGGCGTCGAAGCCCTCCTCGATCACATCGACGACCCGATCGCTGAAATCGAGATCCAATGTTATCTCGGGATAGGCGCGCATGAACGCGACGAGCGCAGGCATCATCAGGATGCCGACCAATGGCAGGCCGACACGCAGCGTACCGCGCGGGGCCTCCTGCGTCTGCGACAGTTCAAGCTCGGCCGCCTCGATTTCGGAAAAGATGCGCCGGCAGCGCTCGAGGAACAGGGCGCCTTCCGCGGTTAGCGTGATGCTGCGCGTGCTGCGATGCAGAAGGCGCACGCCGAGCCGTTCCTCTGTCCGCGCCACGGCCTTGCCGACTGCCGACGACGACACGCCAAGCTGCCGTCCCGCAACCGTGAAACTTCGGGCCTCCGCCGCCCGAACGAAGGCATTCAGCGATGCCAGACTGTCCATCCGCGAACCTCCATTTCGGACATTTCAGTCCGATATGTTTGGAACTATGGACCGATTTTCAAATCTCGGGGAGAGGCCATCTTGGGTCCAACATCACACAATGAAGGACTGGATCCATGAGCACCCCCGTCGTCTTGATCACAGGTGGACTTACCGGTATCGGGCGCGCTGCGGCCGTCGCCTTTGCAAAGAAGGGCGCGAAAGTCGTCGTTGCCGGTCGGCGCGACGAGGCCGGCAAGACGCTGGCCAAGGAGCTGCGCGGTCTTGGTGCAGAGGCCGAGTTCATCAATGCCGACGTCCGCAAGGAAGATGACGTTCGCACCCTGGTCGACAAGACGATCGCGCGGTTTGGCCGACTGGATGTCGCGGTAAACAATGCCGGCACCGAAGGCCGGCCCAGCCCGATCACGGACCAGACCGCCGAAAGCTATGCCGCGACGTTCGATACCAATGTTCTCGGCGTGATCCTGAGCATGAAGCACGAAGCACGCGTCATGCAGGGACAGCACAGCGGGACCATCATCAACATCTCCTCGACCTACGGGCACGAAGGCGCGGCGGGGGCCTCTCTGTATGTCGGCAGCAAGCACGCCGTCGAAGGCATCACCAAGTCGGTGGCGCGCGAGCTGGCCACGTCAGGGATCCGCGTGAACGCCGTGGCGCCTGGAGCGACGGACACCGGCATGCTGACCCGCTTCACCGGCACGCCGGAGAACAAGGCGGCTCTGGTGACGACCGTTCCGATGACGCGCCTCGGCCTCCCGGAGGAGATTGCCAACGCGATCGTCTTCATCGCATCGGATGAAGCGTCATACATCACCGGCCACGTCCTCAACGTCGATGGCGGCAAGAGCCACTAGACGATCCTGTCCGGTGCGAGGGCTCGCGTCGCGCCGGTAGCGGCCTGGACTGCTGCCGAACATGCGCTTGAACGCAAGGCTGAATGCGGTGTCGGATTCGTAGCCGATGGCTTCGGCGATGGTGGCGAGATTGGCGTCCTCGCGCCGGAGCGCATTGCGGGCGATCGTCATGCGCCAGCGGGTCGGATATTCGAGCGGCGCCATGCCGACAAGGCTCTTGAACCGTTCGGCAAACGACGTGCGCGACATGCCCACTTCGCTGGCGAGATCGCTGACCTTCCAGCGCTGCGCGACATTGCCGTGCATCAGGCGGAGCGCAGCGCCGATATGCGGGTCGCTCAGCGCGCCGAGCCAGCCCCCTCGTCGTCATGACCTCGCGACACGGAAATTCATGAGGAAGACAGAGATCGACTTCACCCCGCGAAAGCGGGCTCTGATTCTGTGAGCAGCCCTTGAAAGACTCGCGCCACCAGCGCCGCTCAGTGCCGCTGCGCGATCTGGACGAGGTTGCCGCAGGTGTCATCGAACACGGCGGTGGTGACCGGTCCCATCGCCGCCGGCTTCTGAGTGAAGATCACGCCGAGCTGCACAAGCCGCTCATATTCCTTCTGCACATCGTCGACGCCGAACGACGCGCAGGGAATGCCGTCGGCGACGAGGGCGGCCTTGAAAGGTTTGGCTGCCGGATGCTCGTCAGGTTCCAGCAGGAGCTCGACGCCGTCAGGATTTTCAGGCGACACCAGCGTCAGCCAGCGATGATGGCCCAGCGGAATGTCGTGCTTGGGTTTGAAGCCCAGGATGTCCCGATAGAACTGCAATGCTCTCTCCTGGTCATCGACGAGCACGCTCGTCAGCACGATTCGCATGTGACACACTCCCTTTTCCACCCGGTTTCCTGAGGTAAGCGCCCAGCCAGACCGTCGAAGCGCGCCGCAGTGGCGCAAGTTCCAGAAAGTGGAATTTGCTTCGCCACTGCCATTCACAGCGCAGCAATCCCACCTCCTCCAGAACCGTGAGATGCCGCGACAGCGCCTGCCGGGTCAGGCTGGCGCCGTGCCACTGCGTCATGCGGACGTGCAGCTCAAACAAGGTCTGCCCGTCCCGTTCTGCCAACTCGTCGATCAGGCGCCGGCGTGTGCTGTCCGCCAGCGCATGAAACAGCCGATCCAAATCCATGATGATGTATGCCGCACCTGGCGCCATCATGCAACAATCTTATTGCATGACAGAGAGTGGTCGGGAGTCCGGCGGTCCTGACCATCGCCTTGTGCCCGTCGGAATTGGTTGCCGCTGAAAGGTTTGCGCGCCTGGCCCCACCGTCAGCTTGGCTTACCCGTCAGGGCGATGGTCCGGATGGACCTCACCCCAATAGGTAACTAGCGTCGCACTTCGCCCCCGGTGAATGCACGGGACAGTTTCGGCCCGGCGGCGGTCAATGGTCGGTGATCCTCAGGGTAAGAGTCACTTTCCGATGGAAGATTTCGTCGGTGGAAGATTTCGCGATCGCGAAGGTCGAGGAGGTCGAACAGCACGCACACGCAGCCGCCGTCGCTTCACAGACGGATACGAGCCGCGGGCAGGCGTCAGAAGGAGATCATCATGGCTGAGCATACATCCCTCAACAGCGCATCCGTTGTCCTGGCGAACCTGGGCAAGCTGCTGCCCGATCTCGAGCCGCTTTATAAGGACATTCACGCCCATCCCGAATTGTCGATGCAGGAGACGCGAACAGCGGGCATCGCTGCCGACAGGCTAAGAAAGGCCGGTTTCGAGGTGACGACCGGGGTGGGCAAGACGGGTGTAGTCGGACTGCTCCGCAACGGCGAAGGGCCAACCGTGACGCTCCGCGCCGACATGGATGCGCTGCCGATCGCCGAGAACACCGGCCTTGCCTATGCCAGCAAAGTCTCGGCGACGGATGCCGAAGGCAATGCCGTGCCGGTGGGCCATATGTGCGGCCACGACATGCATGTCGCGTGGCTGGTCGGCGCAGCGACATTGCTGTCGCAGGCGCGCGAGGTCTGGAAAGGCACCTTGATGGCCGTCTTCCAGCCGGGTGAGGAAACAGCGCAAGGCGCCCAGGCCATGATCGACGACGGTCTGCTCAAGCGCTTTCCGACGCCCGATGTCGTGCTTGGCCAGCATGTCATGGTCGGCCCCGCCGGCACCGTCGCCGGAAGCGCCGGACCGATCACGTCCGCGGCGGACAGCCTGCAAATACGCCTGTTCGGGCGTGGCGCGCATGGCTCGATGCCGCAGGCCAGCATCGATCCCGTTGTCATGGCGGCATCCGTCGTCCTGCGGCTCCAGACCATCGTTTCGCGCGAGGTTGCCGCAAACGACGCGGCGGTAGTTACGGTCGGCGTGTTGCAAGCCGGCACGAAGGAGAACGTCATTCCCGACGACGCCATCATCAAGCTCAATGTGCGGACATTCGATGCGGGTGTACGCAAGCACGTGCTTGCGGCGATCGAACGAATCGTCAATGCCGAGGCCGAAGCCTCAGGCGCCCCGCGCAAGCCGGAGATCACGCCGCTCGACCGCTACCCGCTCAACGTGAATGACGAGACCGCGAGCAATCGCATCGCCGAGGCTTTTCGCGGCTATTTTTCCGCCGATCGGGTGAAGCACACCGGACCCGCGCCAGCGAGCGAGGACTTCGGCTGCTTCGGCACCGCCTGGCAGGTGCCTTCGGTGTTCTGGTTTGTTGGAGGCAATGATCCCGAAACTTATGCCAGGGCCAAGGCGGCCGGCAGGCTCAATGAGCTACCGGTCAATCATAGCCCGCAATTCGCGCCGGTCCTGCACCCGACCATGGAGACCGGCGTCGAGGCACTGGCCGTCGGCGCGCTGGCATGGCTTGGCGCAAGCTGACGCCGTTTGCGTCGGCGGCTGCGAACCGAATGCGTGGCGTGGTGGTGCCGACCCACGCCGGCGGCTTTCGTATCGGATTCACCCCCGGCGCCGCTTCGTGCTTTCATTCGACACGTTTAGGTTTTCGCGGATGGAGCCGTCATGATCACCATTGAAACCTTCGTGCGTATTCTTGACCTGGGCGGCACCTTCGTTTTCGCGATCAGCGGAGCGGTTGCCGCGGTCAATCGCCGGCTCGACATTTTCGGTATCGTCGTCCTGTCCTTCGTGGCGGGAAATTTTGGCGGGATCGGCCGCGATGTGCTGATCGGCGCGGTGCCGCCGGCCGCCCTGACCGATGGACGATACCTGCTGGTTTCTGTCCTGGCCGGGCTCCTCACCTTCTTCTCGTATGCCGGTGTCGACCGGCTGCACAGTCCCGTACTCCTGTTCGACGCGGTAGGACTATCATTCTTCGCCGTTGCCGGTGCGCAAAAAGCGATCGCGTTCGGGTTGAGCCCGGTCATGTCAGCTCTTCTGGGCATGCTGACGGGCATCGGCGGCGGCATGACGCGCGACGTTCTCCTCACCGAAATCCCACAAGTGCTGCGTTCGGATCTATACGCCGTTGCGGCGCTGGCCGGCGCCTCCGTCGTCGTCATCGGCGATATGCTTGGTCTTCCCTATGGCGCCTCAGCTCTGGCCGGTGGGGCCTTGTGCTTCGGCCTTCGCTTCATGGCGATCAGACACGGCTGGCATTTGCCTGTCGCGCTTTTGTCCGCGCAAGAACGCGCCGGAATAGATCGCTCCGATGATGAGAAACCGCACTGAACTTGCCGTTGATCGGCGATCGCCGCCGCAAGGCTACGGCCAAACATGGCCTGCCACCGGCTGCTCAGCGCCCTGCCCCTGGCCGGAGATGGGCATCCTCACGGAATGCCTTCTAAAAAACGCGGCGTCGATTGGCGATCTGAAATTCGCGAAATGATGAGCTTCCGTCGTTGATCCGCGCGAACCGTCCTCACCGTGCCGAAAACTTCATTCCGCGGACCCGAGGCGCGACCGCATGTCCCGGTATGCCGCCGCGATAAGCTCACTCAATGCAGCGGCGTCCACCTGTTGCGCCCAGCGGAGCTTCACGTGCCGCATCCGTTTGCCGGTGCCTTCCAGGAGGCCGGCCGGGTCGTCGAGCATCGCCCCGTAGAAAAAGCCAACATTCACATGAACGCTGAAGGCGTTGACGTATCCAAATGCCGCATCGCCCACACACGCAGTGGGATGGCCATCGTGCAGAAGCTCGCGAACGTCCGCTCCGCAGCCGCGCATCCGTTCAAACCATGGCTGGGCGAACCGTCGCAACTCGTCATCAGGCTTGGAAAACCAGGCGTCGATACCGGGGTCTCGCGGAACGGCGCTCGGGAACCGGAGGAGTTGGCTCATCGGAGCAGCTTTGCCAGCCTGGCTCGCCATGTCAAAGCGACCCCCAAGCGTAGATCTATCAACGCAGCAGCCTTCGCAGCAGAGCCGTACACAGCTCGATATCGTCCACACTCCAGGAGGCAAGCCGCTGCTCGAACACGGCCCCCTTGGCCTGCATCGCGCCCTCCAGCCGCCGACGACCGTCAGGGGTCAGCGACAGGACGATACTCCGCCGATCCGACGGATCGGTTGACGTCGCGATCAGTCCCAAGCGCACAAGCTCGCGGATGAGGCGGCTCGTCGCGCTGCGGTCCATGCCGACAGCTTGGGCCACGGCGCTGGGTTTGGCCGGGCCGAACGCGTTGAGCCACAGCGCGATATGGAAAGCGGCGGGCTGTAGTTCAGTGTGAAACGTCGCCGCCGCCGCCGCGGTCAAAGCCCGGGATTGGCTCACCAGCGCGTGCAGCGCAGCGCCGAGCTCGCGGATACACCGTACGCGCCGTCTGTCGTTCCGCGGAGCTTTGCCGTTGTCCAAAGCCATCATCCCATCGTCTGTCGCCCTGCCTCTCCGACCTCTTGCCATATTAGTTGACAAAAATCCATCATCCATATAGCGGATATATCTCCACTATTGGAGAGCAGCCATTCCGACCATCGTCATAACCGGAGCAACCAGCGGCATCGGTCGATACGCGGCGATCGCGCTCGCCCGGCAGGGAGCGGATCTCGTGCTCACCGCGCGCAACCAGACCAGGGCCGATGCAACAATGGCGATGATCGCGGCGGCCGCGCCGGGCACGCGGATTGACGTACACTATGGTGACTTTGCCGATCTCGCGTCCGTCGCGGCCCTCGGACGCGAGATCGTCGCGCGCCATACCCGGATCGACACGCTGATCAACAACGCAGGAATTCATGCCTTCAAATCACGGGTCACCGCGGACGGCTATTCCGAGATGGTCGCGGTCAATTACCTGGCACCATGGCTTTTGACGAGCATTCTACAGCAGACCATGATCAGGTCGGCGCCGTCGCGTATAGTCACGGTGGCATCGCAAGCCTCGCGACAAGCTGCCGGATTTGATCCCCTCGCCGCGCTTGTCGACAAGCACCCGTTCTCCGCGCGAGGCTCCTCGGCGATCTACGGCCGTACCAAATTGATGAACATCATGTTCTCGATGGAATTGGCGCGCAGGCTGAAGGGGAGCGGCGTGGCGGTCAACTGCTTATGTCCCGGATTCAACGTGACGGGGCTCGGGCGCGAACTGTGGTTCGCAGCGCCGCTCGAACGGCTGCTGACCTGGTTGAAGATCGGCAATCCGGAGCGCGGCGCCGCCATCATCGTCCGCCTGGCCAGCGATCCTGCCTTCGCGGAGGTGACGGGCGGCTATTTTTCGGCCAGCGGCGCACGACCGCTCGTCCCCGTGGCGCCGGGCGCTGACCGGCAAGCGCAGCAAGCGCTGTGGCAGGCGACCGCGGAACGAGTTGCCGCCTTCTGCCGCGACGAAGTCATAGAGGGTTGCGTTGGCGAATGAAGGCTAACGGGTGCAGGCGGATTTTCCCTGCGGCTCTTCGCGATGGAAGCCGCGGCCAAGGCGGGGAGCCTTGAGCTCGTCGTCGCGACCTCGGAATGAGGACGTTCGCAAGGACGATAGAGATCGGCTTCAACCGACAGCGGATGGCTGTGCGAGCGCCGGCAAAACGCGGCCGGGACTGCCGAAGCCGAAAAATGAGCTTAGCGACACGGCGACACCAAAGCCGCCCTCAGACCATGGCCTTACCCGTCCGCTTCGCCACCGCCTTCTGCACAAAATACAGCGCGACCACCGACACGATCGAGGTCGCGACGACGATGTAGCCGAGCCGGTCGAAATGGATCAGCGATCCGTCTGCATCTTCCGCGATGATCGCGGCCGCCGCCAACGAGCCGAGGCCGCCGGAGAGCTGCTGGAGCGAGGCGCTGACTGCGCTGAACGAGCCGCGCTGGCTGGCGTCGGGGATCGCCGACATCAGCGCCTGCGACGGGATCATGCGGGAGAAGATGCCGACGAACATCAGGACGTTGACAACGATCACGGTGGCCAACGAGACCTGACCGAGATGGGTGTAGATCAGCACCATGATGACCGACACCACGCTGCCGAAGACGAAGGTCGGGTACTTGCCGAACGCGTCGCTCGCCCGGCCGACCAGGGGTCCCATGACGATGCTGAACAGACCGGAGACGAGATAGATCGTCGGCAGGTGCACGATGTCGATGCCGAGATTGTGCACGGTATAGGCGCTGCCGAACGGCATCAGCATGTAGCCGCCGGTCGCCAGCAGTGTCGTCACCGCGAAGGCGAGCGTGTAGCGCGGCTGCCCGACGGTCGCGATCAGGTGCCGGAACGGATTGCTGTCGTGCTGGTGCCGCAAATGACCGGTCACCGGCTGCATCGCGAACGCGATGACGATGATCGCCGCGATCGACAGGCCGACGATCGCGGCGAAGCAGACGTGCCAATTCCAGTGGTTGGCCAGAAACAGGCCGGCCGGAATGCCGAGTACCTGGCTTGCGGCGAATGCCGTCTGAACAAACCCCATCACACGGCCGCGCAGATGCAGCGGAAACAGGTCCGTGATGATGGCGAGCACGACCGAGCCGATTACCCCGCCAAACAGTCCGGTCACGATCCGGCCAAGCAGCAGAACGTGGTAGTTCTGCGCCACCGCGCAGAGCAAGGTTCCTAGCGTGAAGCCGACATAGAAGAACAGGAGCAGCCGCTTGCGATCGAAGCGATCGGCAAAGCCGGCGGCAAGGATACCTGAAAGTCCGGCGCTGAAGGCGTATGCCGAAACTGCGACACCGAACTGCCCGGTCGTAATGTTGAGCGAGGGCATCATCATGGCGCCGAGCGGCGACATGATGATGAAATCGAGAATGATCGTGAACTGCGTGAACGCGAGTAGCGCAATCAGGAGTGATTGGTAGCGCGAAAATCCGGTCTGGCGTTCTTGCGGGCCGTCGACCGGCGTCGCTAGGATTTGATCCGTCATGCGATTCATTTCGTGTTGAAAGGAGGGAGATGTGCGGGGACAAGCGACGCGGAATCCGGCCGTCAAATTCCGCGCCGAATGATGTTGGAGAAGTGCACGGCTCCCCCGCACCCGGCCTTTTCCTTACGCCGCAGCCTGCGCTTTTACTACGGATGCGAAGTCTGGATGTATGCCTATTTGCGCGGGCACGATGCCGACGCCGACATGGCAGGCGAACGCCTCGATCTTGCCGTCTTCCACGTACCAGAAGCCGGCGGCCGGGGTGTCGACTTTGGTCCAACGCAGCGCTGCCTCAGAACAGCCTGAAGTCGAAATTGAAGACTGCCGAAACGAGGCAGATCAGGGCGTGTAGTCATAAAGGGGGAGATGTCGGCTTTTGGAGGCTAGGCTGAAATTTTCTGCTCAATCAGAGGCATTTGCGACATCCGCGCGATATTCTGCCAAGGCGGGTACAAAAAACCCCGGCCGGTGCCGGGGTTTTTGAGTCGCTGGAGAGAAGCGGAGATCAGTACCTTGCGACGAGCGGGCCACCCCAGTTGAAGTGGTAGTTGATGCGTGCAGTGACCAGATCTACGTCCTGACGGATCGAGTCGGTGCGGAATGGGCTGCCGGCCGGGATACCAGCCAAAACGCCTGTCGATGTTGCGGTGATGCTGCGGTTGCCCATGAAAAGGTGATCGTACTCGACGGCCACCGACCAGTTCGGCGCGAATCCGTATTCGACACCGGTGCCGATGGCGCCGCCCCAGCGTGTCTCATTCGCCGAATCGAACAGCGCGCCTGATGTGGTGACCGTGCCTCGGAATTTATCATCGGTTACGGCGGCGCCGCCCTTCACATACCAAAGGACGTTATTCCAGGCATAGCCGATTTGGCCGGTGAACAAGCCGAACGCTTCGATCTTGGAATTGTTGGTCCAAGCGGGAATGAAACGGCTAACGTTAGATCCCTTCAAATCAGCCCAGTCGCCTTGCGCTTCCAGACCGAACACCCAGTTCTGCATCTGCCAGCGATAGCCGACCTGGCCACCAACCACGCCGCCATTCGCATCATGACAACCTTCACCGAAGGGAGCGACAGGTACACGGAAGCTCGTGACATCCCAACATTTGTGGGACCAGCCGCCGCCGCCGTTGGCGCCGATGTAGAAGCCGGTCCAATTATAGAGCACGGGAAGCGGGGCCGGCGGTGGTGCCTTGACGGCCATATCAGCGGCCGACGCCGGAGCGGCGATGCCCAACGCTACGAGACCTACGGTAGCCGAGAGGAATTTCTTCATCGCATTTCTCCATCTGCGTCGCATCTTGCATCTATCCGATAGATGCACTCGCAACCGCCGATAATGATGGTGTCGATTTGCGCTTGATTCCAAATTCCACCTGAAGCGTAGGCGATTTGACGCGAAGATTCTGTGCCTCAAATACAACTGTCGGCTTTTAGAATATGGCTGAAAGAAGTCGAATTGCGTGCGCCTTTTGGGCTGAAGCCTGAAGCAGACGCCTATCCGTTTGCTGCGGTGCGCGGATTGATACGCGCTCGATCACTGCGGGACCGTCCAGGCCTGACCCGACAATTTTCGCTCTCGTCCCTTGCCATGGCGGGACGATTGGCATCGAAACGAGCCCGCACAAGAGCTGCCGAGCATCGATCGCATCAAATCGCGTCAACGCGAGGGAGGCGAACAAACGGCCGGCTCTCATCCACGCACATTGCGGGAGCCATCGCCTGGATGATTGAATTCGAAAAGGAAATTTCTGAGGGCGGCGGCGCGCCACCCTGCGGGAGTGCCGTCCAGACGGCATCGCCAGCTGCAAAACCCAATGTGCAGACGAACTCTTGCGACCAAATTGCCGCTGGATCACCGGTCTTGGCTGTGCAGAATCGGCAAATTGTTAGTCGTCACGCTTTTCATTTTGTCCGATTTGCATAGGCAGATATCAATCCCAGGTGCTTCAAGCTTCCGATCAAGACTGGCTCGTTCAGGAGTAAGGGCGATAGAAACTGCTGCCGTCGATCCAACCGCAAATTGAGGGCATTTCCAGTGAAAAGCGTGACTCTCGCTCTCCAGGGAGGTGGAGCACATGGCGCCTTTGTCTGGGGCGTGGTCGACCGTCTGCTGGAGGACGGCCGCCTTGGCATCGAGGCGATCAGCGCCACAAGTGCCGGCGCGATGAATGCGGTTGCGCTTGCATCCGGAATGGCAGCGGGCGGCCCCGAGGCGGCGCGGAAAAGGCTGCATGACTTCTGGCAAGGAGTCTCACGAATGGATTTGATTTACGATCTCTACTCCCCCTTGAACCAATGGATTCAAGCGCTGAAATTGCCGCCGGAGTACCATCCGTTTCACGCCGCCCTCCACTTCCTGACGCACACCCTTCCGCCTACGCTGCTCAATCCGCTCAACGTCAATCCGCTCAGGGATCTGCTTTTGACAGCGGTCGATTTTGAACGGCTCAATCAGTCGCCTCCGGCACCGCAGCTCTTTCTCAACGCAACGAATGTCCGCACTGGGAAGATCAAGGTCTTCCAGACCCCCGACATCACTGTCGACGCCGTGCTCGCGTCGGCCTGCCTCCCGCCTTACTTCCAGGCGGTTGAAATCGATGGAGAGCACTATTGGGACGGCGGCTATCTCGGAAACCCTGCGATCTTTCCGCTGATCTATCGAAAGGGTGCCAAGGACGTCGTCATCGTTCAGGTGACGGCCATCAGGCGCGACGAGCTGCCGACGAGCGCTGCGGACGTCCTGCACCGGATCACCGAGATCAGCTTCAACTCATCGCTGATGCGAGAAATGCGCGCAGTCGCTTTCGCGACAAGATTGATCGACAATGGCGAACTGGACGAGGCCAAACACAGTCGCATGTTCATGCACTGGATCGGCAATGACCGTCTCATGTCCGAGCTTGGTACTGCGACGCAGTTTCATCCGGAGTGGAGCCTGCTATGTCGATTGCGCGATGCAGGACGGGAGACCGCCGGCAGGTGGCTCGATCAAAATTTCGAACATCTCGGCTCACGCTCGACGGTCGATCTTGCGGACATGTTTCTGTGATGTTGCGGGTCCCCTCCATTAGCGCATTCGGTCGATGATCGATGCCAAGACCAGATTCTTCACCGAAACCCGAAGCACTTGGCCTCTGTAGCCGGGAGCGGCTGCCATAAAGACCAACACCAGATTGATTGGTGTCTTGCCCACATCTTGGCCGCTCAAGGCAAGTTTGAAGAATCCGAAGCGCGCATGAAGGTAGCCCGCTCGGGGTTCGACTCGCTTCACGAACGTCATCTGCTCGCCTTTGCGGACCACGGCGCTGAGTTCTATGCCGGGAGCGGAAACAATTGTCGCAGGGCTCTTCAGTTGGCGCGGATCAATGCCGGCAATCGGCCCCCGCTGCGTGCGCTTGAACCAGCCCGCAACATCGCAACTTCTGCCGGCGATGCCGGAGCCGCCTTCAAATCTGCCGTAACTGCATAGTGAGCGGCTCTAGCCGCGCTCAGGATGCGGGACCGCGTCGCGGATGGACGGAGGGAACCATGAGCACGATGAGGAGCATTCGGCTCGGGCTGCTGGCAACTGTTGCCGTTGCGGCAGCGTCAGGTCTACCGGCCGCCGCACAACAGATCACCGGCACACCGGGTTCACCCGGCGCCACGACGACGATTGACGGAAAGTATCTTCCACCGCCAGCGCCGAAGTTCGGCGGCGACATCAACCTGCAGGCCAGTCAGTCCAAACCGTACTGGCCCGCCCGAGTGGTGCCGCCGCAGGGCGCGCCCAACGTGCTCCTGATCATGACTGACGACCAGGGCTATGGAGTTTCGGGAACCTTTGGCGGCGTCATCCCGACACCTGCGATGGATCGCATCGCGCAGATGGGCCTGCGCTACACTCAATGCCACTCCACGGCACTTTGCTCGCCGACGCGGGCGGCGCTGATCACCGGCCGCAACCACCACTCGGTGGGGTTTGGCATCATTTCCGAGCAAGCGACCGGTTATCCGGGTTACGACAGCATTCTCGGACCGGAGAACGCCACCATTGGCACCATCCTGAAGCAGAACGGCTACGCCACGTCCTGGTTCGGCAAGAATCACAACACGCCGAGCTATCAGTACGGCGCGACGGGACCATTCGATCAATGGCCTATCGGCATGGGCTTCGACTACTTCTACGGCTTCATGGGCGGCGAGACCGACCAGTGGACGCCGTATTTGTTCCGGAACACCACCCAGGTTTTCCCCTGGGTCGGAAACCCCGGCTACAATCTGACGACCGACATGGCGGACGATGCGATCGCCCACCTGCGACAGCTCAATGCCGCCGCGCCCGATCAGCCGTTCTTTGTCTACTACGTGCCCGGCGGCACCCATTCGCCGCATCAGCCGACCAAGGAATGGATCGACAAGTTCAAGGGCAAGTTCGACATGGGCTGGAACGCCCTGCGCGAGCAGATTTTCGCCAATCAAAAGCGGCTCGGCGTCATCCCCGCGAACACGCAGCTCACAGCCTGGCCGGACGACCTGCAAAAGTGGGAGACCTTGACGGCCGACGAGAAGAAGCTGTTCGCGCGGCAAGCGGAGGTGTTCGCCGCTTATGTCGCCTACACCGACCATGAGATCGGCCGCGTGATCCAGGAAGTCCAGGATGAGGGCAAGCTCGACAACACGCTGATCATCTATATCAGCGGTGACAACGGCACGAGTGCGGAAGGCACCACGCGCGGGACGCCAAACCAATACACGGCGTACAACGGCATATTGGACCTCCCCATTGCCGAGCAGTTGAAGGCCTATGACGCCTGGGGCTCGGCCGCTACATACCCGCACATGGCGGTGGCCTGGTCATGGGCCTTCGACACGCCGTTCAAGTGGATGAAGCAGGTCGCGTCGCACTTCGGCGGCACCCGGCAGGGCATGGCAATCGCCTGGCCGAACCACATCAAGGATGCCGGCGGCATCCGAACCCAGTTCCACCACTTGATCGATATCGTGCCGACCATCCTTGAGGCCACCGGCATTCCCGCGCCGCTGATGGTCAACGGCATCGCGCAGAAGCCGATTGAAGGCGTGAGCATGGCGTACACGTTCGACAAGGCGAACGCCAACGCGCCATCCGCGCGCACGACGCAGTATTTCGAGATGTTTGCCAACCGCGCGATCTATCACGACGGCTGGATTGCGGCGACAACACCACCTGCGCCGCCATGGCTCCTGGGGACTGTCAAGCTGCCTGAGGATGTGGTCAATGGCTACAAGTGGGAACTCTACAACATCGCCGAGGATTACTCGGAGAGCAACGACCTCGCGGCGAAGATGCCGGACAAGCTCCGCGAGTTGCAGGAGCTGTTCATCGTAGAAGCGACCAAGTACAACGTGTTCCCACTGGACAACTCGGTGCTTCCGCGCATCGTCGCAGCGCGCCCAAGCGCGACCGCGGGTCGGAACACCTTCACATACTCGGGCGAGTTGTCAGGCCTGCCCGAGAGTGATGCGCCCAGCATCCTGAACAGGTCCTATACGATCACCGCGGAGCTCGACATTCCAGGCGCCGGCACCACCGTTGGGCGCGCGGGCCCACAGGATGGTAACGAAGGCATGATCGTCACTGAAGGGGGACGCTTCGGTGGCTATGCCCTGTATCTGCTCAGGGGCAAGCCAGTGTTCGTCTACAACTTCGTCGGCCTCGAACACTTCCGCTGGGAAGGCAAGGACGCGCTCACACCGGGCAAGCACACTGTCGTGTTCGACTTCAAGTATGAGGGTCCCGGTTTCGGCAAGGGCGGCACGGGCGTCCTGAAGGTGGACGACAAGGAGGTCGCCACCAGCAAAATCCCGCACACCATTCCATTCATCATTGCCATCGAGGAAACCTTCGACGTGGGTGTCGATACCCGCACCGGCGTTGAAGACAAGGACTATCAGGTGCCCTTCCGCTTCACCGGCAAGCTTGACAAGCTCACCATCAAGCTCGGGCCGGTGCAGCTCACCAGCGAGGATCATCAGGTCATTCGGCACGCCCGCGCCGGCGCGAACAACTGATACCACAGCAATCCGGTCGGGTGTCCCTTCCTCGGGGTCCGGCCGGAGACCTTGGTGATCACGGGGCTTGAATCACGGCTTGGAGGGCAGGCTCGACCTGGCTCTCCAAGGAGAGGCTTGCTCGCCATCGCTCGAAAGCAGACGTGTCATGCTCACTTGGCGTTTTGGCGTGACCCCCAACCGACATTCCAGAGGCGCGCACGAGCTGCGGCGGCAACTGGTTCAATCCTGGGGCCCTATGCCGCGCATGGTCCGCCGGTCGGGAGTGAGCAATCTTGCTCGGACACCGGCGGGGAGCAGCGCCAAGGTTGGGGTTCGCTCAGGTGGTTGCATCGAGAACGTAAAACAACACTTCGTCCGTTTCTGCCGATTTCGCATAGCTTCCCATTCTCGGCTGTCGGATGATGTCGATCGTCGACGCTCAGCAGGCGCGGCAAAACTAGCGTGAATAACCAGGTGGCTTGGAGCACGGCACTCTGCTTTAGCGGGTCAGGTCGGTGCCACAAGTTTCCAGACACTTCTTCGTCCACAGCAAATCAAGGGAGACGCAAATGAGTAAGCTTGAACGCTTTTCGGCAGCACTGATCGCTGCGGCCGTGTTCGCTACTCCGGCCATGGCGTCGTGGTACGACAGAAACGGCACAGTCATCCATCCCTCCCGCGTCTACCACTGCATCCGGGCTCCAGACGTTGGCCAATTTGCCGGAGGTTCGTGGAATAATGCTCCGTGCGAACCGGCAGTCTGGTACTCGGGCAGCAGGAAACAGCACCGTGCGGCCAACGCGAGGTACGCGCCTGGCGTCGCAACAGGCGGCTCCAACAACAGAGGCGGCTTGGTCGGCGGCGCGGACCCAGGTACTTACAAGCCCTAAGAATAGGCGCTGTGTTTCTGCGGGGGCATTTGTAAGCGCCCCCGCTAGCCTTCGCCCACGTGCAGTAACCGGACGACCCGCGATCAGGTTATCAGGGTCCGCCGCTGAACCTGACCGGTTTTAAGGGTTAGATGTGTCCTGCCGGCCAGGCAGGTCTTGCCGGAATTGCAAGGTCAACAGCATCTGTCATTTCACCATCGAAGTTCCGAAACCGCATAGTCGAAAGTCGCCAACTGCCTGATGCTGCGTCCTAGGTGAGACCAAAGCGCTTCAAACAGGTCGCAAGAACTGTCCGCCGGCTCGACAGGGCGGAACAATGGCTGGTGGCACGCAAATCTTTACGGATCCGGACGGCTACGCAGCCGCCATCGGCGACGCCCGCCTCAACCTGACGATGACAGGCGCAGGAGCTTTCAGGGCTGAGCTCACCTGGATGCAGTTGCAACATCTGAAGATCTATCGATGTTGCGAAAGCCTCTCGCGCATCGGCTATATCTCCCTCTCCCCCAAAATGACTTTCCTGTCGTTTCCCATCAACGCGACGTCCGCCATATTCAGTGGATTTTCCGTTCGAAACGGCGACATCATTTTTCACAGCCCAGGCGAGCGCATGCATCAACGGTTCATCGGTGGATGCCAATGGGGTTTGATCGCGCTAACGGCACAGCACTTCGCTGATTGCAGCAAGGCATTGGTCGGAAGATCGTTCGCGTCACCCGGCGCGAGCAGCGTAATTCACCCTTCGCGAACGGAAATAGTGAGGTTTCGGCGTCTGTTCAGACAGGCCTGCCATCTCGCCGAGGGCAGAAGGAAAATAGCTGAACACCCCGAGGTCGCGAGAGCGCTGGAACACGACATGCTTCACGCTATCATTCATTGCCTCGCAGGAGGCATCTCGGGCGAGACGATCAAGGCGAGATGCCATCACGCAGCCGTCATGGCTCGTTTCGAGGAAGCGCTGAGCAAGCTTGCCGATGACAGGCCTAACATGGCCAGGCTTTGCGCAGAGATCGGCGTAGCGGAGCGAACGCTCCGGATGTGTTGCGCCGAATTTCTCGGCATAAGCCCCACGCGCTACCTTCTGCTGCAACGCCTGAACAAGGCCCGTGCCGCGCTGCAGCGAGCTAACCCTTCGACAACGAGCGTTGCGGAGATCGCCCGAGACCATCAATTCCTGGAGCTCGGGCGCTTTGCGGTGACCTATCGCATCACCTTTGGTGAATCGCCTTCCGTCACGCTGCATCGACATCCCCGAACCTGAGCGGAATGCCGAAGTTGGCGAAAGTGCACAGCCGCGACGGGACGCTTCACCAATATTGCATGGTCGATTTCCGTCATTCCGTCTCTTGACCCGCATGCAGATGGCGGACCCTGCGAAATTGTCGCCCACACCGCCCTTGAGGGGTGCGAGCGCGAACAGAAACAAGACCTAACGCCAACCGCCGGGCGGGTCAGCCAGCCGGATGCCTTGCTTGAACCAAAGGCAAGCGGCGCGATCAACTCCCGAAGGACCGCCCTCTGGCGGTCTTTTCGTTGAGCGCCAATATCGCTGCGCCTATTTGCTGAGTGCGTTGCTGACGCCGTGCCAGATCTGATCCTTCAGCGCGATGAGCGATGGCGCCGGCAAGGTCACCGGCGGTGCTGCTTGCCTGACGCCATCGATCACCAGAGTGGCTACGTCGATTTCACCGTCCGTGTAATAGGGATCGCCTTCGCCATTTCTTCCAAACAGCGTCGGGCCCGTTCCGGAAATCTGGAAGAAGTTTTGAACCATGCCCGCTTCACCGAGATCGCGCATCAAAAGATCGCGTTCGGCATCAATGTCGGGCGCAATGTGATGGGTGACCTGCCCGGTGTCGTGGCTCAAGCCCACGCCGCGGTCGAAGGTGACGGAGCCGAGCCAGACTGGACGGCCATCGCTGCCTTTTTCAAGCACCATCCAGAAGCGGACGTGATGTCGCTTGTCGGCGCTTCTACCGTCCGGCTTTTCGAATGCGAGCTCTTCTTTCTTGCCCATGTAATAGAGCGGGCTGACCGGCGCGTCACGGTACGGTCGGTCGAGCACGACGCTGCCGACGATTTCGATGCTGGTGCGCAATGTAATCGGGTCAGCCGGATACCAACCCGCGGAATGCATGGCAAGGAGGACGTCTTCCTTGCTGCCGACGAGGCCGACGTTGAGCGCATCGCCCGGGATATCACTTGCGGTGCGCGTCACCATGGGCAAGGACGCAAGGCCCGGCTCATGTTCGTGATGGCTCCACAAAGAGGGCAGCAACAAATAGGCGAGCATCAGGTAAGCGACGACCACGCTCACCAGAACGAGCCACCATCGTCGCCTGCCTGCAATCTGCTTCATGCGTTGTAACAGCGGTGTTGCGGCATTCGCCTTGTGTGACCTGCCAAGCCGGCCGTCGGGTTCACGAGGTCAATGGCCGCTCATTTGGTCACCAAATGCCGGGTCGGGGTTACGGTGCTTTCAGGCCGCGCCTTGGAAATCGCGAACGTCAGCCAGGCATTCCAGCCCGACAGCCGCCCGCTCGTCTATGCGAAATCGGCAGAGCTTTCCTCGGTTGCTTGTTGCGGCGAGACTGTGTCTCGTGCACCCAGCTGCCGACCCTGATCTCTCAGCCCATCGAGCTGCATGAACTGCGTCATTGCCAAGGCTTGACCGACAAAGCGCTTGCCATTTTGCCGAATATGCATAGCGCGGCATCCAACGTCTCCTTAGCCTGCGTCAAATCCTGAACAGCGCCGCGTTGTTGCACTGGAGTGAGTCATGAGCGCGCCTCGCTATTTTGCGATTTTCCTATTTTTGCTCCTTGCTGCCATGCCATTGGAGCGTTCCGGGCTTATCGCGACGGCGGTTGCCGAAACGGTCAAGGACATACTGGCGGCCCAGATTCGCAGTCAGGGAATCGTATGCGACAAACCCCGGCGAGCAATACGGGACGCAAAGCGATCAAAGCCGGATTATGAGGTCTGGATCCTGACATGCGAAAACGCGACTTACAGGGTCAGCCGCTATCCCGATCTTGCAGCGAAGATCGAGCGGGTTCGATAGCCGCTCCAGCGCCTCAGGTTGAGACCGGAACGTCGGCCGAAACGCACGATCGGCGTCGATGCCGATAGGGCGTCATCTGGGCTTTCGTTGCATCATTCGAGAGAGAGAATGTGATCAAGCTGGGGTACTTCCGGGCGACCCCGAATTATTCCCACTCGATTGTTCTCATCGAACCTAATAGATTGATTTTTCGGTATGAAGTTTCTGTTCGCCAGAAAACTTCCGTCCCTCAAACCGTCAGACGCATACGGCTTCTGACTTCAAAGGGAAATTTGGGCCGCTCGGGATTTTTTCGCTTCCAGGGACTATCGAGAGCTATCGGTCAATTTTTCTCGAATCCGATATCAGCCACACCACAGACAGGGCCAAAAACTACCGTCAGCAGTCCCTATCTTCGATCATCTAAGTGCCCTATCGGGCGACTAAGACCCATCCGGACATCGATCGCAAGAAGGCGGCGACCGTGTCGCCGCCTCCTGTTTCACAATTCTGTATCAGGGCGCTAGATGGGCCTTTATCTCGGCCGACATCTGACGGATCGCGGCCTGGGGCTCGGGGTCGGTCAGGATGCCGTTCAGCAGGACGAAATCGTGGATCATCCCGTTGTAGCGGGTGGCGATCACCGAAACCCCAGCCTCCTTGAGCTTGCGGGCGTAGGCCTCGCCTTCGTCGCGCAGCGGATCGTTCTCCGAAGTTATCACCAAGGCCGGCGGAAGCCCGTGTAGCTCCTGAAGGCTGGCGCGCAGCGGCGAGACGTAGGGGTTGTCGCGGGTCTTGGCCTCCGGCGCGTACAAATCCCAGCCATACTTCATAAAGGCGCGGGCCAAGAATCGCCCCGTGCCGTATTCATGGTAGGACGCGGTGTCCACGCTGGCGTCGGTGGCCGGGATCATCAGCACCTGGTAGCTAATCTTGGGTCCGCCGCGGTCCTTGGCCATAAGCGTCAATGCTGCAGTCATGTTGCCGCCGACCGAATTGCCGGCCACCGCAATCCGGCTGCCGTCCGCGCCGAACTCTTCGGCGTGGGTCGCCACCCACTTCAGCACGGCATAGGATTGATCGAGCTGAGTGGGGAAGCGCGCCTCGGGCAAGGAGGTGTACTCAACGAACACGCCGATCTGGCCGGAGTTGATCACCAGGTCCCGCAGCAGACGCTGATGGTTCTGGAAGTTGCCGACGATCCAGACACCGCCGTGAATGAATAGCAGCACGCCGGGCTTGTCGGTAACCTGCTCGGGTTTCATGATATAGATCTTCACCGCTTTACCGTCCTGGGTGATGGTCTGCTCGGTCGTGTTCACTCCCGACATATCGACTGAGGTCTTGTTCTGAAGCCCTGTCAGGATCTCTTGCGGCTTCGGCTGGGGGAGTTCCCAGAACGGGCTTGGGTCCTTGTTGATCTCCCGCAGGAAGGCGCGAACTTGGGGATCGATGCGAGGATCGGTCGCAGGATCTGGCGTTGCAGCTTGTGTAGTTTGCGTCATAACCGTGGCTCCGAGAATGATTGTTGAAAGAAGAAGGGTGCGTCGCATGTATCACCTCTGGCGTTTTGCCGATGGTCGAGCGTAGTGGCGAGTTCAATGATGCATTGCTGGCCTGTTCGACCGTCCGATGCTCACCGCCACGACCGACGTTTAAGTTCGTTTCGCAGGTGAATTCCCTGAGTGTGTGCTGAGAAGTTCTGAGGATTGCTCGATCTACGAGGATCGCCGAAGTGACAGAGGAGAGCCCACAAGCCGTTTATGCGTCGAATGAATGGGAGATCGATCTCACCCGGCGTGAGGCGCGCTCCCGAGGCGTCTCCGTGCCCATTGGGAGCCGCGCATTCGAGATCCTCGAGATTCTGGTACGGTCGGGCGGCGAGCTCATCAGCAAATATCGCCTGATGGAGCAAGTATGGCCGGGTGCGGTCGTCGAGGAAAACACCCTCCAATTTCATATATCCGCCATTCGGAAGGCGCTCGGCGCTGACCGTGGCCTACTGAAGACGGTGTCCGGCCGTGGCTATCGCCTGCTGGGGCGCTGGAGCGTCCTGGAGGCGACCGAGCCGGGACATCGGTTCGGCAACGCAGAGCGCAACCCGAAGCAGCCATTTCGAACCAATGTGCCGATTGCAGGATCGGCTCTGATCGGCCGAAGCGAGCCACGGCAGCACCTGCTGGATGTCCTGTCGGCCTATCGTGTCGTCACGCTGACCGGACCAGGCGGCATCGGAAAGAGCGTGCTGGCCCTTGAGGTTGCGCGCAGCATCTTTCCAACGCTTGAGGGCGATTGCTGGATCGTTGAGCTGGCCTCGCTGTCGGACCAAGCACTCGTGCCGGCGGCGGTTTCAGTCGCACTCGGACTGAGGATCGCGGGCAGCGTGATTTCCGCCGAATCCGTAGCCCGGGCTCTCGACAGAGCGAAGCTGCTCCTCGTGCTCGACAATTGTGAACACCTCATCGATGCCGCAGCTAAGCTCGCGGAAACGATCGTTCGTCTATGCCCGAATGCGTCAGTGCTTGCGACGAGTCGAGAAATCTTGAGGATCGAGGGCGAGTACGCCTATCGCGTTCCGCCGCTCGACGTGCCGCCTTCGCGCCAGGATGACAAGGATGTCATTCGTGAGTACAGCGCCGTTCAGCTGTTCAACGCCAGACTGATCGCCCTCGACGCCGGCTCGTCGGCGCGCCCGGAAAATCTGCCGCTCATTGCTGCGATCTGCCGGCGCCTCGACGGCATCCCGCTTGCCATCGAGTTTGCGGCGGCACGCGTCGCGACACTGGGACTTCAGCAGACGACTGACCTTCTCGGTGACCGCTTCAGCCTCCTGACAGCCGGCCGTCGAACGGCTCTGCCGAGGCACCAGACCCTGCGCGCGACGCTGGATTGGAGCTACGAGCTGTTGCCGGAGGCGGAACGGACCCTGCTGCGTCGATTGGCGATTTGCGCGGGCGGGTTCACGCTCGAGGCGGCGACGGCGGTCATGGGCGATGACGGCGTGACGGCCGCCATGGTTGCCGAGGGCATCGCAAGCTTGGCCGCCAAGTCGCTCGTATCCCTGGATGCATCGGCACCGTTCGGTCGCTGGCGACTGCTGGAGACAATTCGGGCCTATGCGCTCGACAAGCTGGCCGAGAGCGGTGAAGCGGAAGGGATTGCTCACCGGCACGGGGCGTTCTTCCGCGATCTGTTTGCACTGGCCGCCGAGGGCCCATTCGTGAACTTTCACGACCTGCCCCATTACGTCCGGGACCTCGACAATATACGAGCGGCGCTTGGCTGGGCCTTCTCTCGCGGAGCCGAGAAAGTCGACATCGGAATCGGACTTGCCGTCGCCGCCGGGCCTGTCCTGCTGGCAACGTCCATGCTGCCTGAATGTCATCGCTGGTCGGAGCAGGCGCTGCTGGCCCTCGACGACACCAAGCGCGGAACGGCCGATGAAATGCGTCTACAGGCCGGCCTGGGCTATTCGCTGATGTTCACGGGCGGCGGGAGCGACGAGGCGCGCGCGGCCCTGGATAGAAGCCTCTTCATCGCCGAGGATTGCGGCGAAGTTCCCTATCAAATGTGGTTGCTCAGCGCACTGAACATCTTCCACTTTCGAAATGGGAATTGCAGGCTGACGCTGCAATGCGCAAAGCGCAGTTTAGCCGTGGCCAAGGTCATTGGCGACCCGGCCGCCTTCGCGTTGGCGCATTTCGTGCTGGGGAACTCACTTTACTTGGTCGGCGATCTTAAAGGCGCCAGCGGGGAGTTTGAGGCGGCGTTACAGAATCGGTCACGCACACAGCGCACCAGCAAGGTCTATTTCGGCTTTGACGTCGCCGCCCCGGCCGCGATGGGTTTGGCGAGCACGCTATGTCTGCAGGGCTATCCGCGTCAGGCCACCGAACAGGCGCACCTGATCCTTGAGGATGCCCTTCACATCAAGCACTCGATAACGTTGAGCTTAACTTTGATACACGCCGTCTTGCTGTTCCTCTGGACCGGCGATCTGCAAACCGCCGAGAAGGTCACCGATTGGTATATCTCCAATGGCCGGTCCCATTCCTTGGCTCTACAGGTGGTGGTCGGACGTGGTCTCAAAGCGCTGCTGGCGATCAGCCGCGGCGATTCGCAAACCGGAGTCGATATCTTGCAGGGTTGCGTGCAGGAGCTTCGCGCCGCGAGCTACGGGATGATGGCTTCGCCATTCAACATTTCGCTTGCGGAAGGGCTCGCCGCGACCGGCCGATTTGGCGAAAGCATGAATGTGATCGATGACGGCATCCACTTGGTCGAGGTGAACGGCGACCTCATCTATATGACCGAGTTGTTGCGGGTGAAAGGCGTCCTTCTTCTCTCAATGCCTCAGCCTCGCGTCGAGGAGGCGGAAATGCTGTTCGTCCGTTCGCTTGAACTGAGCCGACAACAAGGCGCGCGTGCCGGTGAGCTGCGCACTGCGATCGAACTGGCAAAGCTGATGGCCGCCCAGGGGCGACGCGAGGACGCCCGTAAGCTGCTCGAGCCGGTGTTCACATGGTTCGTTGAGGGCCTGGACACGGATGATCTGAAAGCGGCGGAACGCCTGCTGACGACCTTGCGGTAGAGCAGATCTGGCTGCGGTAACGCCCCTATCGACCACTATCGCTGGGACAACGTCGCATCTGACCCGCTACTCTATCCCACTCTATCCCCCAATGCTCCCCCTACTCCCACTCGATCGTCCCCGGCGGTTTTGACGTCACGTCATAGACCACGCGGTTGACGCCCTTGACCTCGTTGATGATGCGGGTTGCGGTCTCGCCCAAAAACTTCATGTCGAAGGGATAGAAGTCCGCGGTCATGCCGTCGGTCGAGGTCACCGCGCGCAGGCCGACCACATATTCGTATGTGCGCCCGTCGCCCATCACGCCGACGGTCTTCACCGGCAGCAGCACCGCAAAAGCCTGCCAGATCGCGTCGTAGAGACCCGCTTTCCGGATCTGGTCGATATAAACAGCATCCGCGTGGCGCAGGATGTCGAGCTTTTCCCTGGTAATGTCGCCGGGGCAGCGGATCGCAAGCCCCGGCCCCGGGAACGGATGCCGGCCGACGAAGATCTCGGGCAGGCCGAGCTCGCGGCCCAGTGCGCGCACCTCGTCCTTGAACAGCTCGCGCAGCGGCTCGACCAGCTTCATGTTCATGCGCGCAGGCAGGCCGCCGACATTGTGGTGCGACTTGATCGTCACCGAGGGCCCGCCGGTGAAGGAGACGCTCTCGATCACGTCGGGATAGAGCGTGCCTTGCGCGAGGAACTCGGCGCCGCCTATCTTCTTTGCTTCCTGCTCGAACACGTCGATGAACAGCCGCCCGATGGTCTTGCGCTTCACCTCGGGGTCGGTGACGCCGGCGAGCTCGCCGAGGAACTGCTTCGAGGCGTCAACATGCACGAGCGGGATGTTATAGTGGTGACGGAACAGGTCGACGACCGTCTCGGCCTCGTTGAGCCGCAGCAGGCCGTGATCGACGAACACGCAGGTGAGCTGGTCACCGATCGCTTCATGGATCAGCACGGCGGCAACAGCAGAGTCGACGCCGCCCGAAAGGCCGCAGATCACCTTGCCCTTGCCGACCTGCTTCCTGATCTTCTCGATCGCCTCCTCGCGGAAGGCGCGCATGGTCCAGTCGCCGGCCAGCGCCGCGACCTTGCGCACGAAGTTGCGGATCAGTTGCGCGCCATCAGGCGTATGCACCACCTCGGGATGGAACATCAGCCCGTAATATTTGCGCTTCTCGTCCTGGATGATCGCGAAAGGAGCATTCGGTGACACGCCGGCGATTTCAAAGCCCGGCGGCATTTTGGTGATGCGGTCGCCATGGCTCATCCAGACCGGATGGCGCTCACCCGTCGACCAGACGGATTCGAACAGGCAGCTATCAGCCTTCACCTCGACATCGGCGCGGCCGAATTCCCTGTGGTGCCCGCCCTCGACCTCGCCGCCGAGCTGCGCCGCCATCGTCATCTGGCCGTAGCAGATGCCGAGCACGGGGACGCCGGATTCGAAGATCGATTGCGGGGCGCGGGGCGAACCCTCTTCATGCACGGATTCCGGGCCGCCGGAGAGGATCACCGCCTTCGGCTTCATCTCCCTGAAGGCTTCCTCCGCCTTCTGGAACGGCACGATCTCGGAATAGACGCCCTCCTCGCGGACGCGGCGGGCGATCAGCTGGGTCACCTGACTGCCGAAATCGACAATCAGAATCTTTTCATGGGCCGAGGCCACTGAGGGCATCGACTCGCGGGCTTTCTGTGCGGCTGTCATGGATAGCAATTACGCGACGAGGGGGCGACCTGCAACGGGTGCTGCCGCCCGGCCCACATGCTTTGTGGAGATGGACAAACGGGATATAGGTCAGTAATATTGACCTATATGAAACCATTGAGATCGGGAGGATCAGCTTGCCGGCTTCATACTCACCCTCGGACCTGGCCGCGCTCGGGCGGACCTGGGTCGCCGCCTGGAACGCCCGCGACCTCGAAGGTGTGCTCGCGCTCTATGCCGAGGACACCGAGATGACCTCGGACCTGATTCCCAAACTCGGCTTCGACGCCAGCGGAACCGTCCGCGGCAAGACGGACCTGCGCGCCTATTGGAGCAAGGCGCTGGCGCTGGTGCCGGAGCTGCATTTCACCCTGATCGACACCTTCGTCAGCCCCGACAGCGTGGTCGTGTTCTACGAGAACGAGCGCGGCAAGAGGATCTGCGAGTATCTGCGGCTCGACGCGGCGGGCAAGATCAGGCAGGGCTCGGCCAACCATCTGGCGCATTAGAGAACGCGGAAGCGCTCCGCGTCGCTCGAAAACGGAAGGACATTTCTCATGAAGTTTCCCGCGATGCCCTTCACCGTCACGGACTGGAGCGGGCTGCCTGCCACCACGCATCCGGGCGAAACCGGGCAAGCCCTCTGGCGCACTCTGAATTTCGGCGAGCTCCGGGTCCGGATGGTCGAGTACACGCCCGGCTATCTCGCCGATCACTGGTGCGACCGCGGCCACGTTCTCTTCGTCGTGGAGGGCGAACTCGACACCGAATTGCGCGACGGCCGCACCTTCAAGCTGCTGGCGGGCATGAGCTACCAGGTGTCGGACTTCGGCGACGCCGCGCATCGCTCCTCGACGAAGGTGGGTGCGAAGCTTTTCATCGTGGATTGAGCCGGCCCGGCGCCCGCGCGAGCAGGTCAGCAATTCAGCCCCGGCGCAACACCGACACGAAAAATCCATCCGTGCCGGTGCGCCGCGGCG
Organism: Bradyrhizobium sp. NP1; assembly: GCF_030378205.1. Classification (NCBI taxonomy): domain Bacteria; kingdom Pseudomonadati; phylum Pseudomonadota; class Alphaproteobacteria; order Hyphomicrobiales; family Nitrobacteraceae; genus Bradyrhizobium; species Bradyrhizobium sp. NP1. The sequence continues at coordinate 4,471,743 of NZ_CP127385.1, forward strand.
TCATCAGCCAGCCTTCGTCGGAGCGAAGCGCCGCGGCGGCGAAGGCCTCCGCCTTGTCCCACAGCACGCTTGCGGTCTCTTCCGGCGGCACCACGGCAAATTCCGGATGCCGCGCGAGGAAGGCGCGCACCTGCTCGCCATTCTCGACCGGCAGTACCGAGCAGGTGATGTAGGCGATCCGCCCGCCCCGCTTGACCAAGCCTGCGGCGCGTTCCAGCACTTCGGCCTGTTCCTTGACGCGGATCTCGAGCGCGCCGGGACGCATGCGCCACTTGGCGTCGGGGTTGCGCCGCCAGGTACCGGTTCCCGAGCAGGGTGCGTCGATCAGGACGAGGTCGGCCGACGCCTTGATGTCAGCGATCGGGTCGACCTCGCCCTTCGGCGCCCGGATTTCGGCATTGTGGACCCCGGCGCGCGACAGCCGCTCGTGGATCGGCGCGAGCTGCCGCTTGTCGCGGTCGGTCGCGATCAGGCGGCCCTTTCCTTCCATCATCGCCGCGAGCGCCAGCGTCTTGCCGCCGGCCCCGGCGCAGAGATCGATCACCTGCTCGCCCGGCTTGGGGGCGGAAAACAACGCCGCGAGCTGGGAACCTTCATCCTGAACTTCAACGGCGCCCTTGATGAAATCCTCTTCCGCCTGGATGCCCGGATTGCGCGCGTCGGCGGCCAGCGCGATGCGCAGGCCGACCGGCGACCATGGCGCTTCCTGCGCCCGCAAGTGAGCCAGCGAGCGCAACACCTTGTCGCGCCTCGCCTTGAGCGTGTTGACGCGCAGGTCGAGCGGCGCCCGGCTCGCCATCGCGGCGGCTTCCGCGACCCGATCCTCGCCAAAGGCCTGTGCGAGATGGCCATCGAGCCAGTCGGGATAGTCGCCGGCAACGTGCGGCGGGGCGCCATCGAGCGAACGCGACGCGAGCGCCGCACGCTCGCGGTCGGTCAATGGCTGAGGCGCAAAGCGGCTGCCGTCGCACAGCGCCGCAATGGCGTCTGCATCCATTCCGCGCTCGAGCCTGAGCATGCCGAGCACCCGCGCGCGCGGGCTGTCGTCATCCATCAGGAACGCGCTCGAGGCGCGCCGCCGCAGCACGTCCCAGACCAGGCCCGCGATCGCCGCGCGGTCGCCGGAGCCGGCATAGCGATGCGCCGAGCCCCACTCCTTGAGCGCCTGGGCGGCCGGAATGCGCTGGGTATCGATCACCCCGATGAGGTCGATGGCGGCGGAAAGCCGGGCGGCTGGCGTCATGTGAAGACTTTCTGCCGGAGAGCCCGGCGCTACAGCATGATCCGGAAAAGTGTGTGGCGGCTTTCCGAAAAGATCATGCTCAATCAGGAACCTAAAGCGCGATGACGATTCAACCTGATCTCATCGCGCTTTAGAGGTCCGCTTCCGAAGCGAACGTCAAATCGCTCCACTAGATCAGGAGCAGGATCTTCAGCGCGAAATAGAGCCACATCGCGAGCAGCACGAGCGCGCCGGCGAACCAGGCCAGCGAGCGCCGGCGCAGGTCGTTGGAGCCGACGAAAATCCCGGCATGGACGAAGCGGGTGACCACGAACACCCACGCCATCGCCACGATGAACAGATCGGCATGGCGCAGCGGCAATGCCAGCGCGATCAGCCCATATAGCAGCAACGGCAGCTCGAACTGGTTGCGGAAGCAGTTGCCGATCTGCGTGGCGCGGGCCGGCCAGTTGGGCTGCCCGAGCACGATGTCGCGGATTTTGGTCTCGCCGCCGACCAGCGCCTGGCGCCGGGCGCCGGCCATCCAGAACAGAAGCGCGAAAGTAAGCCCGATCTGGACGAAGATCGGCAGCAAGACCATCCGGACCGTCATGGAATTCCCTCGGGCAAAACTCTGAGTCTCCGCTATAGCCCGCCACGCTGCCCCATGACAATCAAGCGAACACTTGAACCATCATCGCCAAAGAGGCTAACTAACCCTCAATTGCTTCAGCGATTTTTTAAGGCCCCGCGGCGGCCATGAGCTAGCGATGACGATCACCGGTCCGATCCTGAACGATGCGGCCGAGCTTGCCGACTTTCCTGGCGAAGCCGTCGCCTCGCTCCTGCAGGTGATCGGTGACCATACCGGGCTGTTCGGCGACGATCCGGAAGGCGCGCTGAGCCTGGTGATGTCGGGGCTGGCCGGCCTCGCCGCCGCACTGGCGGTCGCCATCGTGCTGAGCGTCGCTGTCGCGGACGGATGGCGCACGCGGCGCCACGTCGTCCGGCACGGCATCGCCGCCTTCGTCACGCTCGGACTGGTCGCCTTCGTCGTCTACGACATGCGGCACGCGACGCTCGCCTTTCTCGGCCTCAACGTGAACAAGCCGGCGATCGAGTTCGAAATCCGCCTGCCCAAGGCGGCCTTGTCGGAGGTCGCTGAGACCCAGGTCGAACTGCACACCGACCGGAACCAGCAGCTCGCCCGGGTGGTGGACCGGACCGATGCGGAAGACGGCCGCAGCGTGCTGCGCGGCTCGGTGACCCTCGATTATCGCACCACCAACCGGACGGTCATCCTCAGCCTGCCGGGCCGGGCGCAATGCGTGTTCAGACTGAGGCTGGCCGCCAATCCCTCGCGCTCCGACCAGTTCGGGCCCTGGCATCTGGCCGACCAGATTGACGCTCCTTCGCCGGGCGAAGCCGGCGCGATCAGGCAGGATGCCTTCGCGATCCGCTATCGGGTGCTGTGACGAAAGCGCGGCCGTCATGATTTCGATGCGGGGCGTGGCTATGGTGCGGCCATGAGCGAATTCCGCCTGACGCAGATTTCCGACACCCATCTGGCGCGCCGTCACAAAAGCCTCATCGACAATTTCGAGAAGATCAGCGCGCATATCGACGCGACGCGGCCGGATCTCGTCGTCAACAGCGGCGATATCGCTTTCGACGCCCCGACCAACGCGGATGATCTGGCGTTTGCACACACCCTTCATCAGACACTGCCGGTTCCCTGGCGCGCGCTGCCAGGCAATCACGATATCGGCGACAACCCGACAGCGGTGGGACCGGCGCCGGCGCAAGCCGTCAGCGAACCCGCCCGGCACGCCTTCCTCGCGGCCTTCGGCGAGGACCGCTGGTCATTCGAGGCGGCGGGCTGGCGCTTTCTCGGGCTGAACTCGCTGGTGATGAATTCCGGCCTTGCGAGCGAGGCCGAACAGTTCGACTGGCTGGGGCAGCAGCTTGCGCTCACGACAGGCCGGCCGGTGGCGCTGTTCCTGCACAAGCCGTTGTTCCTCAACGAGCCCGGCGATCCCGAGGTGCCGGAAACCGCAATCCGCTATGTCCCGCAGCCGGCGCGCCAGCGGCTGATCGAGATGCTCGCCGCGGTCGACCTGCGGCTGATCGCGAGCGGCCACGTCCACCAGCGCCGCGACTTCACCTATCGATCGGTGCGACACATCTGGGCGCCGTCAGCGGGCTTCGTCATTTCGGACGCGCGTCAGGAGCGCATCGGCATCAAGGAAGCAGGTCTCGTCGAATATCGCTTCCGGCCGGACAGCTTCGAGGTCCGCCACCTGCGCGCACCGGGCCAGACCGACGTCGATCTCGACACGCTGCTCAAGTAGCTGCGCGACCTGGTTGAGCGGATTTGACGTTCGCTACGCGTCTGCCGCGATTTTCCTTATGCGAACGTCAACTAGCGATGCTCAGGGTCGCGCGGTATCCTTCAGCTGCTGCGTGATCACCGCGAGCAGCGATCGCAGCGATTCCGCATTCGCCACGACAGGCGCCGGCGGCCGGGGCGGCGCGGCCGGCGGCATGGGCCCGGGCATCGCAATGGGAGCCGACGCGGCGGGCTCGGCCTGCGGTTCGGGCTCGACGAAGTGGCCGTGCAAAACGTCATCGCGGCGGCCCATCGCAAACAGGGTCGCCCAATAGCCGACGGCGATCAAAATGACGCAGAAAATACCGATCTCAAACATCGCTACACCTGAAATTGGTGTATCGATTCAACCTCATGGAGCTCCGGTCAAGGGAACGCTGGGGACAGAATGACGCAAATTGCGCCCCTGTGGCCTTTGGGATACGCCCGGCGGCCTCAAAGTGAGCCGGAAGCGGCCCAAACGGCGCCGCGCCGGGACACGGACCGACCCGGCCACGCCTCCCGCCGACGCAATGGACTAATAATAGAAGCCCGGCGCCGCCCGGTACGGCCCCACATAAATGTACGGCCCTGACTGGACGTAGGCCGGATAGGGCATGTCGATCGCCACGCCCGGGCCAGAAAAGCGGTGCCGATAATAGAAGTACGGTCCGGGGGTCGCGCGCACGCCGTAGCCGCCAGTGAGGTAGTTGGCGTCAGGGTATTCCTTGCCCATGGCGCCGGGTTCCTGGGTCGCCTGCTGCGCCATCGCCGGCGTCGCCAGCATCGCGGCCGCAACGAAACCAGCCGATAACAGCTCGAGCCTGGTCATTGGTTTCTCCATTCCCTGCGAGAAGCCAACGACGATGTCGGGGGCGGCGTTCCGAGCTGCGGCTCAAGGACGCGTGAGGCCGGCGCCGAGGAAATGATCGCGTGGTTCCTTCGGAAAGGAAAACCCGCTCATTTCCGCGATGATCGCGGCGGACGGACAGCGGACGTCAAATCCGTTTCCACTAGAGATCGCGGTTCTTGATCCCGGCCTTCGCGTAGAGCTCGTTGACGTGCTGCTTGACGTCCGCCGGCGTGTTGTCGTCGGCCGGCCGATGTGCCCAGCCGACCTTGCCGCGCGCATACTGCCCGATCACCTCGTCCTGATCGGACGTCGCCCCACTGATGCCGTAGCAGCCCACCATCTCGTTGCCCTTGAAGACGGGCGCGGCCCCGCCGGAGGCCGCGACGCGGCCGTTCGACATCACCGCCATCGCGATCATGAGCTGCGGATTGCGCTCCTTGAACCATTGCTGGATCACGAGCCCGTCGGGGAAGCGCGGCGACATCGAGCGGAATGCGGCCACGGTATAAGCCTTGGCCCACGCGGTCTCCGGCGTGACGAAGCCAGCATCGTCCATGCGCTCCAGCGCGATCAGATTGCCCTCCGGGCCGACCACCGCGATCGAGACCGGCACGCCCATCTCGTCCGCCTTCTCGATCGCCGCCTTGATGAATTCGCGGCACTCGACTGCGCGCAATTTTGCCATGAGAGTTTTCCTGGTTTTGTCGATGTCAGTTGCGCAAGCCCGCGGTGGTGACGACGTCGTTCCATTTTTTCGTTTCGCTCGCGATATAGGCGCCGAAGGCCTCCGGCGTGCCGCCCTTAATATCGAGGCCCGCGGCGTGCAGCGGCTTCATCACCTCCTCCGCCTTCAGCGCCTCGTTGATCGCGCGCGACAGCGCCTCCACGGTCTCGCGCGGCATGCCGGCGGGGCCCACGATCCCGAACCACACGCTGGTGTCGAATCCCGGCAGGCCGGCTTCCGCCACGGTCGGCAGGTCGGGCGCGGCCGCGGCGCGCGTCAGCTCGGAAGAAGCCAGCGCCTTGAGCTGGCCCGATGCGACATATTGCAGGACGGTCGAGGCCGGCGAAAACATCACCTGGATGCGGCCGGCGAGCAGGTCGGTGACGGCCTGGGCGCTGCCGGAATACGGCACATGCACCATTTTCGTTCCGGCCATCATGTTGAACAATTCGCCCGACAGATGCGGTGCGGTGCCGACGCCGGAGGAACCGAAGAAGATCTGCTCGGGCTTGGTCTTGGCGAGCGCGATCAGCCCTTTCACATCACTCACGCCGGTGGAGGGATGCACGACCAGGATGTTCGGCGACGAGGTCGTGTAGGCGATCGGCGCAAAATCCCTGGCAAAGTCGAACGGCAGGTTGGGTTGGATCACGCCGTTGATGACGTTGGCCGCAGTGCCTACAAACAGCGTGTAGCCATCCTTCGGCGCGCGGGCGACCTGCTCGGCAGCCACCGTGCTGCCACCACCCGGCTTGTTCTCGACGACAAATTGCTGGCCCATGGTCTTGGAAAGCCGCTGGCCGAGCACCCGCGCGGTGAGATCGGCCGCAGCCCCCGGCCCGAAGCCGACGATAAGGCGCACCGGATGGGTCGGGTAAGAACTTTGCGCGATGCCCGTGGCAGGCAGGAGAAGGACCAACAGCAAACCGAGGCAAAACTTCAGTACGGACATCGCGGCACGCTCCCCCTTGCGGCCGGTCCCGTCACGACTTGTCCTTGTCCGGCCCGACCCGCACCAATTGCTTGCCGAAATTGGCGCCCTTCAGCAACCCCATGAAGGCGGACGGTGCATTCTCCAGCCCCTCGGTCACGAACTCCCTGTACTTGACCTTGCCCTCGCGCACCCAGCTCGACATGTCGCGCAGGAAATCCGCATGGCGCGCGGCAAAGTCGCTGACGATGAAACCGCGGATCGTGAGCCGCTTGGTCAGCACGTTGCGCATCAGGACGCCCGCCCATGGCGGCGGCTTCGCCTCGGTATCGTTGTAATGCGCGATCAGCCCGCACACCGGCACGCGCGCGAACGGATTGAGCAGCGGGAACACGGCATCGAACACCGCGCCGCCGACATTTTCGAAATAGACGTCGATGCCCTTGGGGCAGGCGCCCTTCAGTTTCGCGGCCAGCTCGGGATCGCGATGATCGAGGCAGTCGTCGAAACCGAGCTCGCGCTTCACATAGTCGCACTTGTCCTTGCCGCCGGCGATGCCGATGGCGCGAGCGCCCTTGATCCTGGCGATCTGGCCGACGGCCGAGCCGACCGCGCCCGAGGCCGCCGCGACAACGACGGTCTCGCCGGCCTGCGGCTTGCCGATCTCGAGCAGTCCCACATAGGCGGTCATGCCGGGCATGCCGAGCACGCCCACCGCGGTCGAGATCGGCGCCAGCTTCGGATCGACCTTGACCAGGCCCTTGCCGTCGGACAGCGCATGCGTTTGCCAGCCGGTGCGGGCCTGCACGATGTCGCCCTTGGCAAAGGCGGGATTGTTCGAGGCGATCACCTCGGAAACCGCACCGCCCTCCATGACGCCGCCGATCGGCACTGGCGCGGCATAGGACGGCGCATCACTCATGCGGCCGCGCATGTAGGGATCGAGCGACAGCCAGATCGTGCGCAGCAGCACCTGGCCTTCGCCGGGCGAGGCCGGCGCAAATTCCTCGATGCGGAAGTCGGACGGTTTGGGCTCGCCAACCGGGCGGGAGGCGAGAACGACGCGCTTGCCTTGGGCCATGATGATTGCTCCCGTTCTATCCGACTGTGGATGATGTAGCTCCAAAGTCGCCACAACGGAAGCACGCTCCCTCGCCCCGCTCTTGCGGGGAGAGGGTTGGGGTGAGGGGCATCAATCCGCAAACAGTGTGTTTGCAGTGGCTCCCCCTCACCCGGATCGCATCAATGCGATCCGACCTCTCCCCGCATGCGGGGAGAGGTAACCCGTACGCTCTCGCGGCTACGCCCCGCCGGGATAGTTCGGCGACTCGCGCGTGATGGTGACGTCGTGGACGTGGCTTTCGCGCAGGCCCGCGCCGGTGATGCGCACGAACTCGGCCTTGGCGTGGAATTCGGCGATGTTGCGTGCGCCGACATAGCCCATCGCGGCGCGCAGGCCGCCGGCGAGCTGATGCATCACGTTGCTGACCGGTCCCTTGTAGGGCACCTGGCCCTCGACGCCTTCAGGCACGAGCTTCAGCGTATCCTTGATGTCCTGCTGGAAGTAGCGGTCGGCCGAGCCGCGCGCCATCGCGCCGACCGAGCCCATGCCGCGATAGGCCTTGTAGGAGCGGCCCTGCCACAGGAACACCTCGCCGGGCGTCTCGTCGGTGCCGGCGAGCAGCGAGCCGACCATGGCGATGTCGGCGCCGGCGGCGAGCGCCTTGGCCAGATCGCCGGAATATTTGATGCCGCCATCGGCGATCACCGGCACGTCCGACTTCTTGGCGGCTTCGACCGCATCCATGATCGCGGTGAGCTGCGGCACGCCGACGCCGGCGACGATCCGCGTGGTGCAGATCGAGCCCGGCCCGATGCCGACCTTGATCGCGTCGGCGCCTGCGTCGATCAGCGCCTGCGCGCCGTCGCGGGTTGCGATGTTGCCGGCGATCACCTGCACCGCGTTCGAAAGCCGCTTGATGCGGTTGACGGCCTCCAGCACGCGGGAGGAATGACCGTGCGCGGTGTCGACCACGACGAGGTCGACGCCGGCATCGATCAGCCGCTCGGTGCGCTCATAGCCACCCTCGCCGACCGTCGTCGCCGCGGCCACCCGCAGCCGGCCCTGCGCGTCCTTGCAGGCAAGCGGGTGCGCGACCGCCTTTTCCATGTCCTTGACCGTGATCAGCCCGACGCAGCGATACTGCTCGTCGACCACGAGCAGCTTTTCGATGCGGTGCTGATGCAGCAGCCGCTTCGCCTCGTCCTGGCTCACGCCCTCGCGCACCGTGACGAGGTTGTCGCGCGTCATCAGCTCGGAGACTTTTTGCCGGGGATCGGTCGCAAAGCGCACGTCGCGGTTGGTGAGGATGCCGACGAGCTTCCCGGGCCTGCCCTCGGCGCCGCCGGTGACGACCGGAATGCCCGAGATGCCATGGTCCTTCATCAGCGCCAGCGCGTCGGAAAGCCGCGCCTCGGGGCCGATGGTCAGCGGATTGACCACCATGCCGGACTCGAACTTCTTGACCTGCCGCACCTGCGCGGCCTGGCCTTCGGGATCGAAATTGCGGTGGATGACGCCGATGCCGCCGGACTGCGCCATGGCGATCGCCATGCGCGCCTCGGTGACGGTGTCCATCGCGGAGGCGACGATCGGGATATTGAGCGCGATAGCGCGGGTGACGCGGGAGCGGATATCGACCTCGGAAGGCAGCACATCCGAAAGGCTGGGCTTGAGAAGCACATCATCGAACGTGAAGGCTTCCCGGATCGCCTGAGGTCCCTGCACACCAGCCATTTGCCAACTCCTCCTCGGCGGTAGGCCGCCATATCACGATTTAAGGATGAACGCCGACGCCGGCGACGCTATCGGCGTCACCGTCGAATCGAAGCCCATCGATGGGGTTGACGGCGGTCGATAGCATGGCCGGGCGCCGAATCAAAGCGATTCAGCGCGTTTGGCTGCCATGCACCGGCTTTTCGTTCCTACCGCGGATAGCCCGGCGGCGGGCCGTGCTGGCGGATCGCGTCCACGACTTCCTGATGCCGGCGCTGCTCCCGCTTCATATGGACGGCGATGATGGCATGCGCCGACGGCACCAGCAGCAGGATGTGGAAAATCAGCCCGAAAATCACGCAAAACACGATCAGGACGAGGTTCAAAATGGCCGAAAACGGCTGCCCGTTCAGGAGCAGCCCGATCGGCGGCAACAGAGCGGCAAGCACGTAGATCATGGCTCAAGGCCTCCGGACCCTGTGATGCGTGATGACGCAGGATTTAGGCCGTCTTCGGGGTTCCGCAATAGCCTCCCCGGCGGCGGGATGATACAGCCACACTCTCGCCCTGCCCGTTCACGCCGGGTTTCTTCTCCAAGAGCTGATGAACAAAGAACGTCTGATCCCGCTGATCGTCGCGACCGCCCTGTTCATGGAAAACATGGACTCGACCGTGATTGCGACGTCGCTGCCGGCGATCGCGGCCGATATCGGCACGAGCCCACTGACGCTGAAACTCGCGATCACCTCCTACCTGCTCTCGCTCGCGGTCTTCATCCCGGCGAGCGGCTGGACCGCGGATCGCTTCGGCGCCCGGCTGGTGTTTGCGAGCGCAGTCGGCGTCTTCATGATCGGATCGATCGGCTGCGCGCTCGCCTCCAACATCCACCATTTCGTGATCGCGCGCATCCTGCAGGGCATGGGCGGGGCGATGATGACGCCGGTCGGGCGGCTGGTGCTGCTCCGCTCGATCGACAAGAGCGCGCTGGTCAATGCGATGGCCTGGGTCACGGTGCCGGCGCTGATCGGTCCCGTGATCGGCCCGCCGCTCGGCGGCTTCATCACCACCTATTTCTCCTGGCACTGGATTTTCCTGATCAACATCCCGATCGGGCTGCTCGGCATCTTCATGGCGCTGCGGTTCATTGATCCGATCAAGAGCGAGGATCACGAGCCGTTCGATCTCTATGGCATGGTGCTGGCCGGCATCGGGCTCGGCGGTATCGCCTTCGGGCTTTCGGTCGCAGGCCTCAACCTGCTGCCGTGGTCGATCGTCGCGGCGCTGGTCGCGGTCGGCTCGATCTCCATGACGCTGTACGTGGTCCATGCGCGGCGCACGGGCTCGCCGGTGCTGGATTTCTCGCTGCTGCGGCTGTCGACGATGCGGGCCGCCGTCGTCGGCGGCTTCATGTTCCGCCTCGGCATCGGCGCGCTGCCGTTCCTGCTGCCGCTCTTGATGCAGGTCGGCTTCGGGCTGTCGCCGTTCCAGTCCGGCCTCGTCACCTTTGCCTCCGCCGTCGGCGCGATGGGCATGAAGACGCTGGCCGCGCGCATCATCCGCGCCTTCGGCTTCCGCAACATGATGACCGTGAACGCGGTGGTGAGCTCCTTCTTCCTGGCCGCCTGCGCGCTGTTCACGGTGACGACGCCGCTGCTTCTGATCATGATCATCCTGGTGGTCGGCGGCTTCTTCCGCTCGCTGCAGTTCACCTCGATCAACACCGTCGCCTATGCCGAGGTGGAACCGGCACAGATGAGCCGGGCCACCACGCTCGTCAGCGTCAACCAGCAGCTCGCGATCTCGGCCGGCGTCGCGGTCGGCGCCTTCTCGGTCGAGACCACGATGGCGCTGCGCCACATCAGCGAGCTCGACGCCACCGTGTTCGCGCCGGCATTTGTGGTGGTTTCCGTGATCTCGGCGGCGTCGGCCTGGTTCTTCTGGCAGATGCCCGACGATGCCGGACACGAGATCTCCGGCCGCAAGGCGGTCGAGATTTCCAGCCGCAGGGGTGCGGCAAAGGCCGCGGTCAAGGTCGCGAGCCAGACCACCGGCGATGCGCGCGACCAGCGGCTGGGCTAGGTGATTTTTTTCGTAGCTTCACAAACAGTCGTCATACCCCGCGCAAGCGGGGTATCCAGCACGCCGTGTTCTTTCCGATCAATCGCTGACTTCTCGGAATACTGGATCGCCCGCTTTCGCGGACGATGACGGCGGAGAGCATGACGCGTTCGTCTGACGGCTGTCCTGTATGGAACAGGCTATCTCAAGGCCCCGCCCCGAAACCCCGTCGCCAGCACGTAGCGCTCGGAGGAATCCTGCCGGCTCGAGGCCGGCTTGACGTGCTTGACGGCGGCGAAGTCACGCTTCAATTGCGCCAATAGCTCCGCATCGGCGCCGCTCTGGAACACCTTTGCGAGAAACGTGCCGCCGGGATTGAGCACTTCGGTCGCAAACAGCGCCGCAGCCTCGACGAGGCCGATGATGCGAAGCTGATCGGTCTTGCGGTGACCGGTGGTGTTGGCGGCCATGTCCGACATCACCACGTCGGCGCGGCCGCCGAGCATCGCCACCAGCTTCTCGGGCGCGTCGTCGGCCAGGAAATCGAGCTGCGCGAAGGTCACGCCGGCAATCTCGGGCATTTCCAGCAGGTCGACCGCGACGACCTTGCCCTTGCCCTCGACGGCCTGCACCCGCTTGGCCGCGATCTGGCTCCAGCCGCCGGGCGCTGCGCCAAGATCGACCACGGACAGGCCGGGCTTGAGCAGGCGGTACTTGTCGTCGATCTCCATCAGCTTGAACGCCGCGCGCGAGCGAAAGCCCTCGCGCTTGGCGCGCGCCACATAGGGATCGTTGAGCTGGCGCTCCAGCCAGAGCTTTGAGGACAGCTTGCGCTTGCCACCGGTCTTGACCGTGACATGCAGCCGGCCGGTCTTGTCCTTTGCCATCGGCAGATCCTATGCGCGCAGCGCGCCGTCCTCGCGCATCATCTCGACCAGCATGCCTTCGCGCAAACCCCGGTCGGCGACACGCAGCCGCGGCAGCGGGAACGCCCTGCTTATCGCATCGAGAATGGCGCAGCCCGCGAGCACCAGATCGGCGCGCTCGATGCTGATGCAGGTATTGCCGGCGCGCTCCTGATAGCTCATGCCGAGCAGCTTTGCGACCGTCGCGTTGATCTCGGCGTCGCTCATCCAGATGCCGTCGACCCGGCGGCGATCGTAGCGGGCGAGATTGAGATGGATACCGGCGAGCGTGGTCACGGTGCCTGACGTGCCCAGAAGATGCATGTCCCTGAGGTCACGGCCATGCTCGGCCGCGAACGGCGCGATATGGCCGGTCACCTTCTCGATCATCCGCGCGTAGCACTCGCGGCTGACGTCGCGGCCGCCGAAATGCTCGGCGAGCGAGACCACCCCGAGCGGAATCGACATCCAGGCCTTGATGCGCGGCTGGGCGTTGGGTTCCTCGGGATCGCGCTCGATCCGCACCAGTTCGGTCGAGCCGCCGCCGATGTCGAACAGGATCGCGCCCCGGCCCTTGGGATCGAGCAGCGGCGAGCAGCCGATCACGGCGAGCGCCGCTTCGGTCTCGCGGTCGATCACCTCGAGCCGGATGCCAGTTTCGGTCGCGACGCGGTCGCGGAATCCTTCCGCGTTGGACGCCGCCCGGCAGGCCTCGGTCGCGATCAGCCGCAGCCGCCGCGCCTTCCGAAGCTCGATCTTGTCGCGGCAGATCGAAAGCGCGGCGATCGCGCGCTCGATCGCCGCCTCGCTGATGCACCCCGTCGTGGAAATGCCCTCGCCCAGCCGGATGATGCGCGAGAACGAATCCACCACCCGAAACCCGTCCCCGACCGGACAGGCGATCAGGAGTCGGCAATTGTTGGTGCCGAGGTCAAGCGCCGCATAGACGTCGGTTTCCTGGCCCGGCGCATGGCGTGGCGCTGCCACATCGGCAGTTCCCGCCAAAGCGCCGCGCGGCCCTCCGCCGTCGCGAAGCCGCGTGTCATCTTTCATTCAAACTGTCTTCCCGCGGCCGTCGCCGGCCGGCTTGAATAGCCTTGTTCACGGAAACTTTAGCAGCGAAGCGGCCCGGTGCAACAAGCCATCACATCGACTATGTCCGATCAGGCGTTGTCGGCTCCCTTGCGGTGCGTTATTTCAGCAAAGCCCCGCGAAATCGCGCTAATTCAGGCATTTTCCATGCAAGATCACACGCCTTCCGCCTCGCCCGACAACGCTATTGCGATGCAAAAATTTGGCGTCGGGCAGCCGGTGCGCCGCAAGGAGGACGACACGCTGGTCCGCGGCAAAGGCCGCTACACCGACGACTTCGTGCTGCCGAAGCAGGCCTATGCCTGGATGGTGCGCTCCAGCCACGCCCATGGGATCATCAAGGACATCAACACCGACGCAGCGAAGGCGATGCCGGGCGTGCTTGGGGTTTGGACCGGCGCAGATCTTGTAGCCGCCAACTACAATCCGCTGACCAGCGGAGTGCCGCTGAAGAATCGCGACGGCTCGCCCCTGCTGCAGACCAACCGGCCGGCGCTCGCGACCGACAGGGTGCGCTTCGTCGGCGATCCCATCGCCTTCGTCGTGGCCGAGACAGCGGCGCAGGCGCGTGATGCCGCGGAGGCCGTCGAACTCGACATCGAGCCGCTGCCGGCCGTGACCGACGCGGCCCAAGCCGCAAGGCCCGGCGCGCCGCAACTCTACGATCACATCCCGAACAATACCGCGCTCGACTACCATTTTGGCGACTCGGAAAAGATCGACGCGGCCTTCGCCGCCGCCGCGCATGTGACGAAGCTCGACATCGTCAACAGCCGCGTTGCCGTCGCGCCGATGGAACCGCGCGCTGCGCTGGCCTCCTACGACGGGCCGAGCCAGCGCTATACGCTCAGGGTTCCGACCCAGGGCGTTGCCGGCAACAAGGCGACACTCGCCGGAATTCTCAATGTGCCGGCGGAGAAGGTCCGCATCATCACCGGCCATGTCGGCGGCTCGTTCGGAATGAAGAACGTCAGCTATCCCGAATATACCTGCATCCTGTACGCGGCGAAGACGCTCAGCCGCCCCGTGAAATGGACCGACGAGCGCTCGACCAGTTTTTTGTCGGATAACCACGGCCGCTCCCAGCTGATTCACGGCGAGCTTGCACTCGACGCCGACGGCAGGTTCCTCGCCCTGCGCATTTCCGGCTATGGCAATCTGGGCGCCTATGTCGCCGGCGTCGCGCCGATGCCACTGTCGCTGAGCATCGGCAAAAACATCGCGAGCGTCTACCGCACGCCGCTGCTTTCCATCGACATCAAGACGGTCCTGACCAACACCACGCTGATGGGCGCCTATCGCGGCGCCGGCCGGCCCGAAGCCAACTACTACATGGAGCGGCTGATCGACCGCGCCGCCGACGAGATGGGCATCGACCGCCTCGCCTTGCGCAAGCGCAACTTCGTCAAGCCGGCGCAGCTGCCTTTCGCGGCAGCCTCGGGCTTCACCTATGACAGCGGCGATTTCGCCGGCGTCTTCAACAAGGCGCTGGAGGTTGCGGACTACGCGAATTTCCCCAAGCGCAGGAAGGAAAGCCGCAAGCAAGGCAAGCTGCGCGGGATTGCCGTCGGCTCCTATCTCGAGGTCACGGCGCCGCCGCGCGGCGAGCTCGGCAGGATCACTTTCGAGATCGACGGCACCGTCAAGCTGACCACCGGTACGCTCGACTTCGGCCAGGGCCATGCTACGCCGTTCGCACAGGTGCTTTCTGCGCAGCTAGGGGTGCCCTTCGAGAAGATCACCCTGGAGCAGGGCGACAGCGACCAGGTCTGGACCGGCGGCGGCACCGGCGGCTCGCGCTCGATCACCGCGACCGGCAGCGCCATCATCCAGTCCTCACAGCTCGTCATCGCCAAGGGCAAGCAGGTCGCGGCGCATTTTCTCGAGGCTTCCGAGAGCGACATCGAATTTACCAATGGCCGCTTCACCATCGCCGGCACCGACCGCTCGATCGGCATCATGGAGCTTGCCGAGCGGCTGCGCGATGCGAAGCTGCCCGACGGCGTGCCCGCCTCGCTCGACGTCGATCACGCCACCAAGGACACGCCCTCGACCTTCCCGAACGGCTGCCACGTCGCGGAGGTCGAGATCGATCCGGACACCGGCGTGGTGCAGGTCGTGCGCTACACCGGCGTCAACGACTTCGGCACCATCGTCAATCCGATGATCGTCGCGGGCCAGCTCCATGGCGGCGTGGTGCAGGGCATCGGCCAGGCGCTGATGGAAGAGGTGCGCTACGACGCCGGCGGCCAGCCGATCACCGGCTCGTTCATGGACTACGCGCTGCCGCGCGCCGAGGACGCGCCTGTCATGACGATCGGCGACCATCCCTCGCCGACAAAAACCAACCCGCTCGGCACCAAGGGCTGCGGGGAAGCCGGCTGCGCCGGCAGCCTCGCCACCATCACCAACGCGGTGCTCGACGCGCTGTCCGACTATGGCGTCAAGCAGATCGACATGCCGCTGACGCCGGAGCGGGTCTGGCGCGCGATCCAGAACGGCAAGCCAAAGGCGGCGTAGCGAAGCTGCCTTTCACTAAGAAAGGACTCGTCATGCGCGGGCCAGACCCGCGCATCATTCTCCAAAAAAGAGATGGATTGCCGGGTCAAGCCCGGCAATGACAAGCAGCGCTACGCCGCCGCCTGCTCGCGCGGCTGGTAGATCGCGATGTGGTGGCAATGCGCCAGCGGCGTCGCGCCGTTGGCGACCACGAGCGCGTCGAGCTCGACGAAGCGGTGGCCCTTCTTCTCGTAATTGCCGATCACCTTCGCGCGCGCCGTGAGCTCGTCGCCGACATCAGCGGCCGACAGAAGCTGCATGCGGCTGCCGACATGAATCCACGGCCCGAGGATGGCGTTGTCGACCAGCGCCTTGTTCATCATCCGCTGCAACAGGCCGGGATGGCCCAAACCTTCGCGGGCATAGATCGGGTCGGTTTCCCTGATGTCGGCGAGATAGTCGCGCGCCTCGGCCGTGTGCCACGCGCGCGGCACAGTGCCGAGCCAACGCCCGTCCTCGTAGGAGGCGGCGCTCACCGGCTTGCGTTCGGCGATCGCCGCAACGGCCGGGAAGTCCGCAAGCGCAACCGCCGGCGCGGACGCCGGCAGCGCCGCGCTGCCGGTGGCGCACAGCTCGCCCCTGCTCACGACCTCGATCGTCAGCGTGCCCTCGCTCTCGCTGCCCTGAACATCCGCGATCTCGCCGTCATAGACGGGTTTGAGGAAGCGCGCCTCGATCAGCCCGCGCTCGAGAAAGGCGCGGCCCCATTTCGCGACCGGCAGATGCAGCATGTAGGCGATCACATCGACGCCGGGCACCAACCCGCCCGAAAAACCATATTTTCGCGCCACGGTGTCGTCGTGGATCTTGTTCTCGGATAGCTTGGAGGTGTTGTAGGCGGAGACACGATAGGTTGCGTTGCGGCCGGTCATCCTGCGTCTCCCTCAGAAGCGGTCTTCGCGCCAAAATCGCGCAAAGGAACCGGCGAGGCAAGTCTCCGTTTCGCTCGCAATTTCGCAGCGGATAGAGTACCACGCCCGCACGATGACATCCGCTGCCCATGCGACCCGCATCTATGTCGACGCCGACGCCTGCCCGGTCAAGGACGAGATCTATCGCGTCGCAATCCGGCACGGCCTGCCGGTCAGCGTGGTTGCGGGAAATTTCATCCGTGTGCCGCAGGACCCGCTGATCGAGCGCGTCGCCGCCGGCTCCGGCATGGATGCCGCCGACGACTGGATCGCCGAGCGCGCCGGCAAGGGCGATATCGTCGTCACCTCAGATATCCCGCTGGCGAGCCGCTGCGTGAAGGCCGGCGCCGAGGTGATCGCGCCGAACGGCAAACCCTTCACCGAGCAATCGATCGGCATGACGCTCGCGGTCCGCAACCTGATGACGGACCTGCGCTCGTCCGGTGAAATCACCGGCGGTCCCAAATCGTTCGCGCCACGCGACCGCTCGACCTTCCTGTCCGCGCTCGACCAGACCATCCGCCGCATCCAGCGCCAGCGCTCAGCGCTGTCAGAGCCGGGCCGGGATTGAGATCGTGGCCCCACCGCTGGTCCAGCTCAAGGAGATCGCGCTGACCTTCGGCGGCACGCCGCTGCTGTCGGGCGTCGAGCTTTCGGTCTCGCCCGAGGAGCGCGTCTGCCTGATCGGCCGCAACGGCTCCGGCAAGTCGACGCTGCTGAAGATCGCGGCGGGCCTGGTCGAGCCGGACCGCGGCAGCCGCTTCGTGCAGCCCGGCGCCACCATCCGCTATCTGCCGCAGGAGCCGGACTTCGGATCGCATGAGACCACCCTCGCCTATGTCGAGGCGGGCCTCGGCCCCGGCGACGACCACTACCAGGCGCGCTATCTGCTCGAGCAGCTCGGCCTCTCCGGCGACGAGCAGCCAGCGCATCTCTCCGGCGGCGAGGCCCGGCGCGCGGCGCTGGCGCGCGTGCTCGCGCCCTCGCCCGACATCCTCCTGCTCGACGAGCCGACCAACCATCTCGACCTGCCGACCATCGAATGGCTGGAGCAGGAGCTTGACGGCCGGCGCAGCGCGCTGGTCCTGATCAGCCACGACCGCCGCTTTCTGACCAACCTGTCGCGCGCGACCGCCTGGCTCGATCGCGGCAGGATCCGGCAGATCGATCGCGGCTTTGCCGCTTTCGAGGCCTGGCGCGACGAGGTGCTGGCCGAGGAAGAGCGCGACCAGCACAAGCTCGACCGCAGAATCGTCAACGAGGAGCACTGGCTGCGCTACGGCGTCTCCGGCCGCCGCAAGCGCAATGTGAAGCGCCTCGCCAACCTGCATGCGCTGCGCGCGCAGCGGCGCAATTATCGCGGCGCGGCCGGCAGCGCCAACCTCGCCGCGGCCGAGGCTGAAAAGTCCGGCCGGCTGGTGATCGAGGCAAAAAATCTTTCCAAGGCCTATGGCGAGCGCAAGATCGTCGATGATTTCTCGATCCGCATCCAGCGCGGCGACCGCATCGGCATCGTCGGGCCGAACGGCGCCGGCAAGACCACGCTGGTCAATCTGCTGACCGGCGCCGACAGTCCCGACGGCGGCACAATCCGGCTTGGCGCCAATATCGAGATGGCGACACTCGACCAGCACCGCGAAAGCCTCGATCCCAGGTCGACGCTGGCGGAAGCCCTGACCGGCGGCCGCGGCGACCATGTGATGGTCGGCGGCAAGCCGAAACACGTCGCAACCTACATGAAGGATTTCCTGTTCGCCGAGGTGCAGATGCGCACGCCGCTGGAGGTGCTTTCCGGCGGCGAACGCGGCCGGCTGATGCTGGCACGCGCGCTCGCCAAATCCTCCAACCTCCTGGTGCTGGACGAGCCGACCAACGATCTCGATCTCGAAACCCTCGACGTGCTCGAGGAGATGCTCGGCGACTACGAGGGCACCGTGATCCTGATCAGCCACGATCGCGATTTCCTCGACCGCGTCGTCACCTCGGTGATCGTGCCCGAGGGCGACGGCCGCTGGATCGAATATGCCGGCGGCTATAGCGACATGCTGGCCCAGCGCGGCGCCGACCTCAAGCGCGAGACGATCAAGGCGCAGGTCGCCGAGCCGAAGAAGGAAGCCAGGCCAGCGGCGCCGCCCAGCGCACCAAAACGCCGGCTCTCTTTCAACGAGAAGCATGCGCTGGAGACGCTGCCGAAGACGATCGCCGCGCTGCAGGCGGAGATCGCCAAGCAGCAACGCACCCTTGACGACCCCGATCTCTACAGCAAGGATCGCAAGAAGTTCGAGAAGGCCTCGGCCGCGATGGCGAAAGCGCAGGCCGAGCTTGCCGCCGCCGAAGACCGCTGGCTCGAGCTTGAAGTGCTGCGCGAAGAGATCGAACAGGCCTAGAACACGCGCCGTCACCGCGGGGAATGCCATGACCACACCGCTTGCAGCCAAGATCGCCCGGGAATACGGCACACCCTGCGCCGTGATCGACGTGGACAGGGTCGAGCGCAACATCGCGCGCGTCCAGGCGGCCTGCGATGCCGCCGGTGTCGCCAACCGGCCGCATATCAAGACCCACAAGAGCCCGCTGCTCGCCCGGATACAGGTCGCGGCCGGCGCGCGCGGCATCACCTGCCAGAAGCTTGGGGAAGCCGAGGTGATGGCGGATGCCGGGATCGACGACATCCTGATCTCCTACAACCTGATCGGCGAGGAGAAGATGGCGCGGCTGGCCGCGCTGCAGGCCAAGGCCAGCATGACGGTCGCAGCCGACAATTCCACCGTCATCGCCGGCCTGCCGAAGGCGGCGGAGATGGCGGGCCGGCCGCTGTCCGTCGTCGTCGAATGCGATACGGGGCGCAAGCGCGCCGGCGTCGAGACCCCGCGCGAGGCCGTTGCGCTGGCGCGCGAGATCGCCGCGTCCAAAGGGCTGCTGTTCGGCGGCTTCATGCTCTACCCGACCGAGACCGGCTGGACCGAGGCGCAGGCCTTCTTCGACGAAGCGCTCGCCGGCGTGCGCGAGCACGGGCTAGACGCCCGGATGGTCTCGACCGGCGGCTCGCCGAACTTGAAGAACCTCGGCAAGCTCAAGGGCGCGACCGAGCACCGGCCTGGCACTTACATCTACAACGACCGCATGCAGGTCGCGGCCGGCGTCGCGAGCCTCGACGATTGCGCGCTCACCATCTATTCGACCGTGGTCAGCCGCGCCGCGCCGGAGCGCGGCATCCTCGATGCCGGCTCGAAGACGCTGACGTCGGATACCGGCGGCGGGCTCGACGGCCACGGCCTGATCCTGGAGCATCCGGAGGCCCGGATCGCGCGCTTTGCCGAGGAGCACGGCTTCCTCGATCTGGCCCGCAGCAACACGCGGCCTAATGTCGGCGACGTCGTGCGGATCGTGCCCAACCACGTCTGCGTCGTCGTCAACATGATGGACGAGGTGGTGATGGTGCGCGGCGATGAGATCGTCGGCACGCTGCCGGTCGTGGCACGGGGAAAATTGCGCTAGCGGTCAAGCCAGCGAAGCGCGCCTCGTCCCGCCGCGGCACCGGTCGCAAACGAGGCCTGCAGGAGATAGCCGCCGGTCGGCGCCTCCCAGTCCAGCATCTCGCCGGCGGCAAAGACACCGGCGAGATGCCGCAGCATGAAGTCCGCATCGAGCGCGTCGAACGCGATTCCGCCGGCACTCGAGATCGCGCGCGCGATCGGGGCGACACCGTCGAGCCGGACCGGCACGGCATTGACGAGGTCGGCGAGGCCGGCGGCCGACAAGGACGACAGCGATATGCCGGACATCTTCGCCGTCTCCTGCAGCAGGCCAATCGCAACAGGTGAAAGCTGCAGCGCCTTGCGCAAGAAATTCGAGAACGACTGTTTTGCGCGCGGCATCGAGAGGCGCGCAGCGAGCGTATCGTGATCAAGGTCGGGCTTCAGCGCGACGCGCAGCATGGCCGCACCTGACGCGGCAACCGCCTCGCGCAGCTCCGCCGACAGCGCGTAGATCGCGCCGCCCTCGATGCCGCTGCGCGTCACGACGGCTTCGCCGCGGATGCTCCTTCCGCCAAACGAGAGCGCGACACCCTTGAGCGGCTGGCCCGCGAAGCGGTCGCGGAACAGGTCCGACCAGGCCACGGTGAAGCCGGAATTGGCCGGCCGCAACGGCGATATCGCGATGCCCTTCGCGGTGAGGATCGCCGTCCAGGCGCCGTCGGAACCGAGCCGCGGCCAGCTCGCCCCGCCGAGCGCCAGCACGGTCGCGTCCGCGGCCACGGCGCGCGTTCCTTCCGGCCCCTCAAACAGCAGCCGCCCGTCGCCGTCCCAGCCGGTCCAGTGCTGTCGAAATGCGAATTGCACGCCCGAGGCACCGAGCCGACGAAGCCAGGCGCGCAGCAAAGGCGACGCCTTGAAGCTCTTCGGGAACACACGCCCGCTGGAGCCGACGAACGTCTCCTCGCCAAGCGCCTGGCACCATCCGCGCAAGGCATCAGGCGGGAACGCGTCGATCGCAGCTTCAAGCCTCGGCGCCGCCTCGCGGTAACGTGCAAGAAACTGCGGCAGCGGCTCGCTGTGCGTGAGGTTGAGCCCGCCGCGCCCCGCCATCAGGAATTTGCGGCCAGCCGACGGCATCGCGTCATAGACGGTGACGCGCGCGCCGCCTTGCGCCAGCACCTCGGCCGCCATCAGCCCGGCCGGGCCGGCGCCGATGACGGCGACATCGTTTGCGGGAGGAAATGACATGGAACGAGTTTAGGTCGGATTCGCTGGCCAAACACAGTCGTCATGCCCGGGCTTGACCCGGGCATCCATGCAATATCGCTCGATGGCTCCAAAGACGTGGATGGCCGGGTCAAGCCCGGCCATGACGAAATGCGTAATGGACCCGCCCCGTCGCCGCTTACAGCTTCACCCCTGCCCTTGCGGCGGCCTGCGTGACATATTTCTGGGTCTGCTGGAACGCATTCTCCAGCGCCTTTGCCGTCGACATGTCGCTGATCTCCGTGAAATGCGCGGCGATGGCATCGGGCGTCCATTCCGACGGCGGCAGGTTGATGCCTTCGGTCTCCATGATCCTGATCACCGCAAAGGAGCCGGCGCCCGCGCCCATGATGGTGCGGGTCGGGGCGTCCTCGCTCAAGAGGTATTCCACCGCCGGCGTGATCGCCTCCGGCTTCATCAGCGACAGCGCCTGCGGCGGCAGCAGCTCCTCCGTCATGCGGGTCGCGGCCGTCGGCGAGATCGTGTTGACGCGGACATTGTTCTTGCGGCCCTCCTCGGCGAGCACGTTCATCAAGCCGATCATGCCGGACTTGGCGGCGCCGTAATTGGCCTGGCCGAAATTGCCGTAGAGGCCGGACGACGAGGTGGTCAGCACGATACGGCCGTAATTGCGCTCACGCATGCCCTCCCACACCGCCTTGCAGCAATAGAAGGTGCCGACGAGATGAACCTGCAGGACCTTGGCGAAATCGGCCAGATCCATCTTGCCGAAAGACTTGTCGCGCAGGATGCCGGCATTGGCGCAGAGCAGGTCGACACTGCCCCACTCTTTGGTGGCGCGCTCGACCATCGCCTTGACCTGCTCGAAATTGGAGACGTCGGCGCCGTCGGCGATCGCGGTGCCGCCCGCTTTGCGGATTTCCTCGACCACGTTCTCCGCGGGGGTCAGCGAGCCGCCGCTACCGTCGCGCGCGCCGCCGAAGTCATTGACCACGACCTTCGCGCCGCGGCTCGCCAGCCCCAGCGCATGCGCGCGTCCCAATCCGTTGCCTGCGCCGGTGACGATGGCGACGCGTCCGTCAAACCTGATAGCCATGATTGCTGTTCCCGGATTCTACCCTCTAGTCATGCCCGGGCTCGACCCGGGCATCCATCTAACACTCAAGTTATTTTTTGATCAGTGATGGATTGCCGGGTCAAGCCCGGCATTGACGAATAGAGCGCTATGCGAAGTAGATCAGCCCGATCCAGTCGGCGACGAGCGCGGGCCTGTCCTCGCCCTCGATCTCGACCGTGACATTGGTGCGCGACTGCAACTCGTTCGGCTTGCGCAGCTTCGCTTCGGCGAGCACGAAACGGCCGCGAACGCGAGAGCCGGCCTTAACCGGCGAGATGAAGCGCAGCTTGTCGAAGCCGTAATTGACGCCCATCGTCGTTCCCTCGATCACGGGCATCACCTCGTAGGACATGATGCTCAGGAGCGACATCGTCAGGAAACCGTGCGCGACGGTGGTGCCGAAGGCGGTCTCGCGCCTGGCGCGCTCGGGATCGATATGGATGAACTGATGATCCTCGATCACGTCGGCATAGGCGTTGATCCGCTTCTGATCGACCAGGTGCCATGACGACACGCCGATCTCGCGGCCGACCATGCCTTGATACGCGGCCAGCGAGACCGGCGGCTTCTTCCAGACTTCATTCATCAATGCGTGTCCGCGTTCCGAAATTCGTGAGCCATTCCTCCTTTTACGAATTTCAGACGGCGGGCACCAGCGATCTTGTGATCGGTCAGCGGCGCTAGTGGAGCGGATTTGACGTTCGCTACCCGTCTGCCGCGATTTTCCTCATGCGAACGTCAAATCCAAAGCTCCACTAGAACAAATAATTTGCTAGTGGTCCTTTGATTCTAACATTCGCAAAAGTACCTGCAACGATGGGATGCGAATGTTAGAATCGGACCACTAGCCCTCGGGGGCGCGCGGCTTCGCCAGCTCCGGAAAATCCTCCTCCCGGAACTCCTGGCCGCGCAGGGAATCGCTGCGGTCGTTGTCGTGCTCCAGCCGCCGCAGCTGCACGCGGCGAATTTTTCCCGAGATCGTCTTCGGCAATTCGGTGACGAGCTCGATCCGCCGGATGCGCTTGAACGGCGCAAGGCGCTCGTGCAGATGCCGGAAGATCGACAGCGCCGTCTCCGGCGAACGCTCGGCGCCGGCGACCAGCAGCACATAGGCCTTGGGGATCGCGAGCCGGATCGGGTCCGGGCTCGGCACCACGGCAGCCTCGGCGACGGCGTCGTGCTCGAGCAGCACGCTTTCGAGCTCGAACGGCGAGATGCGGTAGTCGGAGGATTTGAAGACGTCGTCGGAGCGGCCGACGAAGGTGAGATAGCCCTCCTCGTCCGCGAACACCACGTCGCCGCTGCGATAGACCTCGCCGTCGGCGCCGCTCAGTTTGCCGTCGTCGCCCTGATAGCCCTGCATCAGGCCCGCCGGGCGGCTTGCGCCGAGCACCAGCGATACCTCGCCTTCCCGGGTGTCGTGCCCGTCGGCGTCGGTGATCCGCACCCGATAGCCCGGCAGCGGCCGGCCCATCGAGCCGACCTTGACCTTCTGCCCCGGCGAATTGCCTGATAGTGCCGTCGTCTCGGTCTGGCCATAGCCGTCGCGGATCGTCAGGCCCCAGGCGGCTTGCACCTGCTCGATCACCTCGGGGTTGAGCGGCTCGCCCGCGCCGCACACCTCGCGCAAGCTGACCTTGAAGTCGGCGAGCTTCTCCTGGATGAACAGCCGCCACACCGTCGGCGGCGCGCACAGGGTCGTGACGCCGCAGCGCGCGATCGTCGCGAGCAGCCCCTTCGCCTCGAAGCGTGGCTGGTTGACGATGAAGATGGTGGCGCCGGCATTCCAGGGCGCGAAGAAGCAGCTCCAGGCGTGCTTGGCCCAGCCCGGCGATGAAATGTTGAGGTGAATGTCCCCGGGCTTCAGCCCCAGCCAATACATCGTGGAGAGGTGGCCCACCGGATAGCTGCGCTGGCTGTGCCGCACGAGCTTCGGCTTCGCCGTGGTGCCCGAGGTGAAATAGAGCAGCATCGGATCGTCGGCGTGCGTCGGTCCGTCAGGCACAAAACTCTCGGAAGCCTTGGCCGCATCCTCGAACGGCAGCCAGCCGTCGTGCCTGCCCGTCGCGCCGACGACGATGCGAACGAGCTTTTCGCTGCCGAGCCCCGCAAATTTCGCGACCTGGTCCTGCGATGCGACCACCGCGCGCGCCCGGCCGCGATCGAGCCGGTCGCGCAGTTCGTCCGGCGTCAGCAGCGTGGTCGCGGGGATCACGACGACGCCGAGCTTCATCGCCGCCAGCATGGTCTCCCAGAGCGGCACCAAATTGCCGAGCAACAGCAGCAGATGGTCGCCGCGTTTCAGCCCTTGGGCGCGCAAAAAGTTCGCCACCTGGCTGGAGCGGCGCGACAGTTCGGCAAAGGAAAGCCTGGTTTCGCTGCCGCTTGCGGCGTCGACGATCCAGAGCGCCGCGCGCTCCCGGCTGTCGGGATTGCGCGCCAGTTCCGCATCGAACCAATCCAGCGCCCAGTTGAACGGCGCCGGATCGGGCCAGCGAAAACCCTTGATCGCCGCATCGTAGTCGGTGCGGTTTTGAAGCAGAAAGGCGCGCGCTTCCTGAAAGGTGGTCATCTCGTTCCCTTGGCGCCCGCCAGGGTCGGCCAGAGACGACGACCGTCACTTCCCGGCTGGTGGAGCGGATTTAACATTCGCTACTGTCTATCCGCGGGCCTACAAAGCGAATGTCAAATCGGAGCTCCACCAGGAAATATCGTTTGCTAGCGGTGCCTTGATCCTGACATTCGTAAAAGTGCCCGCTGCAATAGAATACGAATATTAGGATCGGACCGCTAGCGCCCTAACGTGCTGGATAATTCCGGAAAAGTCGACCCCGCCATGGCCTGCGGCATCGAAGGCCTGATAGATCTGCTGTGCATGCTTGCCAAGCGGCGTCACCGCGCCCGAGGTGTCCGCGGCATCCTGCGCCAGCGTCAGGTCCTTCACCATCAGGTTCGAGGCGAAGCCCGGCTTGTAATCATTGTTGGCGGGCGAGGTCGGCACCGGCCCGGGAACCGGGCAATAGGTTGTCAGCGACCAGCATTGACCCGACGAGGTGGAGGCAACATCGAACAGCGCCTGGTGCGACAGGCCGAGCTTTTCCGCGAGCACGAAGGCCTCGCCGACCGCGATCATGGAAATGCCCAGGATCATGTTGTTGCAGATCTTGGCTGCTTGCCCGGCGCCCGCGCTGCCGCAATGCACGATCTTCTTGCCCATCTTCTCCAGCACGGGCTTGGCCGCGGCGAACGCCTTGTCCTCGCCACCGCACATGAAGGTCAGCGTTCCCGCCTTTGCGCCGCCGGTACCGCCGGAAACCGGCGCGTCGATCGATGACACGCCATGCTTTTTGGCCAGCGCATGGGCCTGCCGCGCGCTTTCGACGTCGATGGTCGAGCTGTCGATGATCAGCGCGCCCTTCGCCATCGCGGGCACGATCTCGTTCCACACGCCAAGCACATGCTTGCCCGCCGGCAGCATGGTGACAACGACATCCGCGCCCTTCACCGCGCCGGCCGAACTTTCAGCGATTGCTGCACCGTCGGCTTTTGCCTGGTCGCGCGAGGCCGCCACGAGATCGAAGGCCACTACCTTGTGCCCGGCCTTCACCAGGTTGGCCGCCATCGGTCCGCCCATGTTGCCGAGGCCAATGAATGCGATCGTTGCCATCTTTCGTCTCCTCCGCTCGGCTAGCTGAATTTCAGTTCGTCGGCGCCGATCTCGGCGAAATAAGGTGCGACCATCTCCGGTGTCACGTCCTCGATTGCAGCCGGCGACCATTTCGGATTGCGGTCCTTGTCGATCACGGCTGCGCGCACGCCCTCGCGGAAATCGTCGCTGCGGAACACCTCGAGCGCGGCGCGATATTCCCGCACCAGGCACTCTTCCAGCGAAGACGCATTTCGCGCCAGCCGCAAGAGTTTCAGCGTCACCACCATGCCGCGCGGCGATTTCTCGCCCAGGACCTTCAAGGTCGATTGGGCAAGATCCGAGCCGTCGCGCTTCAGGCTATCGACAATATCCTGCATGCGATCATGAGCGAACCAGGGATCGATCTGTCCACGTAATGCCGCCACGGGGCCCGCCTTCTCGCCGGTGGCAAAGCCTGCGATCAGGCGATCGATCTCCGTGGACGGCGTGCCCGGACGCACCTTCGTGAGCGCCTCGCGCAAGGCGGCGAGCAGGCCTGGCGGCACCACCGCATCGGCAAAGCCGGCATAGATCGCGTCAGGCCCGTTCATGGTCTGGCCGGTCAGGCCGAAATAGGTGCCGATCTCGCCCGGCACGCGCGGCAACAGATAGGTGCCGCCGACATCGGGGAAGAAGCCGAGGCCGACCTCGGGCATCGCCAGCTTCGTCCGCTCGGTGACGACGCGATGCCGGCCGTGCGCGGAAAGCCCGACGCCCCCGCCCATGACCAGGCCGTCCATGAACGCTACATAGGGCTTCGGATATTTCGCGATCCGCGCGTTCATGACGTATTCCTGGCGCCAGAAGACCTTGCCGAGGTCTCCTCCCACCCTGGAGCTTTCGTAAAGTCCGCGGATGTCGCCGCCGGCGCACAGACCGCGCTCGCCCGCTCCCTCCAGCAGCACCACCGCGATGTCGGGATCGGACTCGAACCGGTCGAGTGCCGCATCGATGCCGAGCGACATCTCGAATGTCATCGCATTGATGGTCTTCGGGCGGTTGAGGCGGATCACGCCAGCTCCACCTTCGCGCCGAACGATGAGATCGCCGTCGCTGTCCTCGGCCGGCACGCTCATCGCGCGCCCTCGATCAGCTTGCGCGCCACGATCAGTCGCATGATCTCGTTGGTGCCTTCGAGGATCTGGTGCACCCGCAAATCGCGCACGATCTTTTCGATGCCGTACTCGCTCAAATAGCCGTAGCCGCCATGCAGCTGCAGCGCCTGGTTGGCAACCTCGAAGCCGACGTCGGTGCCGAAGCGCTTGGCCATCGCGCACAGCATGGAGGCGTCATGATCCTTGCGGTCGAGCGCGGCCGCGGCGCGCCAGACGAAGGTGCGGGCGGCCTCAAGCTCGGTTGCCATGTCGGCGAGGCGGAACTGCAACGCCTGGAATTCGTCGAGCCGCTTTCCGAACGCCTTGCGCTCCCGCATATAGGCAAGCGCCTTGTCGAGCGCGCTCTGCGCCCCGCCGAGCGAGCAGGCCGCGATATTGATGCGTCCGCCGTCGAGCCCGGCCATCGCGATCTTGAAGCCGATGCCCTCCTCGCCGAGCCGGTTGGCGACCGGCACGCGCGCATTCTCGAAGATCACCGCCCGCGTCGGCTGCGCGTTCCAGCCCATCTTGCGCTCATTGGCGCCGAGCGAAAGGCCCGGCGTGTCGCCTTCCACCACCAGCGTCGAGATGCCCGACGGCCCGTCGCTGCCGGTCCGGACCATCACGACGTAGACGTCGCCGCCGCCCGCGCCCGAGATGAACTGCTTCTGGCCATTGAGCACGTAATGGTCGCCGTCGCGCACCGCGCGGGTGCGCAACGCTGCCGCGTCCGAGCCGGAGCCCGGCTCGGTCAGGCAGTAGCTTGCCAGCAGTTCCATCGTGCAGAGCCGTGGCAGCCATTTCCTGCGCTGCGCGTCGTTGCCAAAGGCGTCGATCATCCACGATGCCATGTTGTGGATCGAGATGAACGCGGACACCGTCGGGCAACCTGTCGCCAGCGCTTCGAAGATCAGCGCGGCGTCAAGCCGGGTCAGCGCGGAGCCGCCGACATCGTCGCGGATATAAACCCCGCCGATGCCGAGCGTTGCGGCTTCCCGCATCACGTCGACCGGAAAGTGCTTCTCCTCGTCCCAGCGGATCGCGTGCGGCGCGATTTTCTCCGCAGCGAATTCCCGCGCCATGTCGCGGACCGCGATCTGGTCTTCGTTGAGGGCAAAGAGCATCCGGTCCCGCGCTCCGCCTAGTTCATGGTCGGGATCGAGAACTCCGCGCCCTCCTTGACGCCGGACGGCCAGCGCGAGGTCACCGTCTTGGTCTTGGTGTAGAAGCGGATCGAGTCCGGACCATGCTGGTTGAGGTCGCCGAAGCCCGACTTCTTCCAGCCGCCGAAGGTGTAATAGGCGATCGGCACCGGGATCGGCACGTTGATGCCGACCATGCCGACATTGACCTTGGCGGCGAAATCGCGCGCAGCGTCGCCGTCGCGGGTGAAGATCGCGACACCATTGCCGTAGTCATGATCGGACGGCAGCGCCAGCGCTTCCTTGTAATCGTGGGCACGCACGACAGACAGGACCGGCCCGAAGATCTCTTCCTTGTAGATGCGCATGTCCTTGGTGACGTTGTCGAACAGACAGCCGCCCAGATAGAAGCCCTTCTCGTAGCCCTGCATCTTGAAGCCGCGCCCGTCGACCGCAAGCTTCGCGCCTTCCTTGATGCCGATATCGATGTAGTTCTTGACACGCTCGACCGCCTCGCGCGTCACCAGCGGACCGTAGTCGGCGGTCGGATCGATCGAGGTGCCGATCTTCAGGGATTCGACGCGCGGGATCAGCTTTTCCATGAGGCGGTCGGCGGTGGTCTTGCCGACGGGAACGGCAACGGACACCGCCATGCAGCGCTCGCCGGCCGAGCCGTAGCCGGCGCCGATCAGGGCGTCGACGGCCTGGTCCATGTCGGCGTCGGGCATCACGATGGCGTGGTTCTTGGCGCCGCCGAAGCACTGGGCGCGCTTGCCGGTCTGCGCCGCGCGCTCGTAGATGTATTGCGCGATCGGCGTCGAGCCGACGAAGCCGATCGCCTTGATGTCGGGATCATCGAGGATGGCGTCGACCGCCTCCTTGTCGCCGTTGACGACGTTGAGGATGCCCGCCGGCAGGCCGGCCTCCATCATCAGTTCGGCGAGCCGCATCGGCACGCCGGGATCGCGCTCGGACGGCTTCAGGATGAACGCGTTGCCGCAGGCGATTGCCGGCGCGAACTTCCACATCGGGATCATCGCCGGGAAATTGAACGGCGTGATGCCGGCGACGACGCCGAGCGGCTGCCGCAGCGAGTAGATGTCGATGCCGGGGCCGGCGCCTTCGGTGTATTCACCCTTCATCAGGTGAGGAATGCCGCAGGCGAACTCGACCACTTCGAGACCGCGCTGGATGTCGCCCTTGGCATCGGGAACGGTCTTGCCATGCTCGCGCGCGAGCAGCTCGGCGAGCTTGTCGTAGTCGCGCTGCACCAGTTCGAGGAACTTCATCATCACGCGGGCGCGGCGCTGCGGATTGGTCGAGGCCCATTCGCCCTGCGCCGCCTTGGCGTTTTCGACGGCCGAGCGCACCTCGGCCTTCGAGGCCAGCGCCACCTTGGCCTGCACGTCGCCGGTCATCGGCTCGAAAACGTCAGCCGTCCGACCCGACGTGCCCTTGACCTCGCGGCCACCGATGAAATGTCCAATTGAGCGCATGGCTTCCTCCTTGAGGGGCGCCGGGATCCGTGACGACCGGCGGGTTTGCTTGACAAACCCTATCGGCCCGCATCTCGCGGGATGCAAGTCCGATAAATTGCACCATAGATGTGCGGAAATACAGGATCAAGGCAGGCCACGGCCGACCGGACGACGATCACGCCTTGCCGCAGCTTCGGCGCGCGCGGGCCCGTCTCACATCCGAAAAACAGGCCGGCCAAATCTAGTTCGGCTTGCGCGCCTTCCTTGCCGCAGGCTTGCTTGTCGCAGGCTTGCTTGTCGCAGGTCTGGCGGCAGCGCTGCGCGCGAACGCCGCCTCCCGACCGGCGCCGAGAATCTCCTCGGAGAACTCGCCATTGCCGGCGATGCGGGACAACACCAACGTACCCATCATGGTCGCGAGCGTCGCCACCGCCTGCTTGCGCGCCGCCTTGCGCGGCAGGTCCGGAAGCTGATCGGCCATCATCTCGATCATCTCTTCCAGCTTGGTCGCAAAGGCCTTGCGCGTCTTCGGGCTTTCGCGGGCGATCTCGGCGCCCAGCGCAGGCACCGCGCATCCCTGACCGGGATTGTCGCGATGCAGCGTGGTCAGGTAGGAATCGACGATGCTCGCGAGCCGCTTGTCCGGCGCCGCCTGTCCCGTGATCTTGCGCCAGTGCTCGAGCGCGCGATCCATCGCATAGGCAAACGCCTCGATGACCAGCGCCTCGCGGGAATCGAAATGCGCATAGAAGCCGCCATGGGTCAGGCCCGCTTCCTTCATCAGGTCGGCGACGCCGATGCCATGCGCGCCCTTCTCGCGCAGCCGCACCGACGCCTTGCGCACGATCCGCTGGTGGGTTTCCTGCTTGTGTTCCCGGGAATAACGCATCACGTTCTCATTAAATGTTTATGGTCATATAATAGCATCCCCGGCGATAAAATCTGCACCTATTTCGGCTTTCCGCTGGCCCGAACTGTCGCACTGCGAAACGGAACCGGGCGGCCTTGACAAGGCCGCCCCCGGTCCGGGAAGTGGGTCCGCAAGACAGGGAAAAGACAGGAAAAGGGAGCCCGCCGGTGGAAATGCTCAATCATCATTGTGGCGTCGCACGGGATTCCCGCGGCGTCGTCCACCTCACCCTCGCCAATGCCGGTTCGCTGAACATTCTCGGCTCGGCCGCCATCGAGGGCCTGCGCGAAGGGCTGGAAAAGCTTGCGGCCGATCGCTCGATCCGCGTGCTGATCCTGGCCGGCGAGAGCCAGAAAAGCATGATCGGGGGCGCCGATATCAAGGAAATGGCGGGCCTCGACCAGAAGTCGGCGGAGGCCTTCATCAGCCGCCTGCGCGATCTCTGCGAGGCGGTGCGCGCCTTCCCGGCGCCGGTGATTGCGCGGATGCCCGGCTGGTGCCTTGGCGGCGGGCTCGAGGTCGCCGCCGCCTGCGACGCCCGCGTCGCCGCCCACGACGCCAGGTTCGGCATGCCGGAGGTGCGGGTCGGCATTCCCTCCGTCATCCACGCCGCGCTGCTGCCGCGGCTGATCGGCTGGGGCCGCGCCCGCTGGCTGGTCATGACCGCCGAGAATATCGATGCGCCGACCGCGCTCGCCTGGGGGCTGGTCGATAGCATCGCGCCGCAGGGCAAGCTCGACGAGGCGGTCGAGCGCAGTGTGCAGGCGCTGCTCGCCTGCGGCCCGGAAGCCCTGCGCGCGCAAAAGGCGCTGCTGCGGCAATGGGAGGAGCTGCCGCTGACCCAGTCGGTCAATCTTTCGGTCGGCGTGTTCGGGCAATGCTTCCTCACCGACGAGCCGAAGCGCATGATGCAGACCTTCATCGACCGCAAGCGATAGGCGGAAAAAGCGCATGAGACCCGCCGGCAAGGGACCGCTGGATTCGCTCTACTTCGACTATCCGAAGTTTGCGGCGAAACGCGTGCCGGAGCTCGACGGCAGGACCGCGAGACACCCGGTCCTGATCGTCGGCGCCGGGCCGATCGGCATGACCGCAGCGCTGGTTCTGGCGCGCTATGGCGTCCCAAGCGTCCTGATCGACCGCAAGGACACCTTCAATGACGGCAGCCGCGCCATCTGCATCGCGCGGCCGAGCATGCATATCCTGGAACGGATCGGCGCAGTCGCGCCGTTCGTCGACAAGGCGCTCGGCTGGCGCTTCGGCCGCAGCTACTACCGCGGCGAGCAGATCTTCCGCCTCGAGATGTCGCATCCGCCCGGCGAAAAATACCTGCCGATGTACAATCTGCAGCAGCAGTATATCGAGAAGTTCCTGCATGACGCGGTCGCTGCCTGCAGCCTCATCGACATGCGCTGGCAAAGCGAGCTGTCCGGCATCGAGCAGCATGCCGACGGCGTCACCGTTCAAATCGCTTCTCCCGCGGGCAACTACCTTCTCGACGCCGACTATGTGCTCGCCGCCGACGGCGCACGCTCGCCGATCCGCTCGATGCTCGGACTGCGGCTGAAGGGCGACAATTACGAAGGCCGCTACGTGATCGCGGATATCCGCATGGACCACGATTTTCCGACCGAGCGCCGCGCCTTCTTCGAGCCGAGCGGCAATCCCGGCGGCACGGTGCTGATCCACAAGCAGCCCGACAACATCTGGCGCATCGACTACCAGCTTCGGGAGGGCGAGAGCGAGGAAGAGGCGCTGCGCGAGGAAAACATCCGCGCGCGCGTTACCGCCATCCTTGCCGATATCGGCCATACCGGACCGTGGGAGCTCGAATGGTGGAGCATCTATTCCGCCAACACGCTGTGCCTGGACGATTACCGGCAAGGCCGCGTGTTATTCATCGGCGATTCCGCATATCGTGCCGATCTTCGGGGTTCGCGGGCTCAACAACGGCCTGGCCGACGCCGAAAACATCGGATGGAAGCTCGCGCTCGTGCTCAAGGGCGAGGCCCATGACCGCCTGCTCGACAGCTATTCGCCGGAGCGGCGCGGCGCCACACTGGACGTGTTCGCCAATGCCACCAAGAGCACGCGCTTCATGACCCCGCCGACGCGCGGCTGGCGGCTGGCGCGCGAGGCTGCGCTCTCCTTAAGCCTGCACCAGGAATTTCCGCGGCATCTCGCCAATCCCCGCCAGATGCAGCCCTATACCTATTCGGAAAGCCCGCTGACACCCTACGCCGGGCGCGACGCGGAATTTGCCGGCGGACCGGTCTGCGGCAGCGCCGCCCCGAATGCCATCCTCGCCGACGGCAGCCATCTGCTCGACCGTGCCGGGGACGGCATGACGGCGATCCTGTTCTGCGATGGAGCGCCTTCGGCCGAGCAGGCCGACCTGCTTGAACGGCTCGGCGCAATCGACAGCCGCTTCGTGGCGCTTGTCGTTGGATCGCAGCGCGCCGCCGGCACGAAAGGGATCGCGGACGATGACGGCGAAATCGCCCGCCTGTTCGCAGCCAGGCCCGGCACGCTTTACCTGCTGCGGCCCGACCTACATATCGCCGGACGATGGAGGACGATCGCACCGGCCGAGATCGAGCGGACGGTTCGCCTTTGTCTCGGGAAGGAAATCCCATGAGCACCATGCCCGCCGACGATTTCGAGGCCGCCTATGAGGCGCTGGCTATGGCGATCGATGCGGCCGGCCCCGAGCGCGAGGCCCTGTTCCTGACCCGCCTTGCGCTGGTGCTCGGCCATCAGCTCGGCGACGTCGAAGCCTTCAGGACGGCGATCAGGATCGCGCTCGACGACCTCAACTAGTGTCCCGAATCCGAAGTTCGCATCATTTCGCGGCAACCTCTTAAGCGAACTTCGGATTCAAAGGACACTAGTGGGGGAACTGCTTTTTTGTACGCACGATCGCTGAGCAACGCATTACAGATCGATTATCGTTCTTGCAGGGATTGCTTCTGGTGACTTGGGCACATTCCCCAGGATCACGAGACGCTGCAGCCAAGTCAGTTCGCGCTCAGGCGTCTTGGGAATTTCGACATAGTCGATCGTAATCCGGTCGTTTTCCTTCTCGATCCGGAAGTAATTCAAGCGATACGAAGGATAGTAGACCGCGGGCAACAAGCCAAAGCGCACCGGAACACGGGACAATAGCTTCAGCCACGTACCGGTATTGATGACGACTTGACCGGCGGGACCTAGTCGCCGCAGGAACGCCGCGTGCGTGTGTCCGAAAATGAACACCGCTACCTTGTCATCCGCCTGGAAAACCTCCTGAGCCCCTTTTAGGTAGGGCGCATCCGAATCGAGGTTCAGGGTCACTCCGTGGCTCGTCTGTAGACGAAAGCGATGCGCCGTGCGCATGAGGTCACGTTCGACGACCAACGCAGGGATACCGAACAAAATCAAAAATAGGGAATTGATCGTGATCACGACCTGAAGGACGTTGTCGATGATCCCGAGCCTGCTCATCAGCGGGTTGTGAAATATGATATTGTAATCAAAGATGCCTGCGACCCGAAGAATTTCCCCGAGAATCGCTATCATCGTGACGCCGGCCAGCAGCAGGAAGGGCAGCAGCACCCAGCGCAGCGCCGTACTCATCTCGCGGTAGAAGTAGTTCGACAGCATCCAGTCGGGAATCTGCATCGTGCCCACGGAGCGGATGTCCTTGAGCCAGTCTCCCCGGCCGAAGTCGGAATACCGGCTGGCTCCGCTGACGAAGGTTTCCGTGATGAAGTAGCCCACCGGGAGAGCGTAAGCGTTGCCATATTCGGGGAAGCTGTTGAACTGATCGCGCTGCTGTCCGTGTTCGATCCATATCCTCTTGTCGCCCACCGGGCGGATCAGGACCAGGCTCGGGTCCAGATGGATGTTGTATGCCTGCAGTTTCTCCACAAAGGCCGGATCGCAAGCGAGATCGTAATCGTGATTCCCGACCATCATGGTCACCTTGATGCGCGCACCGGTGGCCCTGAGTTGATCGAAAATCGCCTGGTGCGCCTGTATGATGTGCGCAAGCTTTTCGACCCCGCGTACAAGCGTGAGCTCCCAGAAGCCAAACGTGTCGCCCACGATCAGAAGTTCGGTGTCGGGGCCTTCCTTTTCCAGCTCCTTCAGGAATTCGATGAACTCGGCGGCGTAATCGCAATGCTGCAATTGACCGTCGCCACCCATGTGCAGGTCACTGACAAAGTAATACTTCTGTGCCAAAGTATGATCTCCGTGCCAGGCCGGTCGAAAATTTCCGACCGCGGGTCATACGCGTGCGCAGGATATCCCCGCGGCCGGCTTGATGTAAGCTTGAACCATGAACCCCACTCGGCCCGTCGCATTCTGGATTGCGGTATTGGCGGCGGTCGTCGTCGCCGTCGTTCTGTTGCGCGAAGTCCTGCTGCCTTTCGTCGCCGGTATGCTCCTGGCGTATCTACTTGATCCTCTGGCCACCCGGCTGGAACGGCTTGGAATGAATCGCCTCATTGCAACGCTAACCATCGTCGGGTTGTTCGTTGTCGGCGTGACCGCGCTTATCATTCTGACCGCCCCTGTCGTTGTCCGTGAGCTTGCCTATTTCATCGATAATTTTCCGCTCTACATCAAAAGGGTGCGGGAGCTCGCGACCGATCCAAATCGGCCGTGGCTGAGCAAGCTTGTCGGAGAAGGCCTAGCCTACGCCGAGCAGTCGGTTGGCGAACTTAGCACAATGGCGACTGCCTGGCTCCGCGATTTTCTGCGTTCGGTTTGGACCGGAGGCCGCGCGCTGATCTCGGTTTTCTCCCTCCTGGTGGTGACCCCGATCATTGCCTGCTATCTCATCTATGATTGGAAGAAGATGGTGGCGGTTATCGACAACTGGATACCGCCGGCGCAGCGCGATAACGTCCGGGCTCTTGCTCGCGAGATCGACAACACGATCGGCGGCTTTGTGATCGGTCAGAGCACGCTGTGCCTGATCCTCGCGGTATTCTACGCGGCAGCGCTGTCCTTGCTCGGGCTCAAGCATGGGCTCCTGATCGGAATTGCGGCAGGACTGATAAGCTTCGTGCCGTATCTCGGCTCGCTGAGCGGGCTGGTCATATCGACGTGCATTGCGATTGCACAGTTCTGGCCGCATTGGGCCGTCATCTGGACCGTCCCGGCGATCTTCTTCGTGGGCCAGACTCTGTCAGACTATTTGCTGTCGCCCTATTTCGTCGGCCGGCGCGTCAACCTGAACCCGGTCTGGATCATGTTTGCGCTGTTCGCATTCGGCTACCTGTTCGGATTCGTCGGCCTTTTAATTGCCGTGCCGCTTGCGTCCGCCATCGGCGTGCTGACGCGCTTCGCGTTGCAACGATATTACGAAAGCTTCCTTTATACGGCCATCCCGAGGGCAACTGCGGCAGATGCGGTTAGATTGACGCCTTCCGACAAGAAGATGGGTTGATTCCATCAATTTGCGGCTTGGAGAGTCAGCAACGGGTCTTTTCGACCTGGTCTGTGGATCTTGCCCGCAATTGTTGCCCGCGACCGCCCCGGCCGCCGTTTCGGCAGCGCGTCGTGGTCGGCCAACCTTTGCTCACCCGAGCACGAAATTTTCTCATGAGGCGACCCACGCTTTTTCATGGGATCGCGCGTTGCATTTCTTGCGGCGCATCATATGATATTCGTCATACAACTATTTCGCTCCGGGAGTTCCAACCATGGCCACCGATCCCGTCGTCATCGTTTCCGCTGCCCGCACCCCGCTCGGCCGCTTCATGGGCGAGCTCACGCCCTTGAGCGCCCACAAGCTCGGTTCCCATGTGATCGGCGCCGCGCTGGAGCGCGCCAGGCTCGCGCCCGAGAAGGTGGACGAGGTGTTCATGGGCAATGTGCTGCCGGCCGGACAGGGCCAGGCGCCGGCGCGCCAGGCCGCGCGAGGCGCCGGTCTGCCCGACGCCACCGGCGCCACCACGGTCAACAAGGTCTGCGGCTCCGGCATGAAGGCGACCATGCTCGGCCATGACATTATTCTGGCGGGCTCCGCCGGCATCGTGGTGTCCGGCGGCATGGAGAGCATGAGCAATGCGCCGTATCTTCTGGCCAAGGCGCGCGCCGGCTATCGCGCCGGCCACGACCGGATCATCGATCACATGATGATGGACGGGCTGGAGGACGCCTATGAGAGCGGCCGCTCGATGGGCGATTTCGGCGAGGCGACGGCGGAGGCCTATCAATTCACCCGCAAGGACCAGGACGCTTACGCGATGGAGACGCTGACCCGTGCCCGCAAGGCGGTCGAGGGCGGCGCCTTCAAGGCCGAGATCGCGCCGATCACGCTCACGGAAAAAGCCGGCCAGCGCATCATCGCCAATGACGAGCACCCGCTGAAGGTCGATCCCGTCAAGATACCGGGCCTGAAACCCGCCTTCCGACCCAACGGCACGATCACGCCGGCCGCCTCCTCGGCCAATGCCGACGGTGCGGCCGCGCTGGTGCTGGCGCAGCGCTCGCGCGCCGATCGCGAGGGCCTGCCGGTGCTCGCCACGATCAAGGGTCACGCCACCCATAGCCAGGAACCGCAATGGTTCACCACCGCGCCGATTCCGGCGATCCGCAAGCTGCTCGACAAGGTCGGCTGGAGCGTCGGCGACGTCGATCTGTTCGAGATCAACGAGGCGTTTGCGGTGGTCGCGATGGCAGCCCAGCGCGACCTCGGCATCCCGCGGGAACGGCTCAACATCAACGGCGGCGCCTGCGCGCTCGGTCATCCCATCGGCGCGACCGGCGCGCGGCTGATCGTGACGCTGTTGCATGCGCTTGAGGCGAACAACCTGAGGCGCGGTGTCGCCGCGCTCTGCATCGGCGGCGGCGAAGCGACCGCGATCGCCGTCGAACGCAACGTGCACTGACAGCAATTTGGGGGTTTCGTGATTTCGAACTGGCTTGCGGGCAGCCTTGCCCGCCGCAACATCCACTACGGCTGGGTGATGGTCGGCGTAACCTTCCTCGCCGCCCTGATCTCGGCCGGCACGGTCGGCGCGCCCGGCGTGTTCATCGTGCCCCTGCAGCACGAGTTCGGCTGGACCACCGCCGAGATTTCCTCGGCGCTGTCGGTGCGCTTCATCCTGTTCGGGTTGATGGCACCGTTCGCCGCGGCGCTTTTGAACCGCTACGGCCTGCGCAACGTGACGCTGGCCGCCCAACTGATCGTCGTCTCGGCGCTGCTCGCCTCGTTGGCCATGACCAAGGTCTGGCAATTGATGCTGCTGTGGGGCGTGCTGATCGGCATCGGCACCGGCATGACCGCGCTGGTGTTGGGCGCGACCATCGCCACGCGTTGGTTCGTGGCGCGGCGAGGATTGGCGGTCGGCATCCTCACCGCGAGCGTCGCAACCGGGCAACTCCTGTTCCTGCCGCTGCTCGCAAGCCTGACCGAGCGGCTCGGCTGGCGGATCGCGCTGGCGCTGGTCTGCGCCGCGCTTGGGGTGGCCGCGCTTGCGGTGCTGCTGCTGATGCGCGACCGGCCGAGCGATGTCGGCCTGCGCCCGTTCGGCGACGACGGCAAGGCTCCCCTGCCCGCGCCGCCGCCGGCCAATGCGCCGATCGTGGCGGCCGCACTCGGCACGCTGCGGGACGCTTCCAAGTCACCGTCGTTCTGGATCCTGTTTGCGACCTTCTTCATCTGCGGCGCCTCGACCAACGGCCTCGTCCAGGTGCATTTGATTCCGATGTGCCTCGATTTCGGCATTCCGCAGGTCCAGGCAGCGAGCCTGCTCGCCGCCATGGGGATCTTCGACTTCTTCGGCACCATCGTCTCGGGCTGGCTGTCGGATCGCTACGACAACCGCTGGCTCCTGTTCTGGTATTACGGCCTGCGCGGGCTGTCGCTGCTGTTCCTCCCCTTCACCGACTTCTCGTTCTACGGTTTGTCGCTGTTTGCGATGTTCTATGGGCTCGACTGGATCGCCACGGTGCCGCCGACGGTGCGGCTGACCGCGCAGCGGTTCGGCGCCGAGCGCGCCAACCTCGTGTTCGGCTGGATTTTCGCCGGCCACCAGCTCGGCGCCGGCACGGCCGCCTTCGGGGCCGGCCTGTCGCGGACGGTGCTCGCGTCCTATCTGCCGGCCTTCTTCATCGCCGGCGCGCTCTGCCTCGTCGCGGCCCTGATCGCGCTCGCGATCTCGCGCCAGCCGAAACCGGCGCTGGCAACCTCGGCGCCCTAGTCCGCGCTTGGAAGCGACTATTCCGCCGCAAGCCCCGTGGCGATCGGCTCGGCGTGCCTGACGTAGTCGTGAACCACGCGGCCGAAGGGCAGCGTCAGGTCGGCGAGGAAGTGATGCGCGCCGACCACGCGCCGCACCGGAAAGTCGGCCACCGGTGCGTTGACATGCGGCACCAGATGCAGCCGTCCCGGCCCGATCCACGAGCCCTTGACGTTGATATCGGTCAGGTTGATGGCGACGAGCTGGCAGACTTCGAGCTGGCCGTCGACGCCGGGGATCATCTTCAGGTTGACCTGCGTCTTCGACAGCGTGGCGCGTGTGAGGTCGCCATTGCCTGCCATGCTCTCGTGCTTGTAGCCCATAGTGCCCATCGCCACGAGCTGGCCGGCATATTCCAGCGTGCCGGTGAGCGTGTCCTTGACGATTTCAAGCTTGGGATGGGCGTATTTCTTCGGAAAGCCCCAGATCTCGCGGCCCGCGGCGATCGGCGGATCGTCGTCGAGATACATCTGCGAGACGAAGTTGACGTCCTCGCCGTTGAGCCGCGCCGGAATGACGAGGCCTGATTCCGTGTAGCTGCCGAAGCCGGAACTGTCGGGCATCTTGATCCATTCATAGTGCACGATCGGCTCATTGATCGGCTCGAGCGGCTCCGGCAGGCCGGCGCGGATCAGGGCCGCATCGGTCTCGTAGGTAATGACCAGGAATTCACGGTCGACGAAGCGGTAAGGGCCCGCCGGGTAGCTCGGGCCCGCGGCCGGCATCGACGGAAGCTTGAGAAGGTCTTCCCTGCGCATCGCCATTTCCCCTGCCAAAGGTTGCTGACAAAAAGCTAGCCAGCACACTTGACAGGGATGTGAGGGAAATCCGTCAGGCGCGTGACCTCCATGATCTGACCTGCATTTTGTCATGGACGGCAATGCCCGCCGCGCAGGCAAGCGCGTCACATCGGGCCATTGCGCGCGACCCGCCGTCATCACGGCGTCACGGCGAGGCGAAATGGTCGGCGCGCTGGGAGCAGACCACCATGGATGCGAGAACACCGAGCCTGGAACGGACGACGGCGCGCGGCTGGCGGCCGGAGGGCTGCGACCGTGTCGCGCTGGTGCTGCAGGGCGGCGGCGCGCTCGGCGCCTATCAGGCCGGCGTCTACCAGGCGCTGCATGAGGCCGGCGTCGAGCCGGACTGGGTCTGCGGCGTCTCGATCGGCGCGATCAACTCGGCGATCATCGCCGGTAACCCGCCGGAGCGGCGGCTGGAGCGGCTGCACACCTTCTGGGACCGCATCACCAGCCGCAAGATCTGGCACTACACGCCGGATGGCGACATCTATCGCAAGGCACGCAACCTCGCGAGCGCGCTGATGACGACGACGCTCGGTCAGCCCGGCTTCTTCGTGCCGCATTCGACCAATCCCTGGCTCAGCGCGGCCGGCGCAAGGACCGCGACCAGCTATTACGACACCGAGCCGCTGCGCCGCAGCCTGCTCGAGCTCGTCGACTTCGACCGCATCAATTCCAAGGCGATCCGGTTTGCGGTCGGCGCCGTCAACGTACTCTCCGGCAACTTCATCTATTTCGACAACGCGCACGACGAAATCATTCCAGAGCACGTGATGGCAAGCGGCGCGCTACCGCCGGCGCTGCCGATGGTGAAGGTCGGCACCGATCATTTCTGGGACGGCGGCATCGTCTCCAACACGCCGTTGCAGCATCTGCTCGACCAGGAAGACAATCTCAACTCGCTGGTGTTCCAGGTCGACCTGTTCAGCGCCCGCGGGGTGCTGCCGCGCGACATCCAGGACGTGATGGCCCGTCACAAGGACATCATGTATTCCTCGCGCACGCGCCACAACACCGACGTCTATCGCAGGACGCACAACCTGAAGGCCCGCCTTTACAAGGCGCTGTCGCGGGTTCCCGAGCACGAGCTTTCAGAGGACGAGCGCGCGCTGAAGGCGTCGCTGAGGAGCCTACCGGGGATCGCGATCATGCAACTGATCTACCAGCAGAAGGCCTATGAGGGCGACGCCAAGGATCACGAATTCTCAGGCACCTCGATGCGCGAGCACTGGTCCAGCGGCCACGAGGACACCCGGCGCACGCTGAAGCGGCGCGACTGGATCAGGATGCCCGAGGACGGCATGGGCATCGTCGTCCACGACGTGCACCGCGAGAACGAGCAGGCCTGATACCGCCGACGCGATCAGGGCCTGATCGCCATATTCGTCGCAAGCCCCGGGGTGCGCAGCGGCTCGGCAAGGCGTGCGAACTCGCAGAGCAGCGAGCGCGTCTTGCGGGGATCGATGATCTCCTCGACCCAGAACTTCTCCGCCGAGCGGAACGGCGAGCGCAGCTTGTTGAGCCGCTCCTCGATCTCCTTCAGTTTCGCGGCCGGATCTTCCGCCGCGTCGATGTCGGCGCGATAGGCGGCCTCGATCCCGCCCTCGAGCGGCAGCGAGCCCCAATAGGCCGACGGCCAGGCATAGCGGATCGAGAAACGGTCGGCCGGCTGATGCACGACGCCGGCGACGCCAAACGAATTGCGGATGATGACGGTGCACCAGGGCACCGTGGTCTGGTTCACCGCGGCCATCGCGCGCACGCCGTGGCGGATGGTCGCCGCCTTCTCCGCCTCGAGCCCGATCATGAAGCCGGGGCAGTCCATCAGATAGACGATCGGCAGATGAAAGGTCTCGGCGAAATCGACCCAGCGCACCACCTTCTGGCAGGCGTCCGCCGTCCACGAGCCGCCATAGTGGAAGGGATCGCTCGCGAGCACGAGGACCGCGCGGCCCTCGAGGCGCGCCATCCCGACGATGATGGGGCGGCCGAAATTGGCGTTCATCTCGAAGAATGAGCCCTTGTCGACGACGGCCTCGATGATCGGGCGCATCTTGTAGACCTGGCGGCGGCTGCGCGGCACCGCCTTGATCAGCGACTCCTCGCAGCGTTCGGGATCGTCCGCGCAGGGCAGCGTCGGCGGCAGCTCATAGACCGAGGACGGCAGATAGGAGAGGAAACGCCGCGCCCGCGCGAACGCCTCCTGCTCGGTATCGACCGCATCGTCGACGCCGCCGGCGCGGGTCTGGATGTCGGCGCCGCCGAGCTCCTGCTTGGAGAGATCCTGCCCGAGCCGCTTCACGACCGGCGGGCCGGCGACGAACATCGCGGAGTCCCGCGTCATCACCGAATAGTGGCTGGCCGCGAGTCGCGCCGCGCCAAGCCCTGCGACCGAGCCGAGGCCAAGGCCGACCACAGGCACGCGCGCGAGGTTCTCCGTCGTGTAGCGGTACCAGCGATTGCCGCCGATGCCGCCCGGCAGGTTTGCGGCGCCCTTGGTCTCGATCGTCTTCACCGAGCCGCCACCGCCGGAGCCCTCGATGATGCGGATGATCGGCAGGCGGAAATCATGCGCCATCTCCTCCGCCATCAACGGCTTGGCCGAGATCGAAGCATCCGCCGAGCCGCCGCGCACCGTGAAGTCGTCACCGACCACGACGACCGTGCGGCCGTCGACCCTGGCGCGGCCGAACACGCAATTGGCCGGCGTCACATGCTGCAGTTCGCCGTGCTCGTCATATTCACCGATGCCGGAGACGGCGCCGATCTCGTGAAAGCTGCTGGCGTCGATCAGCCTGTCGATACGTTCGCGGACGGTGAGCCGGCCCTGGTCGCGCTGCCGCTTGACCTTCTCAACGCCGCCCATCTCGCGCGCGAAGGCTTCGCGCCGGGCGAGTTCGTCGAGTTCGGGCTTCCAGTTCATTCGTCTCCTCCGTCTTGACGGTCTTGTTGTCGGTCGCGGCCGCCGTCGCAAGCGACTTCCGCTCCAGGCGGCTGTTGAAGAAATCGCCCTCGGCACCGGCGAGCAGGCCACCGACCGCCTTGCCCAGCTCCAGCATCAACGGCGCGACCTCCTTGTGCAACCGCTGCTCGTCAAACATCGCCGAAAGCAGTCCGATCGTGATCACGACGTAGGTCTGATATTGCGGCGACCACAGGGGAACGGCGAGACCGTTGATGTGCGGGCTCCACAACCCGCAGGCCACGACATAGCCGCGCTCGTGCAGGAATGCGCGCGTCGCTTCGATCCGCGGCCTGAGCATTCGTCCGC
Organism: Bradyrhizobium sp. NP1; assembly: GCF_030378205.1. Lineage (NCBI taxonomy): Bacteria > Pseudomonadati > Pseudomonadota > Alphaproteobacteria > Hyphomicrobiales > Nitrobacteraceae > Bradyrhizobium > Bradyrhizobium sp. NP1. Next base: position 4,514,588 of record NZ_CP127385.1, read on the forward strand.
CTTCGGGAATCTCGCGCTCAAGCTCCGCGATCAGGTTGTCGCCGACCTCCGGCTGCAGCGCCGCGGTATAGGCGTGGCCTGCCGCGGTGCTCCAGATCGCGATCCGGCTGCCGATGGTCTCGTGCAGCCCCAGCGCATTCGCCGCGCGCGCATATTCGAGATAGACCATATGGAAGCGATCCGGGATGACGAAGCCGACGGTGCCGGGCAACTGGTCGGCGACATCCTGCAGCCGCAGCCGGATCAGGTTGCGCAGTTGCAGGCCCTTCATCATCGATGTGCTCATCGCCACCGCGCTCGGCCCGATCCGGTATTTCTGGTCGCGCGGCAGATAGACGAGCTGGCCCATGCGGGTCAGCGTGTGGGTAAGCCGCGACACCGTCGATCGCGGCAGCCCGCAGCGGTTGGCGATTTCGAGGTTGCCGAGCCGCGCCTCTTGGCCTTCGAAACAGCGCAGCACCTCGAACGCCCGCGACACCACCTGGATGATGTCGCCCTCGCCTGACCGATCCCCGGCGAGCATTCCCACTCTGCTTAACCGTTCCGAGCGTCGTCCCAATGCCATCTCCCTATTTTCCGTAATACGGAATAAAATTCCACTTGCAGATCACGCTACCTCAGGCAATCTGCCGCGACAACAAGAAGCGGTTCATAGGTGGGGGCGTGCCTCGGAATGCCTGAGATCAAGATCGTGACCGAGGTCGCAGGACGCGTCTGCGCGCTGCCGGTCGAGGCCGGCGCCACCATCGATGACGGCGAAGAGGTCGCGTTCGTCGAGGCGATGAAGATGGAAATCCCGGTCGCCGCGCCTGCGGCGGGCCGGTTGAAGGCGATCCTGGTCAAGCTCGACGAGGTGATCACCGAAGGCCAGGCCGTGGCCATCCTCGAAACCTGAGCCCGCCGAATTGCCTATTTCCTGGGCCGGTTGCGCGAGCGGCAATGGCGCGGCAAAACTCCCGCGATGAAACCCGCTTCCGCCTCTCACGCCTGGGCCAGCGCCAAGCCGCCCCTGCTCCGGTTCCTCGACCGCTGCCACCAGGATTTTTCCGCCGAGACCGGCGGCAGTGTCGCTGACTACATTCCCGAGCTCGGCAAGGCCGATCCCGATCATTTCGGCATCAGCCTCGCGACCCTCGACGGCCATGTCTACGAGGTCGGCGACACCGGCGTGCCCTTCACCATCCAGTCGATGTCGAAGCCGTTCGTGTTCGCGCTGGCGCTGGATACGCTCGGTGCCACAAGGGTCGAGAGCACGATCGGCGTCGAGCCTTCGGGCGATCCGTTCAACTCGATCCGGCTCAATGCCGAGAACCATCCCTTCAATCCGATGGTCAACGCCGGCGCGATCGCCTGCACCGGCCTGATCCACGAGGCCAGGGGCGCCGAGGCCTTCGAATTCATCCGCCAGGCACTCAGCCGCTTTGCGGGGCGCGAGCTTGGCGTCGATGAAGCGGTGTTCGCCTCGGAAAGCGCGACCGGCGACCGCAACCGCGCCATCGCCTATCTGTTACGAACCAACGCGGTGATTACCGACAACGTCACTGCGGTGCTGGAAGTCTATTTCCGGCAATGCGCCATTCTGGTCACCGCACGCGATGCCGCGATCATGGCGGCGACGCTCGCAAACCGCGGCGTCAATCCGGTGACTGGCGAACAGGTGATGACGCCTTACGCGATCGCGCGCACGCTTTCGGTGATGACGTCATCGGGCATGTACGACTATGCCGGCGAATGGATCTACCGGATCGGCATCCCGGCCAAGAGCGGCGTCGGCGGCGGCATTCTGGCGGCACTGCCGGCGCGCCTCGGGCTCGGCAGCTATTCGCCGCGGCTCGACCGGCACGGCAACAGCGTGCGCGGCATCAAGCTCTGCGAGGCGCTGTCGGCGCATTACGACCTGCACATGCTCAACCGCAGCGACGACGCGCGCAACTCGATCATCGCCGACTACACCATCGGCAAGAGCCCGTCGCGCCGCAGTCGCCGGCCGCAGGAGCGGAAGATCCTCGCCACGCATCAGGACGCCGTGCGCGTGTTCGAGCTCGTGGGTACGCTGTCCTTCTCCAATGTCGACTACGTCTCGCGGCAGCTTGCGACGAGGCCGCACCCGCAATTCGTGATCTTCGACCTGCGCCGCGTCACGGCGGTGACGCGCGCCGGCGCGCGCCTGCTCGCCGAGGAATTCCGCGAGCTGGAGCGTCTTCGCGTCACCGTGATCCTGTCCGGCATCAAGCGCACGTCGGCAGGCTGGAAGATCGTCCAGGAATGGACCGAGGGCCTCACCAATCTGCGCGATTTCTATCTGCTCGATACCGCGATCGAGTGGGCCGAAGACCAGCTCGTCTACCGCCATGGCGGCGCGATCGACTTCGACGACATCACCGAACTGTCCGAACAGGCGCTGCTGGCGGGCCTGAGCACGGAGGAGCTGACCGATCTCGCCTCGCTCGCGTCGGTGAAAACATACCGCTCGGGCGAACGCATCATCGCGGCCGGCGGACCCGCGACGTCGCTCTACTTCCTGCGCAGCGGCGTGGTCCATGTCACGCTGCCCGATGGCGTTCGCCTGGCGACGCTGACGGCCGGCACGACCTTCGGCGAAATGGCGCTGCTGGAGCCGGTCCGCTCCGCCGATGTGTCGGCGGATCGCGCCGCCAGCGCCTTCGAAATACCGCTGCGCGACTTCGAACGCTTCCGCAGGCAACATCCGCGCGCCGGCGAGCGGATCATGCGCAACCTCGCCCAGCTTCTCGCCGAACGGCTGATCGTCGCCAACGCCAAGGTCGAGCTGCTGACCTCCAACTGAGGCGAAAAGCCGGGGCGTTGCGCCATTTCCGGTCGAGTCTTTGACATCCGGCGTCAAATGGTTTCTTAACGTAATCCAAATTCAATGTCCGTTTGGTTCGGCCTCCTGAAGCTTGAGTTTGTCCGGCGTGCTGCGTCCTGCTGTTCTCATCATTGGGCTTTGCATTGCCCTGCTCGGCTGTGCCTCCATCCAGAATGCGCCGGTCAACCTGCCCGGCTCCAGCGAAGGGCTCGCTGGACAGATCCGGCTGAACTTCGAGGGAAAGAACCAGGAAAGCGAGGACGTGATCGGGCTCGCCTTTTCAGGCGGCGGCACCCGGGCCGCGGCCTTCTCGTTCGGCGTGCTCAGCGAGATGGAACGTACCCCGATGCGGGGCGCCAGCGGCTCGATGCTCGACCGCCTCGACTTCATCTCCGGCGTATCGGGCGGCTCGGTGACGGCGGCCTATTACGGGCTGCGCAAGCGCGCCGCGCTTGCCGACTTTCGCGAGCGGTTTCTGCTGCGCAACGCCGAGGAGGAGCTGGAGACCAACCTGACGCTTGCGACGCTCGGCAAGGCGCTGGCGGGCGGCGTCAACGATGCCCGCGGCTTCCCGCGCTGGCTTGACGCCAACCTCTTCAACGGCGCGACCTTCGCCGATTTCCGCGAAGCCGGGCGTCCGCGGGTATGGATCAACGCCTCCGACATCTACAACCGCACGCCGTTCGTGTTCGGGCCAACCGTCTTCAACGCGATGTGCAGCGACCTCTCGAAATACCCGCTGGCGAATGCGGTGGCGGCGTCGGCCGCGGTGCCGGTGGTGTTCGCGCCCGTGGTGATGGAGACGTTCTCCAGGCAATGCCGCGATCCGCTGCCCTCCTGGGTCAACAAGGCCCTGAAGGATCGCAACGCCCCGCCGATGGTGAGCTCCGTCGCGAAGGCGATGCGCCGCTACCACGACGGCGAGGTCCCCTATATCAAGCTGCTCGACGGCGGCCTCGTCGACAATTTCGGCCTGTCCGGATTCACGATCGCGCGCCTGACCGCCGACACGCCTTACGGGCCGCTGTCGCCCGAGCAGGCGGTGCGGCTGCGGCGCGGGCTGTTCCTGGTGGTGGACGCCAAGAACGGGGTTGCCGGAAACTGGGTCAACACGATCGAGGGACCGAACGGCGTCGAACTGATGATGGCGGCCGCCGACACCGCGATCGACGCCAGCGTCGCCACCAGCTACACCGCCTTCGACAGCACCATGGGGGACTGGCAGAGCGCCCTCATCAAATGGCGCTGCGGCCTGTCGGCGGCGGATCGCGTCAAATTCGGCGCCAGCCCCGGCTGGAACTGCCGCGACCTGAAATTCTACATCGGGCGGCTTGGCTTCGATCAGCTCGATCCGGCGCAGGCACGCGCGCTCGAAACCATTCCGACGCGCTTCCATTTGCCGGCCGAACAGGTCGACAGCGTCATCGCCGCGGGCCGCGATGCCTTGCGCAGCAGTCCCGTGGTCCGCAGCTTCGTCCGCGGCGTGTAGTTCAAACCACTTCCGACACCGGCTGCAGATCCACCTCGAACGTCTCCAGGAACTTGGAGGTCATGATGTAGAAGCCGACCGAGAGCTGCAGCTCGACCAGCGCGCCAGGCGTCAATTTCGCAGCGACCGCCTTGAAGGTCGCATCCGTCGGCTTGCGCAGGCGCACGATCTCGTCAGTGAAGGCGAGCACCGCGCGCTCGACCTCGTTGAAGCAGTCCGCCTTCTGCCAGTTCGCGAGCGCCTCGTTCTGCACCTCGGTGACGCCGACATTGCTGCCGATCCGCTTGTGGGCTGCGACCTCGTAGGGCGCTTCGCAGAGAATGCCGGTGCGCGTGATCGCGAGTTCGCGCAGGACGGGATCGAGTTCCCCCTTGTGCCGGATGGCGCGGCCGAGCCGGCAGTATTGCTCAAAGTAGGCAGGCGAATGCGCCATCATCCGGAAGATGTTGGCGTTGCGGTTCTTGTCGAGGATTTCGCGGGTGCGATCGCTTGCCTTGGTCGGATCGCAATAGTCGATACGGGCCATTTCCCAGAACCTTCAATGATCGGCGTTTCCTGTTGCGACAAAAACACTACCCAGCGGTCGCCCGCCGGGCAACACGACGGCGACACGAACGAGTCAAATTGCCGCCGCATTAGTCATCGAGCCTGACATGTGTCGATATTCGCTCGAATGGGGACTTGCTGAAGAGCGAATACGCGTCGTGGGGTGTTCCGAGTACCGAATATTTGCGTGTCGTCCGAGGCCTCCCCGGGCAACGATGACGCGTGCCCAGGTCTAGGGAGAAACCATGAAGGAAGCCACCAAGAGGGCGGCCTCGGAAGCACTTGCGCAAATGCTGGCGGTGACGGCAATGCTCGTCATCGCCAGCGTCATCTTCTACTGGCACTGATCATCCCATCTTCTCGAAATACGGCACGAGGTGCCCGGCGAACGGCATGAAGCGCGCGCTGACGCGGTCGCCGATCGCAAGCGACCTGTCGCCGTGGGCCATCATACGGAACCCTTCGACCGCATCGACCAGCACGATGTTGTAGGGAACATGCGCACGGGCCTCCGGCGTCGCGGCACGGACGACCAGTGAGGTCGCATGGACCATGCCCTCGCCGCTGGCGCGCTTCTCGGCAATATCGGTCCCGCCGCATGCCGCGCAGAAGCCGCGGCGGAAATACTGCACATGGCCGCACGGGCCGCAGGCCTGATAGAGGATGGCCTCGTGCCCGGTGGTCCAGTCGGCAGGTTTCATCATCGCACGCGCTCCAGGAACATGCTGACATGGGACGACAGCACGCCGCCGTCGCCATGCAGCAGCGCGATCGAGGCATCGCCCACCTGGCGCTTTCCGGCGCGGCCCGTCATCTGCAAATGGGTCTCGACGAGGTGCGCCATGGCGCCGCCAACGCCACAATGGCCGTAACTCAACAGGCCGCCATGGGTGTTGAGCGGCATCGCGCCGTCGCGACCGAAATGCCCTGCCCGCACGCGGGCGGCGGCCTCGCCGCGGCGCGCCAGCCCAAGGTCTTCGAGCAGCATCGCCAGCGTGATGGTGAAGCTGTCGTAGACAGCGGCATAACGCACATCTGATATCGCAAGCCCGGCGGCGGCTTTTGCTTTCGCGATCGATATTTCCGCGCCGAGCTCGCTTAAGCGCGGCATCGCGGTGACGTGCTGGTGGGTATGCGCCTGCGCGCAGCCGCGGATGCGCACGCCGAAATTCGATGCCCGCTCACGGCTGACAATGAAGGCCGCGCCGCCGTCGGAGACCGGGCAGCAGTCCAGCAGCTTCAACGGCAGCGCCACCGGTTTTGACACCATCACGTCCTCGACCGTGATCGGCTCGTGAAACTGCGCGCCGGGATGGTCGAGCGCGTGGCTGCGCATCAAGACGGCGAATTCGGCGAGGTCTTCTTCGGTGACGCCGTATTCATGCATGTAGCGCGAGGCGACGAGACCGTAATAGGCGGGGATGGTCGGCCCGAGCGGTACCTCGTAATCGGGATGGCCGACCTGCGCGAGCGCCTGGATCGCGGCGTCGCGGCTCTGCCCGGTCAGCCGGTTCTCGCCGGCGACGACCAGCACATGGTTCGCCACGCCGGCCTCGACCAGATGATGCGCCAGCATGGTCATCGCAAGTCCGGTGGCGCCGCCGACCTGCACCGCATGCGCGTAGGACGGACGGATGCCGAAATGCTCGGCGAACACGGTCGCAAGCATGATGTGCGGCGACACTGTCGAATAGCCGCACAGGATGCCGTCGATGTCGGCGCGCTTCAGGCCTGCGTCGGCCAGCGCCAGCGCAGCCGCCTGGCTCATCAGGTCGAGCGAGGATGAACCCTCATGCTTGCCGAACGACGTGAGGCCAGCGCCGGTGATGAAGCTCATCTTCTTACCTCCCCTTGAAAAGGGGAGGTCGGTTTGCACCCGGCGATGCGATGCATCGTCCGGCAGCAAACCGGGAGGGGATCAGGTCGATCATCCGTAGCTGCTCAGCCGTTGACCCCCTCCCCAACCCTCCCCCTTTCAGGGAGAGGGAGAAGAAGCAGGCTGCGTCCCTCACGACTTCGACACGCATCATCAATGCGATTTCACCTTCATCAATATGACTTCGGCAGGCCGAGCACTTTCTCGGCGATGAAGCTCAGGATCAGCTCGCGGCTGACGGGCGCAATGCGCGGGATCAGCGATTCCCGCAAATAGCGCTCGACATGGAATTCCTTGGCATAGCCGAAGCCGCCATGGGTCATCACCGCCTGCTCGCAGGCATGGTAGCCGGCTTCGGCCGCGAGGTATTTTGCCGAATTGGCGGCGGGGCCGCAGGGCAGTCCCTTGTCGTACTGCCAGGCGGCCGACAGCGTCATCAGCCAGGCCGCCTCGAGTTCCATCCAGTTCTTCGCCAGCGGATGCTGGATCGCCTGGTTCTTGCCGATCGGCCGGTTGAACACGATGCGGCCCTTAGCGTAGTCGGCGGCGCGCGACAGCGCGAGCTTGCCGAGCCCGACCGCCTCGGCCGCGATCAGGATCCGCTCCGGGTTCATGCCGTGCAGGATGTACTCAAAACCCTTGCCCTCCTCGCCGAGGCGATCCTCGACCGGGATCTCGAAATCCGCCAAGAACAATTCGTTGGAGTCGACGGGTTTTCTGCCCATCTTCTCGATCTCGTGCACCGCGATGCGGCTGCGGTCGAAATCGGTGTAGAACAGGCTCAAGCCGAAGGTCGGGTTCTTCACCTCCTCCAGCGGCGTGGTGCGCGCCAATAGCAGGATCTTTTCCGCGACCTGCGCGGTCGAGATCCAGACCTTCTGGCCGTTGACGATATATTTGTCGCCCTTCCTCACCGCGCGCGTCTTGAGCTGCGTGGTGTTGAGCCCGGTATTGGGCTCGGTGACGGCGAAGCAGGCCCGCTCGGTGCCGTCGACGATGCCGGGCAGCATGCGCTCGCACTGCTCCTTCGTGCCGAACACGACCACGGGATTGAGCCCGAACACGTTCATGTGGATGGCTGACGCGCCGGACATGCCGGCGCCGGATTCCGCGATCGTGCGCATCATGAGCGCGGCTTCGAGGATGCCGAGCCCTGAGCCGCCATACTCCTCGGGAATGCAGATGCCGAGCCAGCCGGCGTCGGCCAAGGCCTTGTGGAAGTCGGCGGGGAAGCCGCCCTCCTTGTCCTTCTTCAGCCAGTAGGCGTCGTCGAAGCGCGCGCAAATCTTGGCGACCGCATCGCGGATCGATTCCTGGTTGGCGGTCAGTGCAAAATCCATCGGTCTGTCCTTCCAGTGTCCCGGCTCTGACATTCGCATCATTTTGCGGAGCCACGTCTGCGAATGTCGGAACCAAAAGGACACCAGCAAATATGAAGTTCTAGTGTGGCTCTGGCTCTGACGTTCCTTTGAGGAATGTGCTGCGAAAGCGAAAGGAACGTCAGAGCCGCCACTAGCTCGCGGGCGCAGGCCTGGTGACGCCGTCGCGCACAAGGCCCGAAATCTCATCGGCCGAATAGCCGGCTTCCCGCAGGATTTCGACACCCTGCTCGCCAAGCCGCGGCGCCAGCCGCTCGGGCACGGCCGGTGTATCCGAAAAACTGGCCGACACCTTCATGGTGCGGATCGGTCCCTCGCTCGGATGGGTAACGATGGGGAAATAGCCGGTTGCCGCAAGGTGCGGATCGTCAAGCAGGCTCTCCAGATCGTGCATCGGCATCACGGGCACGTCGGCCTTGTTCAGGATCTCGATCCATTCGGCGGTCGTGCGTGTCTCCAGAATCCGCGCCAGCTCCGCATAGACCTCGTCGATATTGGCGGCACGCCCGGCGAAGCTTGCGAATTTCGGGTCGTGCTTGAGGTCATCGCGGCCGGTCGCCTTGAAGAAATTATCCCACTGCTTATCGTTATAGACGATCACGCAGAGATAGCCGTCGCTGGTCTTGTAGGGCCTGCGGTCGCGCGAGAGATGCCTGGCATAGCCGCCCTTGTCGAGCGGCGGCTCGTAGGTGAGCCCGCCCATGTGATCGCCCATGACGAAGCCGGCCATGGTCTCGAACATCGGGATGTCGACGCGCTGGCCGCTGCCCGAGCGGTCGCGATGCACCAGTGCAGCGCAGATCGCACCGACCGCCGTCAGCCCCACGATGCGATCGACCAGCGCGTTCGGCACGTAGCGCGGCGTGCCGTCGGAGGTCTGCGCCATCAGCGCCGGCAGCGCGGTCGCGCCCTGGATCAGATCGTCATAGGCGGGCTTGGCGGCGTAAGGGCCGCCCTGGCCGAAGCCGAACACGCCGGCATAGACCAGCCGCGGGTTCACCTTGGAGACGACGTCGTAGCCGAGATTGAGCCGCGCCATCGCCTGCGGCCGGACGTTGTAGACCAGCACGTCGGCGGAACTGATCAGCCGCAGCACGGCGTCGCGGCCGGCCGGCTTCTTCAGGTCGAGCGCAATCGAGCGTTTCGAGCGGTTGGTGTTGAGGAACACCGGCCCCATCCCCGGATGCCGGGTCGGACCGATCAGGCGGGTGACGTCGCCTTCCAGCGATTCCACCTTGATGACGTCGGCGCCGAAGTCACCGAGCATCTGGGTCGCATAAGGCCCCATCAGCACGGTGGTCATGTCGATGACCTTGATGCCCGCAAGCGGTCCCATGGCGGCGCTCTCTCCCGGTTGGTTGTGGCCCACGTAAGGACAGGCTTGGGCCAAGATCAAGCACGGCGGACGTATGGGCATATGCGTGGCGCCTGCTCGCGTTCCCCGAATTCCGCGCGGCGGGCAAAGGCGCCGCATCCGGAAACCGCCGATCAGACTCCATCGTCGGCGGCATCCGGCGTACAACCATGGGCAATCACAGCCACCACGAACGGGCCGCGGAGACGTCGATGAACGCAAAAACAGAATTCGCCTTCGTCGAGACCAACGGCATCCGGTTGCGGGTCGCCCTTGCCGGAAAGGGACCATTGGTCGTGCTGGTGCATGGCTGGCCGGAAAGCTGGTACTCGTGGCGCCATCAGATTTCGGCGCTCGCCGAGACAGGCTATCGCGTGGCCGCGCCGGACGTGCGCGGCTATGGCGGCAGCGACAAGCCGGCGGCCATTGAGGCCTATTCGATCAAGGAGATATGCACCGACATTGCAGGTCTGATCGACGCCCTCGGCGAAAGGCGGGCGATCCTGATCGGCCATGATTGGGGGGCCCCGATTGTCTGGAATACGGCGTTGTTTTTCCCGGAGAGGGTGCGAGCCGTCGCCGGATTGAGCGTCCCCTACACCGGAAGAGGCCCGGCGCCTCGCGTCGAACTCTTCCGCAACTTCTACAAGGATCGTTTTTTCTATCAGATCTACTTCCAGGAGCCAGGCGTCGCGGAATCCGAGCTCGAAGCCGACGTGCGCACGTCACTGAGGAAGATCTACTACGGCTCGTCCGGCGACGCCTTGAAGGCAGGACCCAGGGCGAGGAAGCCTCCCGACGCGAAATATCTCGACGGCCTGATCGATCCGGATCCGCTGCCGGATTGGCTGACGCCCCGCGACCTCGACTATTATGTCGGGCAGTTCGAGCAAAGCGGCTTTCGTGGGCCACTCAACCGTTACCGCACGTCGGAAATCGATTTTGCCGAGCTGGCGGAGATCGCGGACCGCCGGATCGAACAGCCGGCGGCCTTCATCGCCGGCCGGCTTGATCCGGTGCTCGCGTTCGTGCCGGGCGTCGACCTTATCGAGGTCATGCGCAAGCACGTTGCCGATCTGCGCCTCGTTCGACTTTTCGACGGTGCCGGCCACTGGATTCAGCAGGAGCGCCCCGCCGAGGTCAACGCCGCTCTCCTGGAATGGCTTCGCGGGGTGGACTAGCGGCCTATCCCGCAACTCGCGAACCCGGCGACGTGAGCGCGACGTGGGTTTTGACGCGCGCCAGCTCGCCGACGGGGAGCGAATGCTGGAGTCGGCCCCCTAGCCGTAGACCCATATGATGATGAATACGACGGCGCTGTTGATGGCGGCCGCCAGCAGCGAGAGCAGTAGGGCTGCTTCCGCTGCAACCGTCCAGGATCGTGCTGGTTCGACCGGAATTTGTGTCGGCATGGATACCTCCCGTGGCATCCTCAGATCACAAATCATGTGCAATTTAGGTCCGCCCGCCCTCAATGCTCCCAGATGCTCATCTTGCGGGTCTCGGGCATGAGGAACAGGCTCAAGACCAGGCAGATCGCCGGAACAGCGATCGGGTAGATCAGTGCATAGGCGAGACTGCCTGTCGCCTGGTAGGCCGCTGTCGTGATGAACGGCACCAGGCCGCCGCCCCAGCCGTTGCCGATCATGTACGGCATCGACACCGCCGTATAGCGGATCCTGCCGGGGAAGAATTCGGCAAGGAACGCGCCGATCGGCCCGTAGACCATTCCCACGTAACATACAAGAATGACCACGATGAGGATGGCAATCGGCACGTTGATGTTGCCGGGCTGTGTGACCAAGCCGAGCCAGCTATACAGCGGATAGTAGGTCACCGCCGCGAGGAAGAAGCCGCCCAGGATGACCGGCTTGCGGCCGACGATGTCTGACAACCAGCCGAAGAAGACGAGCGACGGGGTTCCGATCACCAGCCCAATTCCCACGATCAAGGCGCTGGTCAAGGTGTCCACCTTGGACACCGTCTGCAGGTAAAACAACGCCCAGAACTGGCTTGAGTACCAGACCACGCCCTCGCCCAGCACCACGATGGTCGCGATCACCACGTATTTCAGATTGACCGGATTGAGGAAGGCGTCACGCCAGGGGTTCGTGCTGGTCAGCCCCTTCGCCTTGATCTCGGCATAGACCGGCGACTCCTCGAAATTGGCCCGCATGTAGAGCGTGACGAACACCAGCAGGAAGGAGAACAGGAACGGAATGCGCCACGCCCATTCGTTGAATACCGCCTCGCCGAAGTAGCTGCGTGTCGCAATGATCACGATGAGAGACACTACGATCCCAAGCGTCGGCGAGGTCTGCAGCCAGCCGGTATAGTAGCCGCGGCGTTCGTCCGCCACGTGCTCGGCGACGTAGGTGATGGCGCCGCCATATGAGCCGCCCAGGCAAAGGCCCTGAATCATGCGCAAGCAAAACAGGATGATCGCGGCGGCCAAACCGATCTGCTCGAAGGTCGGGATCAAGCCGATCGCGCCGGTGCCAAGAGCCATGCCGACGAGCGTCATGATGAACGTATATTTGCGGCCGACGCGGTCGCCGAGCCAGCCGAAGACGAACGCTCCCAACGGACGGACCAGGAAGCCGGCGGTGAACAGCGCGATCGTCGAGAGCAGAGCCGCGACGGGGTGGCTCTTTTCGAAGAATTTGACCGACAAGATCGTGGCCAGACTTCCGAAAATATAGAAGTCATACCATTCAATGACATTTCCCGCGGACGCAGCCATGATCACGGTCCGGAAGTTCCGCGGAAATCGAGATGCTTGATCGATAGCCATCTGAGCCATGTTGATCTCCTTCAAGGCCTGATCGCGTCGCGATGCTGTTAAATGAAACGCTTCGTCGTAATGAACGTCCCTTCTCGACATAGGCCGAGCCATTGTTGCCCACTGCCGGGCGAAAACGGGCGCGCCCGCTCGTCGAGCACGGTCAATGGTCAAGCATGAGCACAGATGTCTTTACGCAAGATCACGTGTCTTGCGCCGGCGATGTCCGCCTTGGCTCCTAGCGGACCCAAGGCGACGTCCGGCCGGAGGCCGCTTTCTTTTCGGTCGCCTCAATGACCTCGGCGTTGCTCCGCCCGAGGGCTCTCACGCGCATCTCGCAGAAGATGTCCTATCATCCAGCCTTTGAAGGTCAGCAGCACTGGCCCATCTGCAAGTCGCGCCTGATATTGCAAGGCGAAACGGCGACGTGTCGGCCATACGGTCGGATGCGCAATCACGACTTTACGACGCGCCAAATCCGCTGGCAACAACGCTTTGGTCGCGATTGCAATGCCATTCCCGCGGCCGCCGCCTCGATCGCAAGGCCAATGCTTCCCAGGCCGCTGCCGTACTCCGTTGACGCGGTGCCAAATCGCGCGTGAGCGAGCCGGCGACACCGACCGCCACGCCGCGGTCGAGACGCCGGCGCGTCATGGTGGCCGGCCGTCTTCGATGGCATCAAGGAAGCCCGTTTCGACCGATCCGCGGCGAGCAAATTCGAACGTCGAAAGCTTCGCTCTCCTTCGCTCACTCTTGTCGGGATTTTGATTGGAATTGTCGTCGCGGAGTTGCATTGCCTGAGCCGAACCACTTTTGCTAGCTTTGAGCGACTGGTCGCCCCGGGTCGAAAAGCAACCGAGATGCGGCCAGACGTTCGTGCCATTGGCGGCAGGACAGTTGCTTGAACAAGAATGCAAAGGGGAAGCCATGTGCGATTTCTGCCAACGCAAGACAAGCGCGCTGTCGCGGCGCGCCTTCGGCCTGTTCGCGATGTCGTCGGCGGCGCTGCTGCTGGCCCGGGCGGCGGCCGATGCAAAGGAAGCGAAATCGCCGCCCAAGCCGGAAAACGTCCTGGCGCCTGATGGCGCGCTGAAGCGCCTGCGCGAAGGAAACGAGCGCTATGTCGAAGGCGAGATGCGGCGACACGACTTCAAGCGCGAGCGGGAAGCTTTGGCCGGCGGACAGAATCCCTATGCGGCGATATTGAGCTGCGCCGACTCCCGCATCGCGCCTGAATATGCATTCGACAGCAGCCGCGGCGACCTCTTCGTGTGCCGCGTAGCCGGCAATTTCGCCAGCGACGAGACTGTCGCAAGCATGGAATATGCGGTCGCGGTGCTCAGCACGCCGCTGATCCTGGTGCTGGGTCACGAGGCGTGCGGCGCGGTCGAGGCCACGATCAAGTCGATCAAGGAGGACAAGCCGCTGCCCGGCCACATGCCGTCCCTGGTCGAGGCGATTGCGCCCGCGGTCAAGGCGGTGGCCTCGCACAGCGGCGATACGCTCAGCAATGCGATTCGGCAGAACGTGTTCGACAATGTGGCCAAGCTGAAATCGGCCACGCCGATCCTCAGTGCTGCGGTCAACGACGGGAAGCTGAAGGTCGTCGGCGGCATTTACCGGCTGAAGAGCGGAAAGGTCGAGCTGCTCGCCTGAGCCTCGAGCCCCATCGGCCACGTTAGCTCGGCGTAAAGCTGTTTTCCAATCCGTCGCCGCCGGTCAAGCCCCGGCGCGGGGTCGCGCGCCTCGCGCCCTCGCGACGGTGTCACCATTCGATCACGTCGCCGAACCTTCAAGGCATTGTCACGGATGGTTCATCGCGTTGTGACCCAGCTCTGAAAACTTTCCCCGCGGCGCCACCCCCACCCTTCGCTGCGCCAAAAAACCTATCTCATTAAATACTCAAGAAGGAGGCAATCTTCATGCGTTTGCCCATAACTCTCGGTCTGGTCTCTACTTTCGCCTTGTTGATCGGCGGCGCCGGCGCCATCGCTCAAGACCACGATCGCGACGATTTCCGCAATGGAACGCGCACACCCATCAAGCATCTGGTCGTGATCTTCCAGGAGAACATTTCCTACGACCACTATTTCGGCACGTACCCCAAGGCGATGAACCTGCCCGGCGAGACGCCGTTCAAGGCAAAGCGCAACACCCCGCTCAACAACAACCTTGTAACGCCGCTCGACGTCAATCATCACTTTGAGCCGATTGGCGAATTGAACCTCCTCGCCAACAACCCGAACGCCAACCCCAACGCCCCGGTTGGACCCAACAACTCCCGGCACAACGGCACTGATGCCGCCAATCCGTTCCGGCTTTCGCCCAGCCAGGCGTCGACCGCCGACCAGGGCCACAACGACATGCCGGAGCAGGCCGCCTACAACAACGGCAACATGGACGGCTTCCCGGCGTGGGTCGGCAGTGCCGGCACCGCCTCCAGCGGCCCGCAGGCGCCCCCAGCCGCCGTCGCCACCAAGGGCCTGGCGATGGGCTACTACGACGGCAACACCGTCACGGCGCTGTGGAACTACGCCCAGCACTACGCGATGAACGACAACAGCTACGCGACCCAGTTCGGCCCTTCGTCGCCGGGCGCCATCAACCTGATCTCGGGCCAGACCAACGGCTTCGCCCACGCCACCAACGTGCAGGACGCCAGCGGCAATCTGCTTCACTCGACCCACGAAGCATTCGGCGACGCCAGCCACACGTCGAGCAACATCACCCTGATTGGTGACGGCGATCCCGAGCAGGACAAGTGCTCCAACCCGACCATCGACCAGGTGACCATGGCAGGCCCCAACATCGGCGACCTGCTCAACAAGCGCAACATCACCTGGGGCTGGTTCGAGGGCGGCTTCAACCTGCAGACCGTCAACGCGAACGGCAGCACCGGCTGCGCGCGCTTCACGGCTGCAACCACCGCCGCGAGCCCCGCCTCCGCGTCGACCGACTACATCCCGCACCACCAGCCGTTCCAGTATTATGCGTCGACCCGCAACCCGAACCACCTGCCGCCGCACTCGGTGGCATCGGTCGGGTTCACCAACATCCCGGGTACCCGCACGGCGGATCCGGCGAACCACCAGTACGACACCGACGACTTCTTCGCGGCGCTCCATGCCGGCAACCTGCCGTCGGTGACCTTCCTCAAGGCGCCGGCATTCCAGGACGGCCATGCCGGCTATTCCGACCCGATCGACGAGCAGCACTTCATCATCAAGGTGAGCAACGCGCTGCAGGAAAGCAAGTTCTGGTCGAGCACCGCGATCGTCATCCTGTATGACGACTCCGACGGCTGGTACGATCACCAGATGCCGCCGATCGTCAACCCGTCGTTCAACCCGACCACCGACGTGCTCAACGCCGCCGGCGTCTGCAACGTCGGCCTGCAGCAGGGTCGCCCGACGCGCAATGTGCCGCTCAACGGCGCGTTCGGCCAGTCGGCGTGGGGCCGCTGCGCGTACGGCACCCGCCAGCCGCTGCTGGTGATCTCGCCGTTCGCCAAGCACAACCACATCGACCACACGCTGACCGACCAGACCTCGGTCCTGAAGTTCATCGAGGACAACTGGCTCGATGGCGAGCGCATCCAGCCGGGCGGCTCGCTCGACACCATGGCGGGCACGATCGAACACATGTTCGACTTCGACCGCCGCGTCGACAATGACGACCACAAGCTGATCCTCGATCCATCGACCGGAGCGGTGGTGTTCGCCAGCCACCGGGACGACGATGACGACCATGATCACGGTCACGACCACGACCACGACCACGATCACGATCGTCACTGAGCAGATCGTTTGAGATCAGAATGCGCGGGCCAGGGCGGCGCCCCGGCCCGCGCGAATGCAATATGAAGACCATGACCGAGTACGCGAAGCGACGTCCTGCAAGCTTGCGGCGCGGCACCAGCGCCGTTGCCGGCCTTTTTCTGCTGCTGGCGCTGCCCCACGACGCGACCTCGTTTCCGATCGACGGGGATCAGACGGTGCTGCCGGCGGGCAGTGAGCTCAACGAGGATGCGGACTACGTGCCGCACGAGATACTGCGTTCGGAATATAGCGGCGACCGCACCTCCTATGTGGTGGCGCTCGGCGATCTCGCCTTCAACTCGCCATCGATCCTCGGCGACGTCGCGCGCCGCGCCGGCATCAGTTGCGGCACATGCCACGTCGGCGGCGCGAGCAACGCCAGGCTGTTCATTCCCGGCCTGTCGACCCGACCCGGCACGTTCGACACCACCGGCGCGCTGTTCAACCCCAAGGCCGACAATCACGTGCTCGATCCGGTGCGGGTTCCGAGCCTGCGCGGCGCGCGCTACCTCGCGCCCTACGGACACGACGGCCGCACGGCGTCGCTCCGCGACTTCGTGCGCAACGTCATCGTCGGCGAGTTCGCCGGGCCTGAGCCGTCGCCGTCGACCCTCGACGCCATCGTCGCCTATGTCCAGGAGATCGATTTCCTGCCCAACCCCAGGCTCGGCGACCGCGGTCGCCTCACCGCGACCGCGAACGAGGCCGAGCGCCGCGGCGAAGCCCTGTTCGCAAAGCCGTTTCCGCATGATCCAAATCTCAGCTGCGCCGGCTGTCACCCCGCGGCGGGCGCGTTCGTCGATCACCTGCAGCACGACATCGGCTCGGGCGGACTTCACAAGACCCCCACCCTGCTCAACGCGAACTTCAACGCGCCCTATTTTCATGACGGCCGCTACGACAGCCTTGATCAGGTCGTCGATCATTTCGACCATGTCTACGAACTCGGGCTGTCGACGCAGGACCGCGGCGACCTCGTCGCCTATCTGCGCGCCGTCGGCGATGCGCGCCAGCCTTTCGACAGCGATGGCGTGACGACCCGCTTCAAGGACATCGACACTTTTTCGCTGCTACTCGGCCAGGCGATCACGGCGCGGGACCGCGATGCGATCAACCTTGCGGCCGAAACCCTGGGCGGCGAGTTCCGCGACCTTGCCGAACGGTTTCCCGACCACCGCGACACCGCGGTGACCGACGCGCTGGTCGAGCGCCGCATGGTCCGCGCGGCCGTGAAGGACGTGGTGATCAGCTTGCGCCGGATCGCCATGGCGGTTTCGGCCGGCGATCTCGACGCGGCCACCGCCGAATACAAGGTCTACTACGGCCTCACCTTTTCCAGGGCGATGCCGCTCTTGCGCGGCACCGAGCCGTGGTCGCTGTTCAATCCCACCGTGCGGGCGGCCCATGACGCCGAGCGGCGGCGGCTGCTGCGCGCGCCGGCGCAGGCGGAGCTGCAGCGATGAACAGCGGAGACATCATGATGAAAGTCGCCGACTGCTGGATATGCCCGCTTCTGCTGGGCACGATCCTGGCGCTGGCCGTCGTGCCGCAGGCGGGTGCGGCGCCGCTCGAGGCCACCGCCGAGAGCTATCGGCACTACCTGATCGACGACATCGGCCAGACGCTCGCTGGCGCCCGTGCCCTGCGCGAGCGCCTTGCCGCCCACGACCTCGACGGCGCCCGCAAGGCCTGGATCGCGGCACGCACCGGCTGGGAGCGCTCGGAGGTCTTCACCAGCGGCTTCGTCCCCGAGCTTGATCAGCAGATCGACGCCTGGCCGAACGCCAGCCACGGCTTCCACGGCATCGAGGCCACGTTGTTCGGCGCGAGCCGCAGCACCGATGCCGGCGCGGAAACCGACGCGCTGATTGCCCACCTCGCCGACCTCAAGGCGCAGCTCGACCATGTCGAACTCGCACCACAGCGCCTGCTCAACGGCATCGCGCGGCTGGCCTTCGAGATCGGCGGCAACAAAGCTGATGGCGGCGAGTCGCGGCTAAGCGGCACCTCGCTCAACGACATGCAAAGCAATGCCGACGGCATCGCCCTCGCCTACCGGGTGGTCTTCGCCGACGCCATGGCGGCCGGCGATCCAAAGTTGGCCGCGGCGGCGCGCACCGCCATCGAGCAAGTGCAAGCGACCGTCAAGATCTCCGACCTGCGCAATCTCGACGCCGACAAGCTGCGCGCCGGCAGCGAAGAGCTGATCGCGCTGCTGCAGACGGCCGCTCCCAAGATCGGCCTGGACAAGCCGACGCTCGAGGAAGGCGCCCGCTAGGCTACGTCGGCCGCGGGCTACTTCACCGGCTCCAGCACCGAGACGTAGTTGGCGACCGCGGCACCGCCCATGTTGAAGATGCCGGCGATTTTGGCATCCTTGATCTGCATGCCCTCGGGCGCCTGGCCTGCAAGCTGCATCGCCGTCATCACATGCATGGAGACGCCGGTCGCGCCGATCGGGTGACCCTTGGCCTTCAGGCCGCCGGACGGATTGACCGGCAGCTTGCCGCCCTTCTGGGTCCAGCCTTCCAGGATCGCGCGAGCGCCCTGCCCCTTCGGCGTCAGCCCCATCGCTTCATATTCGATCAATTCCGCAATGGTGAAGCAGTCATGGGTCTCGACAAAGGAGAGATCGGTGAGCGCAACGCCCGCCTTTTCCAGCGCGCGCTGCCACGCCACCGTGCAGCCTTCGAACTGCAGGATGTCGCGCTTCGACATCGGCAGGAAATCCTGCGCGTGCGCGGTGGCGCGGAAGCTGATCGCCTTGCCCATGCCCTTTGCGGTCTCGGCATCGGTCAAGACCAGCGCCGCGGCGCCATCCGACACCAGCGAGCAGTCGGTGCGCTTCAGGGGGCCGGCGACGTAAGGGTTCTTCTCGCTCTCGGAGCGGCAGAAGTCGAAGCCGAAATCCTTGCGCATCTGCGCATAGGGATTGGCGACGCCGTTCTTGTGGTTCTTCGCCGCGATCATCGCCAGCGCATCGGACTGGTCGCCATATTTCTGGAAGTAGCCCTGCGCGATCTTGCCGAACACGCCGGCAAAGCCGCCGACCGTGTCGCCGTCCTCAGGCAGATACGAGGCTTTCAGCAGGTTGCGGCCGATCTCGGGGCCGGGCGTCCGGGTCATCTGCTCGACGCCGACCACCAGCACGACCTTGGCCGCGCCGGCCGCGATCGCGCGGATGCCCTGGTGCACGGCGGCCGATCCGGTGGCGCAGGCGTTTTCCACCCGGGTCGCCGGCTTGAAGCGCAGATGCGGATCGGCCTGCAGCACCAGCGAAGCCGTAAAGTCCTGCGGGGAGAAGCCGGCATTGAAATGGCCGAGCACGATCTCGTCGACATCGGCGGCGGCAATGCCGGCATCCGCCAGCGCCTCATTGGCAACCTTCACCACCAGGCTTTCGACGGTTTCGGTATCGAATTTCCCGAACGGCGTATGCGCCCATCCGACAATGCTCGCTGTCATGGCTATGTCTCCGTTGATCCCATTTGGTCCCGTTCTAGCCTATCGGAAAGAGGACTTCACGCCGCTTTCGCCGATTTGACCGCCCGCTGGCACAAGGCGGTTATGCCACTCCAGTTGCCTGCCTTGATGTCCGCGGCCTGGCACAGCCAGGAACCGCCGACCGCGACCACATTGGGCTCGGCGAGCCACGCGGCCGCGTTGCTCTCGCCAATGCCGCCGGTCGGGCAGAAGCGGACCTGCGGGAAAGGCCCCGCCAAGGCGCGCAGTGCCTTGATACCGCCGGCCGGCTCGGCCGGAAAGAACTTGACGAGGTCGAAGCCGGCGGCGAGCGCGCCCATCACATCGGAGGCGGTGGCGATCCCCGGCGCGAACGGCAGGCGGCTCGCGGCGGCCGCGCTCAGGAGGTCCGGCGTGGCGCCGGGACTGATGCCGAAGCGGGCGCCGAGTGCCTCGGCGCGGGCGAGATCGTCAGGGTTGAGAATGGTGCCGATGCCGACGATCGCCTCCGGCACATCAGCGATGATGGCCTTGGCGGCTTCGACCGCGACCGGCGTTCGCAGCGTCACTTCGAGCGTGCGGACGCCGCCCGCGACCATGGCGCGCGCCAAGGGCACGGCATCCTCCAGCCGCTCGATCGTCAGCACCGGCACGATGCGGGCCGATCTGAACAAGGCTGCGAGCTTGTCCTGCTTGCTGGTCATGACGAAACCTCGCGACGGGGAACGGGAGTTGCCGGCATCGCCGAACGCGGAATGATCGCGCCGGGATGGCACACCACGACGCCCGCGAGCCGGTGGCCGGCGCGGGCGGCCTCGACCGGGCTCTCGCCGGCCAGCCGCGCCGCGAGATAGGCGGCGGCGAAACTGTCGCCGGCCGCCGTGGTGTCGACCACCGGCGCAGTCACCGGCTCGGCCGCGATCCGGCGCGAGGCGCCCTCGAAACGCAGGAGGCTCGCGGGCTCGGCAAGCCGCAGCACCGCCTCGCCCGCTCCGATCCGCGCCAGCAGCGCGTCTGCACTCTCAGCCGGATAGAGCGCCGCGAGATCGTCGGCCGAGGCCAGCACGATGTCGGCGGCCTGGAACGCTTCTTCAAAGACGCGCCGCGCAATGTCGAGATCGGGCCAGCCGCGGGCACGGAAGTTGGTGTCGAAGACGATGCGGGCACCCTGCCGTCGCGCGCGCCCCAGCGCCTCCACGAGGCGCGCCCGCGCGGGCCCGGCAAAGATCGACAGCGTGATCGCCGAGAAATAGACCAGCGAATAATCGGACAGCGATTGCAGCAGGGACGCGGTCTCGGGCAGATCGAGCAGGCTTCGCGCCGCCGCGCTCTCGCGCCAGTGGAAGAAGCGGCGCTCACCCTTGCCGTCGGTCTCGATCAGATAGAGGCCGGGCAGCCTGCCCTTGAGCCGCGCGACCTTGCCGACGCCGATGCCCTCCGCCGCCCAGCCCGCGATCATCTCGTCGCTCAAGGGATCGTCGCCGAGCGCCGTGATGTAGTCGACGGCGACGCCGAGCCGGGCGAGATAGACCGCGGTGTTGAGCGTGTCGCCGCCGAAGCCCCGGGAGTAGCGGCCCCCGCCCGCCGGCTTCAGCTCGATCATGCACTCGCCGATGCTGGCAACACGGATCATGCTGCGACCTGATCAGTAGACCTGGATCAGTTGACTGGATCAGTTGACGAATTGGCCGCCGAGCTCGTCCTCGATGTGGATGCGGATGATGTCGTCGAACGTCTGCTCGGCCGTGGTGAAGCCGAGCTCACGCGCCCGCCTGGCCGCGAAATTGCGCGGCCAGCCGTCGACGATGCCCATGATGAAGGGATCGGGCACCCGCTTGATGCGCGCGGCCACCTTCTCGCCGGCGACGCGCTTCAACGCCGCGATCTGCTCGCCGACGGTTGCCGACAGCCCGGGCATGGTGAGGTTGCGGCGCGCCCCGACCGTGGCCAGGTCCATGGTCCCGGCATGGAGCAGGAAGCCGACCGCCGAGCGCGGCGTCGCGTGCCAGTGACGGACGTCCTCGGAGACCGGCAGCACCGCCTCCTTGCCCGCGAGCGGCTCGCGCAGGATGTTGGAGAAGAAGCCGGACGCCGCCTTGTTCGGCAGGCCGGGACGGATGCAGATGGTCGGCAGGCGGATGCCGATGCCATCGAGGAAGCCGCGGCGGGAATAGTCGGCCAGCAGCAGCTCGCCAATCGCCTTCTGGGTGCCGTAGCTGAGCAGCGGCGTGTGGAAGAACTCGTCGCCGATCGCTTCCGGAAACGGCGCGCCGAACACCGCGATCGAGGACGTGAACACGACGCGCGGCTTGTAGCCGCCGCCGGCAAGCCTGATCGCATCGAGCAGCATCCGCGTGCCGTCGAGGTTGATGCGGTAGCCCTTGTCGAAATCAAGCTCGGCCTCGCCAGAGACGATGGCGGCGAGATGGAAGATCACGTCGGGACGGCCGGCGATCAGCTTTTCGGCCGCTCCCGGCACGGCGAAATCACCGGCGAGGACCTCGACCGGAAAACCTGTCTTCTCAGGTCTTGCCGGCGCCACCACATCGTGCAGCGTCAGGCGGCTGATCTCGCTTTTGCCAAGCCGGCCGTCGCGCAACAGCCGATCAACCAGCTTGCGGCCGACCATGCCGGCGGCGCCCAGGACCAGAACGTGCAAGAGCCTTCTCCTTTTTGTTTCTTTGCTTTTCTTCGCGACGAAGCAGCGCGCGCTTATTCCTTCACGGCGCCGGTCATCGCCGACACATAATGCTCGACGAAGAAGGCGTAAAGGATCACGAGCGGCAGCGAGCCGACCAGCGCGCCCGCCATCAGCGAGCCCCATTTGTAGATGTCGCCGTCGACGAACTCGTTGACGATCGCGACCGGCACCGTCTTGTTCGGCGTCGACTGCAGGAAGGTCAGCGCGTAGATGAACTCGTTCCAGCACAGCGTGAAGGAGAAGATGAAGGCCGAGATCAGGCCGGGGATCGCGAGCGGCACCACGATCTTGACCAGGATCTGCCAGCGGCTGGCGCCGTCGATCAGCGCGCATTCCTCGAGCTCGAAGGGGATCGTCTTGAAGTAGCCCATCAGCAGCCAGGTCGAGAATGGAATGAGCAGCGTCGGGTAGACCAGGATCAGCGACAGCGGCGAGTCGAACAGGCCGTAGGCCTGGATCACCGAGGCCAGCGGGATAAACAGGATCGAGGGCGGCACGAGATAGGCGAAGAAGATCAGGATGCCGACCGCGTCCGCGCCGCGGAAGCGCAGCCGCACGATGGCGTAGGCCGCGAGCACGCTGGCGACGATCGAGAGCGTGGTGGCGCCGACCGCGACATACATCGTGTTCCAGAGCCAGCGCGGATACTCCGTCTCGAACAGCAGCTTGCTGATGTGCTTGAAGGTCGGATGCACAACCCAGAACGGGTTGTACTTCTCCATGTCGATGAGCTGCTCGTCCGGTTTGATCGAGGTCAGCCCCATCCAGTAGAACGGGAACAGCAGCACGAACAGGATGACGAACAGCGGCAGATAGAGCGTGACGAGGCGCCGCGGCAGCGACTCCAGGTAGCTCATGCCTTCGGTGTCGTCGCCCGCGGCGGATGATGCGGCTTTGGTCTGCAACACGGAATCAGTCATTGCCGCCTCCTTGCTGCCACTTGCGGCAGCGCGCGCGAGGCCTGCCTCGTTCGCGCAAACAAGATGACGCAGCGACCCGCAGATCAGTCATTGCTGCCCCCTTGCTGCCACTTGCGGCGCTGCATGCCGAACCAGGAAATCGTGATCGCGGCGAGCAGGAACGGGATCATCGCGGTCGCGATCGCAGCACCCTCGCCGAGCCGCCCGCTGATGATGCCGCGCTGGTAGCTGAGCGTCGCCATCAGATGCGTGGCGTTGACCGGCCCGCCGCGCGTCAGCGCCCAGATCAACTGGAAATCGGTGAAGGTGAACAGCACCGAGAAGGTCATCACCACGGCGATGATCGGGGTCAGCAAGGGATAGGTGATGTAGCGGAAGCGCTGCCAGTTGGTGGCGCCGTCAAGGGTCGCGGCCTCGTAGAGCGAAGGCGACACCGTCTGCAGGCCCGCGAGCAGCGTGATCGCCACGAACGGCACGCCGCGCCAGATGTTGGCGATGATGACGCTGGCGCGCGCCCATTGGGCATCGCCGAGGAAATTGATGTTGTGATTGATCAGGCCGAGCTTGATCAGCGACCAGGAGATGATCGAGAACTGCGCGTCATAGATCCACCAGAACGCGATCGCCGAGAGCACGGTCGGCACGATGAAGGGGATCAGCACGATGGCGCGGATCATCGCCTTGAACGGCATGTGGCGATTGAGCAGGAGCGCGAGATAAAGCCCGATCGCGAATTTGATCGCGCTGGCAACCAGGGTGTAGAGCAGCGTGTTGAACACCGAGAGCCAGAAGATCGCGTCGTCCCACAGCCACTCGTAGTTCTCCAGCCCGACGAAGATGCCGCCGCGGCCGATCCGCTCGTCGGTGAAGCTCATCCAGACGCCGAGGCCGAGCGGATAGGCGAGGAACAGGATCAGGAAGGCCGCCGCGGGCAGCATGAACCAGATCGCGATCCAGTTTCGGTTGGTCTGAAGCCGCGACCACAGCGAAGGCTCGCCGGTGGCGACGCCGCGGACCGGCATCGAGGTCTGAACGGTGCTCATTCGAACTCCAAATCAAGCTGCGCCGCCCGGCCGGACCGACCGGGCGTCGCCTTGCTGTTTGCGCCGGAGCGCGGTGCGGCCGATCGCCGCCGCGCCCAGCTTTCACCGACCGGAACGAGCCCGGTCGGGCCGCCGCCGTCAGCGGAAGATGCGCTTGGCCGAGCGTTCGGCCGAGGCCATCGCCGTCTTCAGGTCTTCGCGGCCGGTGCAGTAATTGGCGAACATGTCGACAACCACGAAATCGGCGATCGCGGCGGCGGCATTCTCACCCATCTTGCCGATGCCGGCGGGGGTGTTCGCGGTTGCAGCCACGCTCTGATACGGCGTGTTCTTCGGGTCCGCGGTCCAGATCGGATTGGAGTCGTAGGCCTTGAGGAAGTGCGACAGGTAGCCCTGCGCCGCCTCGACCCACGGATTGAACTGCGCGGGTTCCAGCATGAAGGCGGTGAACGCCTTGCAGGTCTGCGGGTACTTGGTGAAGTTGTAGACCAGGATCGGGAAAGCGAGGTGCAATTCCCGCGTCTTGCCGTCGAGGCCAGCCGGCAGATGCGCGTGGTTCATGTCCTCGGCGATCTGCGGGTTCTCCTTCTTCGCCGTGACATAGATCGAGATGCCGTTCACGGTGAGGAAGAGCTGGCCGGCCAGGAACGCCTTGTTGTTGGAGCTGTCGTTCCAGGACGCGGTGCCCGGCACGAAGTTGTCGTACAGGCCCTTCACATATTCGAGCGCCTTGGCGGTCTCCGGCGAATTGACGACCACCTTGTTGTCCTTGTCGATCAGGTTGCCGCCATGCGCCCACAGCGCCCAGTGCAGCCAGCCATTGGCGTCGCCCGAGGCGTGGCCAAGCGCCATGCCGGCCGGCGTGCCGTTCTTGTTCATGGCCTTGACGAGGTCGGAGAAGCCCGCGAGGTCCTTCGGGAACTCCTTGTGGCCAGCCTTCTCCATGGCGGCAACGCGGTAGTTCACCAGACCGCCGGTGGCGGCGACGGGAATGCCGATCCACTTGTTGTCGAGCTTGCCATAGGCCTCGCCCGACGGCGTCCAGCCGCCGCACTTCTTGCCGAGATAGTCGGCGACGTCGGTCATATCGGTGCATTTGCCCGGGAACAGGAACGGCAAGGAGTAGAGGCCCCAGACCATGTCCAGCCCCTGCCCGGTGTTGGCGGCAACCGACGCCTTGGGCTGGATGTCGTCATAGGATTCGTTCGACACGTTGATGGTGGCGCCGGTCGCCTTCTGGAAGGCGTCGACGATCTTCATGAAGGCGACGTCCTCGGCCTCGACGAAGCGCTTCCAGCGCAGCAGGTTGACCTTGGCGCCGGCTTCCGGCTTCCACGGCGCCTCCTGCGCCCAAGCCTTGGCGTAGCCCAGCAACTGCTCGCTCGACATCGTCGCCGCAGCCGTGAGCATCGTCGCTCCGCCCTTGAGCAGCGAACGTCGGTCGGTCAGGAAATCAGCCATTTCACGTTTTCTCCCGGTTTATGATCTTGGTTGAATCGAATGTCGCAGCAAGGCGGCCTCACAGCCGCTTGCCGGTGTCCTTGTCGAAGACATGCGCGGCCGATGCGCGCGGCCGCAAATGGACCCGCTCGCCCGGTATGACCTCGTGACGGTCGCGGAACACGGCGATGATGTCCTGGGTGCCGATCCGCGCCACCACCTGGGTCTCCGAGCCGGTCGGCTCGACCACGACGACCTCGGCCTCGATGCCGTCGCTGGCGAGTTCCAGATGTTCCGGCCGCACGCCGTAGACCACGGGCCGGCCGTCGGAGGCCGACGGCGCGGCGGCAAGCGGCAATTTGCTGCCATTGTCGGTCTCGACGAAGGGCTGGCCGTTGGATTTGAGGTGGCCGTTCAGGAAGTTCATCGCCGGCGAGCCGATGAAGCCGGCGACGAACTGGTTGTCGGGCTTGTCGTAGAGCTCGAGCGGCGCGCCGATCTGCTCGACGATGCCGTCATGCATCACCACGATCTTGTCGGCCATGGTCATGGCCTCGATCTGGTCGTGGGTGACGTAAACGGTGGTGGTCTTCAGCCGCTGATGCAGTTCCTTGATCTCGGCGCGCATCGCCACGCGCAACTTGGCGTCGAGGTTGGAGAGCGGCTCGTCGAACAGGAACACCTGCGGATCGCGCACGATCGCGCGGCCCATCGCCACGCGCTGGCGCTGGCCGCCGGACAATTGCCGGGGATAGCGGTCGAGCAGCGGGGTCAGCGCCAGGATTTCGGCGGCGCGCTTCACGCCCTTGTTGATCTCGTCGGATTTCGCGCCGCGCAGCTTGAGCGAGAAGCCCATGTTGTCCGCGACAGTCATGTGCGGATAGAGCGCGTAGTTCTGGAACACCATGGCGATGTCGCGCTCTTTGGGCTGGACGTTGTTGACCACCCGTTCGCCGATCGAGATCGTGCCCGAGGTGATGTTCTCCAGCCCTGCCAGCATCCGCAGCAGGGTCGACTTGCCGCAGCCGGAGGGGCCGACCAGCACCACGAAGGCGCCGTCCTCGATCGGGATCGTCACGCCGTGCAGCACCTCGAAATTGCCGAACGATTTCCGCACGTCGCGGATCTGGACAGACGACATCCACTTCCCTCCTCGAATTTCCCCGCAGCGCGCGACGAGCGCCACCACCGTTATGCCTGTTTTTTCTTTGTCCGACCTCGCGTTGATGCGAGGCCTGGCCGGATCGGCATTGTCCGCAGTTTATACGGTTTTGGCAATCGCTCGATTAGCAATCTCTTGGTAGCGCTGTCAATAATCCCTTTGCCTGTACCTATGCGCATGATATGAGCCGCTGATGGCACGAAAGCGCAGCAAGCTGACCAAGGTCCGGCTGACCGAAGTGGCCAAACTGGCCGGCGTCAGCCCGATCACGGCCTCGCGCTTTTTCAGAAATCCCGAAGCACTCTCGGTCGGCAAGCGCGTGCGGGTCGAGAGTGCGGCCAAGGAACTCAGCTACGTTCCCAACCTTGCAGCGCGTGCGCTCGCCTCGCAGCGCACCGAGGTGATCGGCGTCCTGATCCCCTCGCTCACCAACAATGTGTTCGCCGACGTGCTGCGCGGCATCTACGATGCGGTCGACGGCAGCCGATACAGCATCCAGCTCGCCAATACCCGCTACAGCATTCTGCAGGAGGAAAAGCTGCTGCGGGTGTTCCTGACGCAGAAGCCGGCCGGGCTGATCGTGACCGGGATCGACCAGACCAGGGAGTCGCGCGCGATCATGGAAGCCTCCGATTGCCCGATCGTGCAGATCATGGAGATCGGCACCGAACCGGTCGACATGATGATCGGTTTCTCCCATTCAGATGCCGGTCGGGCGGCGATTTCCCACCTGCTCGCCGAAGGCTGCCGGCGGATCGGATTCCTCGGCGCGCGTATGGATCCGCGGGTGCAGCGGCGGTTTCTGGGTTACCAGGCTGCGATGACCGAAGCCGGCCTGTTCGACCAGAGCCTTGTGGTGACGACCCCGGCGCCGACCTCCGTCACGCTCGGCGGCACGTTGTTTGCTGATCTCCTGACAAAGGCGCCCGACACGGACGCGGTTTTCTGCGCCAATGACGACCTTGCCCTCGGCGTTCTGTTCGAGTGTCGCCGGCGCCATATTTCGGTACCGGAGCAGATGGCGATCGTCGGGTTCAACGACCTCGAATTCATGGGATCGGCCGTCCCGACACTGACGAGCGTGCGCACCAACCGCTACGAAATGGGCAGGAACGCTGCGACGATGGTGATCGAGGCACTCGAAGGACGGCGACCGGAACAGCCGGTTGTCGACCTCGGTTACAGCGTGATGACACGGCAGAGTTCGACGCGGCGAGGCCACGCTGCTGCGTCCGCCCCGGTTCGAGAAAGCGTCCAAAATTGACGAATTGATAGCGCAACCAAATTTGCTGGGATATGGTCGAAAGGCGAATCCCGACGGCCAGCGACCGCTTCGTCTGGGTTTGTCATGCGCGCGATTTGGCGCAAGGTAGAGAAAGAAGCCCTTCGACGGGCCTTCGAGTTGCATCGCGGGAGGGAAACCAATGAACAAACCGCCCATCAATGGCCAGGGTGCGAACGGCAAAGGCCGCAAACTCCGCTCCAGCGATTGGTTCAATGATCCGCACAACCCGGGCATGACCGCGCTGTATCTCGAACGCTACCTCAATTACGGCCTGACCCGGCAGGAATTGCAGTCGGGCAAGCCGATCATCGGCATTGCCCAGACCGGCAACGACCTCTCGCCCTGCAACCGCCATCATCTGGAGCTGGCGCATCGGGTGCGGGAAGGCATCCGCGCCGCCGGCGGCATCGCCATGGAATTCCCCACCCATCCGATCCAGGAGACGGGCAAGCGCCCGACCGCCGCACTCGACCGCAACCTCGCCTATCTCGGGCTGGTCGAGGTCCTGTTCGGCTATCCGCTCGACGGCGTGGTGCTGACCACGGGTTGCGACAAGACCACGCCTGCCTGCCTGATGGCGGCCGCGACCGTCAATCTGCCCGCCATCGTGCTCTCCGGCGGCCCGATGCTCAACGGCTGGCACGACGGCCAGCGCACCGGCTCCGGCACCGTGGTCTGGAAATCGCGCGAGCGGCTCGCCGCAGGCGAGATCGACTATGAAGAGTTCATGCAGATCGTGGCGTCTTCCGCCCCCTCGATCGGCCATTGCAACACCATGGGCACCGCCTCGACCATGAACTCGCTGGCCGAAGCGCTCGGCATGTCGCTGCCCGGCTGTGCCGCGATCCCGGCGCCTTACCGCGAACGCGGCCAGATCGCCTATGAGACCGGCGTGCGCATCGTCGATATGGTCTGGGAGGATCTCAAGCCGTCGGACATCCTGACCCGCAAGGCGTTCGAGAACTGCATCGTGGTCAATTCCGCGATCGGCGGCTCGACCAATGCGCCGATCCACATCAACGCCCTGGCCCGTCATGTCGGCGTGGAACTCGACATCGACGACTGGCAGAAGGTCGGCCACAAGATCCCGTTGCTGGTGAATATGCAGCCGGCCGGCGCCTATCTCGGCGAGGAATATCATCGCGCCGGCGGCGTGCCTTCCGTGGTACGGGAATTGATGAAGCACAAGGCGATCCACGAGGATGCGCTGACCGTCAACGGCAGGACCATGGGGGAAAACTGCCGCGAGGCGCCGCTGCCCGACGGCGACGTGATCTGGAACTATGACAAGCCGCTGGTGAAGGATGCCGGCTTCCTCGTGCTGCGCGGCAATCTCTTTGACTCCGCGATCATGAAGACCAGCGTGATCTCGAAAGAGTTCCGCGACCGCTACTTGAGCAATCCGAAGGACCTCAACGCCTTCGAGGGCCGGGCCATCGTGTTCGAGGGACCGGAGGACTATCACGAGCGGATCGACGATCCCGCGCTCGACATCGACGAACGCTGCGTCCTGTTCATTCGCGGCGCCGGCCCGATCGGCTATCCCGGCGGCGCGGAGGTCGTGAACATGCAGCCGCCGGCGGCGCTGATCAAACGCGGCATCCTGTCGCTGCCCTGCATCGGCGACGGCAGGCAATCCGGCACGTCGGGCTCGCCCTCGATCCTCAACGCCACGCCGGAAGCCGCCGCCGACGGTGGCCTCGCGATCCTCAGGACCGGGGACAAGGTGCGGATCGACCTCAACAAGGGGACCGCCGACATCCTGGTTTCGGAGGAGGAGCTGAAGCGCCGCCGCGCCGAGCTGAAGGCCAAGGGCGGCTTCCCGTATCCGGCGGACCAGACGCCGTGGCAGGAGCTCTATCGCGCGACCGTCGGCCAGCAGGCGACCGGCGCCTGCATGGAGCTCGCGACCCGCTACCATGACATCGCGGGCAAGGTCGGCGTCGCCCGGCATAATCATTAGGACCTGACTGTCATTGCCGGGCTTGCCCCGGCAATCCATCCCTTTCGCAAACAAGATGGATACGCGGGTCAAGCCCGCGTATGACACCGGGAAAATCCGAGAATGTCGTAGGGGAGAAACGCAATGTCAGACCGCCTCAAGGGCAAACGGGCCTTCGTGACCGCGGCAGCCGCCGGCATCGGCCGCGCCTCGGCCATCGCCTTCGCGCGCGAGGGCGCCAGCGTGTTTGCCACCGACATCGACGAAAAGGGCCTCGCCGCGCTGAAGAATGAAGGCATCGCTGAGGTCGCCAGGCTCGATGCGCGCGACAGCGCAGCGGTGGCCGCGATGGCCAAACGCGTCGGCGCAATCGACGTGCTGCTGAATGCCGCCGGCTTCGTGCATCACGGCACGGTGCTCGACTGCTCGGACGAGGACTGGGATTTCTCCTTCGACCTCAACGTCAAGTCGATGCATCGCACCATCCGTTCGTTCCTGCCGGGCATGCTGGAACAGGGGCGCGGCGCGATCGTGAACATCTCGTCCGCCGCCGGCGTGTTCAAGGCCGCGCCGAACCGCTACGTCTACGGTGCGACCAAGGCCGCCGTCGCGGCGCTGACGCGGGCCGTCGCGGTCGATTTCATTTCAAAAGGCATCCGCTGCAACTGCATCTGTCCCGGTACCATCGAGACGCCGTCGATGCTGCAGCGCGCGTCGGCCGCCGGTCCCGGCGGGCGCGAGATGTTCGTCGCGCGGCAGCCGATGGGCCGGCTCGGCACCGCGGAAGAGATCGCCTCGCTCGCGGTCTATCTCGCCAGCGACGAGAGCGCATTCACGACCGGCGTGGCGCACATCATCGACGGCGGCTGGACGCTGTAGATAATTCCTCTCCGCCATTCCGGGTCGGCGCCAGCCGGCGCATCCCGCAATGACGCGATCAAGCAACTCAATTCGGAAAGAGCCGTGACATGAACAAGATCGATCTCAACGGCCGCAGCGCCGTCGTCACCGGCGGCGCGCAAGGGTTTGGGCGCGCGATCACCGAGCGCCTTGTCAATTCCGGCGCCAAAGTCGCGATCTGGGATCATGACCTGCCGCTCGCCGAGAAGACGGCGAAGGAGATCGGACCGGCCGTCATCGCGCTCAAGGTCGACGTCACCGACCCTGCCGCGGTCGAGAAGGCGCGCGAGGCGACGCTCGCCGCCTTCGGCAAGGTCGACATCCTCGTCAACAATGCCGGCATCGCCGGCGTCAACAAAACGGTGTGGGAGACGGATCTGGAGGAATGGCGCAAGGTGCTGCGCATCAACCTCGACGGCCCCTTCATCTGCTGCCAGGCGATCGTGCCGCAAATGCTCAAGCAGAAATACGGCCGCATCATCAACATCGCCTCGATCGCGGGCAAGGAAGGCAATCCCAACGCATCGCATTACTCGGCTTCGAAGGCCGGGCTGATCGCGCTGACCAAATCGCTCGGCAAGGAGCTTGCCCAGCACGACATCCTGGTCAACGCGGTGACCCCGGCGGCGGCGAAGACGGCGATCTTCGACCAGATGACGCAGCAGCACATCGACTTCATGCTGTCGAAGATCCCGAAGGGCCGTTTCGTGCTGGTGGAGGAGCTTGCCGCGATGGTCGCCTGGCTGGCGTCGGAAGACTGCGCGTTCTCGACCGGCGCGGTGTTCGACATCTCCGGCGGCCGGGCGACGTACTGACCCGCTAGGAGGCCGCGCGGTGGCGCCGTGTCGAAGGCCCCATTTGCCCATTGATACGAGCGCCACTCCGTCGACAGCGGCTCGACACGTCGCTCATAGAGCTTCATCCACCCTCGGTCGCGCGGCCTTGAGCCGACCGCTGGTCGTTGCAATCCAGATGCCGGCAAAGACCGTCGCGATGCCCGCCACCAGATTCCAGTGCAGCGGCTCGTTGAGAAGCACCGCGCCAACCAGCGACGCGGCGATCGGATTGACGCAGACCGAGATCGCGACGCGGGTCGGTGTCGTTCGTTCGAGCGCCAACGCCCACAGATAGAAGGTGAGCGACGCGCCGAAGGCCCCGAGATAGATGGCGGCAAACCATTGCGATGGGCCGAACGCGACGACCGGAGCAAAGCTGCCGCGCCACCATGAGAGCAGAATCAGGCAGGCCGCGCCGACCCCCATGGCCGCTGCCGTGAAGGGAATAGGCCCGGCTCGACGGATCAATGGCCTGGACCAGATGCTGTAGAGCGCCATGCAGAGCGCTGCGGCGACCATCAGAAGATCGCCGCGCCACGCTCCTTCCGGCGCCGCGGCCAGACCCGACAGCAGCGCCAGCGCGACGCCGAACACCGCGATCAGCACACCGGCGGACTTGCGCAGCGTCATTGCTTCCGCGCCGAGCAGCGCGCCAACCACCATGGTCAGGAGCGGCAGCGTCGACAGCGCAAGCGCGCCGCGCGCGGCGGTGGTGAAGATCAGCGCGGCATTGAACAGGATGGGGAAGAGCGCGAAGTAAAGCACGCCCAGCCCAGCCGTGCCGAGCCAGTCCTGACGCACTGCCCAGGCACCACCCTTCATCCAGGCGAGCGGCAGCAGAAGTAAGAACCCGATGCCGAAGCGGAAGGAACCGATCGCGAGTGGATCGATTGCGCCCACCAAGTAACGTGTCGCCCCGATCGAGATTCCGCCGAGACCGCTCGACAGGACCGCGGCCAGGACTCCGCCGATTTCTCCCATGGCCCCGCTCCCCGCGTTTCTTTCTTGCGGTCGATCGTAGGGAGGGGCTAATAATCATGAAATGGAATTTATCTGATAGAATAAATCAAATTCTGTGATGAGCTCCCCTCACCTCGATCCTGACCTTCTGCGCGCGTTTGTTGCAGTAGCCGACCTGCGCTCCTTCACGCGCGCGGCCGCGACGCTCAACCGGACCCAGTCGGCGGTCAGCATGCAGATCAAGCGCCTCGAGGAACAGTTGGGTACGAAGCTGTTTCACCGGACCAAGGCAAGCGTCGACCTGAGCCCTGCCGGCGAAGGCCTGCTCGGATATGCAAGACGTATCCTGGTGCTGAGTGACGAAGCCGTGGGCCGGCTGCGCCAGCACAAGATCGAAGGTGTGGTCCGTCTCGGCGTGATGGACGACTATGGCACCTTGATTGTGCCGCCATTGCTGGCGAGTTTCGTTGCCAGCCATCCCTTGATCCATGTCGAGATGGAAACAGGACTCACATCGTCGATGTCGGCGCGGCTCGGCAAGTCCTACGACCTCGTCATCGCCATGCATCCGCAAGGAAGCGGCGACGGCGAGTTTTTGCGGCGCGAGCAAGCGATATGGGCAGCCGGCCACACGCGTTTCGTGGAGGACCAGGATCCGTTGCCGCTCGCGCTCTACCCTCAGGGCTGTCTGTTCCGAAAATGGGCGATCGAGGCGCTCGACGGCCTCAAGCGGCGCTGGCGTCTCGCATTCGTGAGCCACAGCCTTGCCGCCGTGGAGTCGATTGCCGCACAGGGGCTCGCCGTCACCGTCGTCAAGTCGGGCACGTTTCCACCACGACTTCGACCGTTGTCGGAGCGCGAGGGCCTGCCGCCGCTTCCCGCTGCCGACATCTGCCTGCATCGAAGCGCCAATCTGTCGCGCGCGGCATCGTTGCTTGCTGACCATTTGCGCAGGTCAATCGCCAGCGGCCCGCCCTCGAAGCGCCATCGCGGCAGCGCCGTACCATCACGTAAACCGCATGAGACCGTCGCGTGAGCGCCAACATCACCCTCTACCAGATCTCGGTCTGGGTCCTGCCGCTGGTCATCGCCATCACCTTCCACGAGGCGGCGCACGGCTTTGCTGCCCACCGGCTCGGCGACGACACCGCCTGGCAGATGGGCCGGGTCAGCTTCAACCCGCTGCGCCACATCGATCCCTTCGGCACCTTGATCCTGCCGGCGATGCTCTTGTTCGCCCATTCGCCGTTCCTGTTCGGCTATGCCAAGCCGGTTCCGGTGAATTTCCGCAAGCTGAACAATCCGAAGCTGGACATGGTGTGGGTGGCGCTGGCCGGCCCCGCCACCAACATCCTGCTCGCGCTTGCCGCGGCGCTGGCCTTCCACGCGCTGCCTTTGGTGCCGGCAACCAGCGCTCAATGGGTCGCCGACAACCTGAAAAACGCGCTGCTGATCAACATCGTGCTCGCGGTCTTCAACATGATGCCGATTCCGCCGCTCGATGGCGGCCGCGTCGCGGTCGGCCTCCTGCCCGGGTTCCTTGCGCGGCCGCTGGCGCGGCTCGAACCGTTCGGCATGCTGATCCTGATCGGAATTTTGATCCTGCTCCCCTTGGCGGGCTCGCAGTTCGGTCTAAATCTTGATGTTATTTCGACCATACTGCGAACGGTCACCGGTTACGTGCTCGGGTTGATTCTGCTTCTCAGCGGCAACGCCTAGCCGCCGGGAGGGCTTGTAAAAGGGCTGGAGCCATCTTGGTCAAAGCTGCCGACATGATGATCGCGCGACGTGCCGATACCAGGGCCCGCGCCGATTTTGCGACCTGGAAGATGATGGCCAAGCTGAACGGAACCTCGACGCTGCCTGCGGAAGCGCAGACCTTCCTTGCCGGCTACAAGGCGCTGCTCGACAAGATGCCGGACACCGAGGCGACGGAAGCGACCATCAGCCTGATCTACAAGGCCTACTTCAAGGAGATGGGCGGCACCGGCGCGCCGCCCGACGTCCGGCCGCGGTCCGCCCCCCCGCCAGCCGCAAGCGACAACGTCACCGCATTCCGCCGGCCGGCACCCAAGCCGAAGCCTTCGATGTTCGCGGCGAGCGCGACCGGCAAGCCGCGGCTTCCGGTGGCGCTGATCTTCATCTGCCTTGCCGCGATCTATGTCGGCATCCGCTATTACTGGCGCTGAGGCCGGCCTTTACCGGTAGCGCTTCAGGCGGTCCCATATCTGCTCCAGCGGCACGCGCAGGCCGCGGCAGATGAAGATCGGCCGGCCGTTCTCGTAA
The DNA here is from genome assembly GCF_030378205.1 of Bradyrhizobium sp. NP1. Classification (NCBI taxonomy): domain Bacteria; kingdom Pseudomonadati; phylum Pseudomonadota; class Alphaproteobacteria; order Hyphomicrobiales; family Nitrobacteraceae; genus Bradyrhizobium; species Bradyrhizobium sp. NP1. The sequence continues at coordinate 4,549,596 of NZ_CP127385.1, forward strand.
GGCATCGCAAAGGGGCTGTCGGTTCGATCGACCACATCGATCGAATTGCAGGCGCGCCGCCAGCGCTCGACATCGCCGCCGACATGGATGACGAGCGGATAGCCGCTGCCGCGCGGCCCCCACAACCAATACTGGTTATGCCCGCTGAGCGCCGGCGGCAAACCGTCGGCGCGGCCATAGACATCGATCGCCGCGGCCTGCCCGTAATGCGCGGTCAGGATCGCGGCGTGCTTCTGCTCGTCCGGCGAAAGGCTCCGGAACACCGCCGCAACCTTGCCTTCCAGCTCGCGCCATCCGAACTCGTCGGACAGGCTTTGCGTCAGTGGCGCACCGACGCCGGCCGCCTCGATCGGCGCGGGCCGCAGGCGCGTCACCTCCATGTAGCGTTGCAGCACGGAGGGTTCGAGAATCGGCAGCACGACCGGCGCCATCAGCACGCCGAGGGCAAGCGCGGCAACCATCCAGCCGCGTGTGATCCACACGCCGAGCCGCTCGCTCCAGACCGCGCCGGCCGCGAACATCGCCGGATAGGCCGGAAACAGATAATAGTTCGTGCCACGCTCCAGGAAATAGAAGGCGGTGGCGAGCACGAAGCCCAGCGACAGCCAACGCACATCCGCAAGCCTGCGGTCGACGAAGGGAGCGACGACGCCGGCCAGCCACAGCGGCGCCAGCGCCAGGTTCATCGCGGCCGCCTGGCGCAATTCGAATTGCCAGAACGGTCCGGTAAAATCCTTCTGGCGGTCGAGATGCGGCAGGATCACCTCGAAGAACGGCCAGCCGTGCCACCATTGCCAGATCAGGTTCGGCGCGAACAACGCGGCCGAGATCGCAACCCCGACCCATAGCTGCCACCACAGCAGGATGCGCCGCGCGGGCGTTGCGGCAACGCCGAGGCCGAGCGCGACCAGCCAGACGGCGATCCCCCATTTGGCCTCCATGGCTAGCCCGGCCAGCACCCCGATCCAGATCAGATCGCGGCGCCGATCCTCGATGATGGCGCGCGCCAGCAGAAAGGCAGCGCCGGTCCAGGCGATCGGCTCGAAGGTCGAGGTTGTCAGGTGAGATGCGAGCCCGGCGAGCCCCGGCGCGATCGCGGCGGCGACGCTTGCGAACACCGCGGCCCTCCCGCCGCCGCCGAGCAGCCGCGCGAAGCAGCACCAGTCCGACCGCCGCAAGGGTCGCCGGCAGGCGCAGCAGCCAGATATTGATGCCGAAGACTTGCGTGGCCGCGGCGATCAGCGGCACCAGCGGCGGCTGGTCGACATAGCCGAAGTCCGGATGCCAGCCGCAAGCCAGGAAATAGAGTTCGTTGCGCTGGGCATCGTAGCGGTGCGCCGTCGCGGCGTGCACGATGGCAACCAGAAGCGCCACCAGCCAGACCGCCGGCTGGCGCGCGATCGCGGCCCTGATGGACGCCAGTCCGGTCGGCCCCGCAGGCGCGGTGACCGTGGATAGACCCGTCTGACTCATGGGAGAGGATGCCCCTTGCAACGGGTCGAACTCTACCAAGTCGCAGGATCGGGCCTAATGAATTTGTCGCAACGTGGAATTTGCCGCGAACCGCGGGCGACCGATCGCAAAACGGAGAAGAACCCCACACTAGGCGACGCCGTCAAGGCCGGGCATAGTGGCGCGATAGACCGGGCCGAGACCCGGAAAAAAGCACATGGGAGGGGAAATGAAGCGGGCGATTGCGGCCGTGGTCATGTCCACGGGATTGTTCTTGGCCGGCAGCGCGTTGGCGCAGACCATGGACAAGGTGGTGAAGGTCGGCAGCCTCGGCGACCAGTCCGGCCTCTATGCCGACATCGGCGGCGCCGGTTCCACGGTCGCCGCCCAGCTTGCGATCGAGGATTCAGGCCTGCTGGCAAAGGGCTGGAAGATCGAGGTGATCTCGGCCGACCACCAGAACAAGCCGGACGTCGGCGTCGCCATCGGCAAGCAATGGATCGACGTCGAGAAGGTCGACGTGTTCGTCGACCTCGCAAGCTCCGGCGTCGGGCTCGCGATCGCCAACCTCGCCAAGGAGAAGAACGTCGTCAATTTGAACTCGGGCTCGGCGTCATCGGACCTCACGGGTTCGCAATGCTCGCCGAACACCGTGCACTGGGTCTACGACACCTACATGCTCGCCAACGGCACCGGCAAGGCGCTGGTGAAATCCGGCGGCGACACCTGGTTCTTCCTGACCGCCGATTACGCGTTCGGCCAGGCGCTGGAGCGCGACACGTCAGCCGTCGTCACCGCCAATGGCGGCAAGGTGCTGGGCTCGGTCAAGCACCCGCTCAACAATGCCGACTTCTCCTCGTTCCTGCTGCAGGCGCAGAATTCCAAGGCGAAGATCGTCGGCCTCGCCAACGCCGGTGGCGACACCACCAACGCGATCAAGCAGGCGGCGGAGTTCGGCATCGTCTCGGGCGGACAGAAGCTCGCGGGCCTGCTGATGTTCCTGTCCGACGTCAACTCGCTCGGACTCAACGTGGCACAGGGGCTCAACTTCACCGAGACGTTCTACTGGGACATGAACGACCAGACCCGCGCCTTCAGCAAGCGCTTCATGGAGCGCACCAAGAAAATGCCGCCGACCATGGTGCAGGCCGGCGTCTATTCCTCGCTGATCCATTACTTCAAGGCGCTCGAGGCGCTCGGCGGCAATCCGCATGACGGCCGCGCTGTCGTGGCCAAGATGAAGGAGATGCCGACCGACGATCCGCTGTTCGGCAAGGGCTCGATCCGCGCCGACGGCCGCAAGATCCACCCCGCCTATCTGTTCGAGGTGAAGAAGCCGACCGAACAGAGATATCCGTTCGACTATTACAAGCTGATTGCCACCATCCCTGCGGAAGAAGCCTGGCTGCCGCTGGAAAAGAGCGTCTGCCCGATGGTGAAGAAGAGCTGAGCGGGGCTACGTGCTCTTCCACCCTCTCCCACAAGGGGAGAGGGAAAGAGACCATCCCGAGCGTGATCCAAGATGACGCCGCGGCTCAGCTCTTGCCCTTGACGCGGAAGATCACCGGCAGCGTGAAATTCAGGCCCTCGTCGGCCACGAGCGGCGGCGGTTGCGGCACGGGATCGGAACGGCGAATCATCGCCAGCGCCGCCTCGTCGAAGGCGGCATCGCCCGATCCCTTGACCACGCTGGCCGACAGCACATGGCCGAGGCGATCAAGCGTAAAGCCGACCAAGATCTCGGCACTCTTCTGGACGCGCTCGGCGGGATAGCGCTTGTGGCGGTCGAGGTGGGCGATCAGCTCCTTCTGCCAGGTGGCGCGGACCCGTCGCGCGGTCTCGCCGGTGCCCTGCGCGGGCGCCACCGAACGGGTGCCCTGCGGCATGCTCTCCGAGCTCGGGGTGGCGGTCGCTTCCGCGGCAATCGACTCCTGCGAGGCCTGGGTCTGCACCGCCGCGATCTTGGCTTCGTCCTCGACCGGCTTCTTCACCTCGTTCGGCGTCACCACGCGGTCGGCGTCCTCGGTCTCGGTCGGGGTGTCCTTGGGCAGATCGCTTTCCTTCAGCTCCGCCTTCTGCTCGGCGAGCGCTGGCGAGGCGACGGAAGCATCGGAGTCCGGGCCCGGCGGCAGATCGGTCGGCTCGAGCTTCGGCGAGGAGAACTCCAGCCCGATCTCGATCGCCGGCGCGCCCAACTCGTCATCGACCTCGGCATCCTTCAGATGCGCGACCGCCAGCGCCGCGCCGCCGAAATGCAGCGCAAGCGCCGTCAGTCCGGCAAACACCCACAGCCGGCGCGACGCACGGGGCTCGGTGTCGAGAGCGTTCATTTCGGCGTATCCGCCACTCCTTCCAGCGCGACCAGCTTGATCTTGGCGTAGCCCCCTGCCCTCAGGATCTCCAGCACGTCCATCAATTCGCCGTAAGGCACGGCGCGATCGGCGCGCAGGAAGACGAAACGGTCCTTGCTCGCATCGGGCATGGTGTCGAGCGCGTGCACCAGGTCGACGCGCTTGACCAGCGTCTCGCCGATCGCGAGCGCAAGATCCGGCTTGATGCTGACGTAGGTCGGCTTGTCCGGCTTCTTGGTCGGCGCCGCGGTCGAGGACGGCAGGTCGACCGGCAGATCGACGGTGGCAAGCGGCGCCGCGACCATGAAGATGATCAGGAGCACCAGCATGACGTCGATGAAGGGCGTGACGTTGATCTCGTGCGCTTCCGCGAACTCTTCCTCGTCGTCAAAGCCGCCTTCTACGATTGAAGCGCCCATCGGTTACTCCGCCGCGGCGCGCGAATGAGCCCCGCCATAGGCACGGTCGAGATCGCGCGACAGCAGACGCGCCGCGGCGCCGGAAGCGCGGCCGACCCACTCCAGATAGGTTTTCGTCAGCCGTGCGAAGTGGTTGTAGATGATGACGGCCGGGATCGCGGCGACGAGGCCGATCGCCGTCGCCAGCAGCGCCTCGGCGATGCCGGGCGCCACCACCGCCAGGTTCGTGGTCTGCGCCTTGGAGATGCCGATAAAGCTGTTCATGATGCCCCAGACCGTGCCGAACAGGCCGACGAAGGGCGAGGTCGCGCCGATGGTCGCGAGCAGGCCCATGCCGAGCCGGATGCGGCGGGCTTCGGCGCGCGAGATCTCGGCAAAGCTCGAGGCCGCGCGCTCCTTGATGCCGGCATCGGAGGAAATCCCGGCCGACAGCCGCGCCTCGCGCATCGCGGCGGCAAGGAAACCGGACAGCACGCCGGTCTTCGAGCCGAGCGCGAACTGCGCTTCCGCAAGCGAGCGGGCATCGGCGATCCTGTGAAGCGAGGACCGCAGCTTGCGCTGGGCCGCGGCGAGCTCGATCATTTTCGCGATGAAGATGGTCCAGGTCACGAGCGAGGCAAAGGCAAGCCCGATCATGACCGCCTTGACGACGATGTCGGCGGAAAGAAACATCGACCAGGGCGACAATTCGCGCGGCACCTGCAGTGTTACCGGTCTGGCGGCCGGCGCCGCCGTGGCAGAATCGAGCGTGGCTTGCGGCGCAGCCATCGCAGGGGCCTGTGCCGGGATCGCGGGTGCGGCCGGAACCGGCTGGGCAGCCGGCTGCTGGGTAGCGACGGGCGCCGCAGGCGCTGCGGCCGGCTGCTGGGCTGATGCGGCTGCCGCCATCGCAAGCAGCGAGAGCGCTGCCGCTACGTTAAGAAGCGTTCTAAACATTACCGTCTCCGGCCCGGATGAGCCTGTCGTTATGCCGGTTAGCTTGGCCAATTCAAGGTGAATGACCGAGCACGCCAAACAAAACCGCTTGAGAAGCGACCTTTTCGATCGAAAACCCTCAACGGGCGGTCTGATTTCCGATCCCGTTTCCAGGACCCTTCCGGTCTAGCCGCGAAATGGCTCCGAGTGAACCAGAAGGCCTCCAATCTGGATGGCCTCCTAATCTGGATAGCCTCTTGCCGCCCGGTCAGAACCGATAGGTCGCCTTCAGCCTGACGGTGCGCCCCTGCCCCGGCGAGAGGTTGTTGTTGGCGTCGGCTGAAGCCCAATAGCCCTTGTTGAAGATGTTCTCGACGTTGAGCTGGGCGCGCCAGTTCTGGTCGATCTGCGCGTAGACTGCCGCATCGAAACGGACGAAGCCCGGCAGCCGCACGGTGTCGTCGGAAGAAGCAAAGGAGTCGCTGAAATAGATCACGCCGAGCGCCGCCGACCAGATCGGCGTGAACTGATACTTGTTCCACCAGGCGAACTGGTTGTAGGGCACGAGCTGCACCCGGTTGCCGGGGACGACGGTCGCCGACGTCGCGCTGGTGATCCGCGCATCGGTGTAGGCATAGGCGAGCGAGGATTGCCAGGCGGGCGTGATATAGCCGACGAGACTTGCCTCGAACCCGCGCGTCACGGTGCGGCCCGAGGCGAAGAAGAAGCCCGGATTGTTGCCGTCGGCAATCGGCTGGTTGCTGCGGTTCAGGTTGTAGAGCGCCGAGGAGAACAAGAGCTTCGGATTGACGTTCCACTTCACGCCGACTTCGCTGTTCTCGAATTTCTGCGGCTGGAGTATCGCCGTGCCCGGAGAGAGCGTCGAGAACTGGTCGCCGGAGGCCGGCAGATAGGAGGTGCTGTACATGCTGTACAGCGAGAGCGTGTCCACCGGCTTCACGATGACGGCAGCCTGCGACGAGATCTTGTCGTCGATCCGGGCCTGGTTGGTGTTGGTGTTCATGTCGAGCGCCGAGTTGTCGAAGCGGTCGAAACGCGCACCGCCAATCAGCTGCAACCAGCGCGTGATCTCGACGGTGTCGCGCGCGTAGGCGGAATCGACATAGAGGCGATACTTGCTGTTGGTATCCGGGCTGGTCACTCCGTCGGTGTTGGTCCCGGTGAAATGGTGGATGAAGCTGACCGGGCCGAAATAGGTCGGCGCGAACGGATTGGCGACGATGGTGCTGGTGCCGTTCGGGAAGATGCCGGTATTGCGGATACTGACGCCGGACTGCTGGCCGAACTCGGTGCCGAAGGCCACCGTGTGCAGCGCCGGACCCGTATTGGTCTTGTAGACGAAGTCGGTCTGGTTGAAGACGTTGTCGCGGTTCGTCGTGTTGTTATAGGCGGCGCGATTGAAGGCTGTGTCCGTCGGGTTCACCGCGCCCGACAGCGGCCCGTTGCCCGGATAGATGTTCTGGTAGAATTTCTTGTAGTCGGCGACGATGGTGCCGTTGCGTACCGTCAGCCCGTTCTCGAAATCATGGTCGATGATCATCATGCCGGTCTGCACGTCGGCGCGCGCAAAGTTCAGGTTCGGACTGCCGAAGAAGGTGGAGTAGTCGCCGGCCGGCACAAAGGGCGCGGCCGGATTGAAGCGCGTCGACGACGGCGCAGTCGCGCTGAGGCCCTGCGAGGGGTTGCCGCGATCGGCCGTGCGACCATCGTGGAAATACTCGTAGGAGAGCTTGATCTTGGTGGTGTCGCTCGGCGCCAGCGTCACCGTCGGATTGATGCCGTAGCGCTCCAGATGGGTGAAGTCACGGAAGCCGTCAGCGCCTTCATAGAACACGTTGAGCCGCGCGGCGACGTTCTCGTTGATCAGCTGTCCGGCATCGAGGGTGAACCGGCGGTCGCCCCAGGATCCGGTCTGGGCCGAGGCCTCATAGATGCGCGTGCCGTCAGCCTCTTTCAGCGTGCGGTTGACGAGGCCGCCGCCGGCGCCGCGGCCGAAAGTCAGCGCGCTCGGCCCCTTCAGCACCTCGACGCTCTGGGCGTTATAGAAGTCGCGGAAATACTGGACGTCGTCGCGAAAGCCGTTGACGAAGAAATTGGCGCTGGAATCGACACCGCGGATCACCAGCTCGTCGCGGTTGCCCTCGCCCTGATGCACGGCAACGCCCGGCACGTAGCGCGTCACGTCGGCGAGGTTTTGCGGGCTCTGGTCGGCGATGAAATCCTTGGTGATGACGGACAGCGACTGCGGGATGTTGACGAGTGCGGTGTTGGACTTGGTCGCAACCGAGGTGGAGTTGGCGTAGACGCCGACCTGGCCGGTGCGGGCGTCCTGCGAGACCGCGAAGGCCTTCGGCACTGCGGGTTGTGCCGGCTGGCTGGCGACTTGCGGACGCGGCTTGCGCGTGCCGCTGCCCGCGCGGCGCGACGGCGCATTGGCCGCGGTGCGCTTGGCTTCGGGCGCGGTGACCTGGATCGGCGGCAGCTGCGCCCCCGACTGCCCTTGCTGCGGTTCGCCTGCATTCTGCGCGCGCGCCGTGGCAGCGAGCGCGCCGAACGCGACCGCCATTATCGCAAACCTGCTTGTCGCAAGAAGGAATTTCGTCGAGCAGTTTGCAGCGCGGCTTGGTGCGCCGGTCGCCACGATCGCACGCGGCGACATTGTTTGTTGTCTTGCCATTTTCTTGCGCCCCACAAGCCCGCCCAACATCGATAGTGCAAATCGCAGCGAGCGATGCGCGGTGGTATCGAGCGCAAAAATTCAGGTCAACGCGAATGGGCGTTTTGCAATCTTGAATCCATCCAGATCAAAACCATTCTAAAAACGATTCTAAAAGCGTGATGCGCAAAACAGGGAAGATTACCCGATCGGTATCATGTGACGGCGGCGTCAGGCCAGCTCGCGGTGAATCGGCCAGACGTTACTTTGCCGCGATATGGCCGGACGGATCGGAGATCAGCTTGATGCGATCCTTGATGTCCTGCAGCGCCTTGAGGCTTGTCTCGATCGCGTCGTCGGACATGCCGTCCAGCACGTCGGAGGCAATCGCGTCGCGCAGGCTGTCGAGGTCGTCGACGAGCTGGCGGCCGGCGGCGGTCAGGAACAGGCGGTTGGCGCGGCGGTCCTTCGGATCGTGGCGGCGCTCGAGCAGGCCATGCTCCACCAGCCGGTCAAGCAGCCGCACCAGCGAGATCGGCTGCAGCTCGAGCACGTCGGCGAGATCGACCTGGGACAGGCCCTCCTGCTGGCGCAGGCGAAACAGCACGATCCATTGCGCGCGCGTGGTGCCGCGACCCTTGGCGCGGTGGTCGATGTAGTTGCGCAACAGCCGCGAACTCTCGACCAGTTGTGCAACGAGCTGGCGTTTGAGATCGAACGACATCAACGCCGTGCAAACCTTTCCAATAGTTTATGATTCTCAAGTTGTAGTGTGTTTACACATTAAATGCATGCGTATTATACCCGATTATCTGGTATACCTAGGAACGCTTTGAAAGACCCTTTATTCTTATTTTTTGACGTCCCGCACGGAACAACACGAAAATGACACGAACGGTTTGGTGGGTTTTGCTGGGGTTGGCCGTGGCCGTTGGGGGCTACTACGGCTGGTCCCGCTATCAGGCGGCCGACCTGGCCAGCGCCCAGAAATCCGCCGCGCGGCCGCAGCCGATCCGGGTTTCGGTCGCCCCGGTCGAAAAGGCTGATTTTCCGATCTATTTGACCGGGCTTGGCACGGTGCAGGCCTTCAACATGGTGGTCGTGCGCACCCGGGTCGACGGCCAGATCGACAAGATCGCTTTCCAGGAAGGCCAGATGGTCAACCAGGGCGACCTGCTCGCCGAAATCGACCCGCGGCCGTTCCAGGCGGCGCTTGACCAGGCCAAGGCCAAAAAAGTGCAGGACGAGGCCGACCTCGCCAACGCCAATCTCGACCTGCAGCGCTACACCAAGCTCGGCGAGTTCGCGACACGGCAGCAGACCGACACCCAACGCGCAATGGTTGCGCGAATGACCGCACTGATCGCAGCCGACGACGCGGCCATCACCAACGCCCAGACCCAGCTCGATTATACCCAGGTGAAAGCTCCGATTACCGGCATCGTCGGGCTGCGCCAGGTCGATGTCGGCAATATCGTCAATGCCGTTACCCAAACCGGCATCGTTTCGATCACCCAAATCGAGCCGATTTCTGTTATCTTCACCGCGCCAGAAGATCAGCTGCCTTACATCAATGAAGGCCAAGCGGCAGGCGCACTCAAGGTGATCGCGATCACCACCGATGGCAAGAAGCCCTTGGCCGAAGGCAAGCTGGCGGTCATCAACAACCAGGTCGACACCACCAGCGGGACTATTCGGCTGAAGGCGGTGTTCGACAACAAGAACCATGCGCTCTGGCCCGGACAGTCGGTCTTGACCCGCCTTCTGATCAAGACCCTGAAGGACGTCACCGTGGTCCCGGACGACGCGATCCAGCATTCGACCGACGGCCTCTATGCCTACGCGGTCAGCCAGGACAACAAGGCGGAGCTGCGCAAGGTCAAGGTCAGCCAGTCGATCGACGGCCGCTCGGTGGTCGACGAGGGGTTGAAGCCCGGTGAACAGGTCATCACCGGCGGGCAATTCAAGGTTCAGCCGGGCTCGCTCGTCACCACGGCGGTGGCGAGCTCGGATCCGGCGCAAGGCAAGGTCAAGCAGGAATGATCGGCGGCGGGATTTCAGCACCCTTCATCCGCTTCCCCATCGGCACCTCGCTGATGATGGCCGGCATCCTGTTTGTCGGCCTCGTCGCTTATCCCCTGCTCCCGGTCGCGCCGCTGCCGCAGGTCGACTTCCCGACCATCCAGATCACCGCGACGCTGCCGGGCGCGAGCCCCGAAACCATGGCGACCTCGGTGGCGCAGCCGCTGGAACGGCAGTTCGCGCAGATCCCGGGCATCGCCCAGATGACCTCGACGAGCTATCTCGGCACGGCGAGCGTCACCATCCAGTTCGACCTCAACCGCTCCATCGACGGCGCCGCCAACGACGTGCAGGGCGCGATCAACGCCGCCAGCGGCCAGTTGCCGAAAAACCTGCCCTCGCCGCCGACCTATCGCAAGGTCAATCCGGCGGATTCCCCGATCCTGATCCTGTCGGCGACCTCGGACACGCTGCCGCTCACCACCGTCAGCGACGCGATCGACGCGCAGCTCGCCCAGCAGATCAGCCAAATCTCCGGCGTCGCCCAGGTCTTCATCGGCGGCCAGCAGAAACCCTCGATCCGCGTCCAGGTCGACCCGGCGAAGCTCGTGGCCAAGGGCCTGTCGCTGGAAGACGTGCGCAGCGCCATCGCGATCACCACGGTCGACAGCCCCAAGGGCAATATCGACGGCGACAAGCGCTCCTACACCATCTACGCCAACGACCAGCTCCTCGACTCCAAGGACTGGAACGACGTCATCATCGCCTACCGCAACGGCGGACCGTTGCGGATCCGCGACATCGGCCAGGCGGTGACCGGACCGGAGGACGCCAAGCAGGCCGCCTGGGCCAACGGCAAGCGCGGCGTGTTCCTGGTGGTGTTCAAGCAGCCCGGCGCCAACGTCATCGAGACCGTCGACAAGATCAAATCGCTGCTGCCGCGGCTGGTGGCGGCGATCCCGCCGGCCATCAGCATCGAGATCCTCTCAGACCGCACCCAGACCATCCGCGCCGCGGTTGAGGACGTCCAGTTCACGCTGGCCCTGACCATCTTCCTGGTAGTGATGGTCATCTTCGTCTTCCTGCGCAGCTTCTGGGCGACCGTCATCCCGACCGTGACCGTACCGCTGGCGCTGTTAGGTGCCTGCGCGCTGATGTGGGTGTTCGGCTACACGCTCGACAACCTGTCGCTGATGGCGCTCACCATCGCGGTCGGCTTCGTGGTCGACGATGCCATCGTGATGCTGGAAAACATCACCCGCTACATCGAGGAAGGCGAGCGGCCGCTTGCCGCCGCTTTCAAGGGCGCAAGCGAAATCGGTTTCACCATCGTGTCGATCAGCATCTCGCTGGTGGCCGTGCTGATCCCGCTGCTGCTGATGGGCGGCATCATCGGCCGCCTGTTCCGCGAATTCGCGGTCGTGCTGGCGATGACGATCTTTGTCTCCATGGTGGTGTCGCTGACGTTGACGCCGATGATGGCCTCGCGCTTCCTGCGCGCGCACGGCGAAACCAGGCACGGCAAGTTCTACCAATGGAGCGAACGCGCCTTCGACGGGATGCTGCACGCCTATGAGCGCGGCCTCGACCTTGCGCTGCGCTGGAAGTTCACCACGCTGATGATCTTCTTCGCGACCGTCGGCCTGTCGGTCTATCTGTTCGTGATCATCCCGAAGGGCTTCTTCCCGCAACAGGACGTCGGCATGATCACGTCGACCTCCGAAGCCTCGCAGGACATTTCCTTCGCGGCCATGAAGGACCGCCAGGAAGCGCTCGGCAAGATCGTGATGGCCGACCCCGATGTCGCCACCTCCGCGATGTTTATCGGTGGCAGCGGCCGGGCCGGCAACAATGGCGGCATCTTCATCACGCTGAAACCGCGCAACGAACGCAAGGCCAGCGCCCAGCAGATCATTGCGCGGCTCCGCCCCAAGCTGGAGCAGGTCCAGGGTGCCCGGCTTTACATGCAGGCGGCGCAGGACGTGCGGCTGGGCGGCCGGCCGACCCGCACCCAGTTCGAATTCACGCTGCAGGACGCCAACCTCGCCGAGCTCAACGAATGGGCGCCCAAGATTCTGGCGAAGATGCAGACGCTGCCGCAGCTGCGGGACGTCGCGACCGACCAGCAAAGCCAGGGCACGACGCTGGACCTGAAGATCAACCGCGACACCGCCTCGCGCTATGGCATCCAGCCGCAGCTGATCGACGACACGCTGTATGACGCGTTCGGCCAGCGCCAGGTCACGCAATATTTCACCCAGCTCAACAGCTATCACGTGATCCTGGAAATCCTGCCCGAGCTTCAGGGCAAGCTGGATTCGCTGGACAAGATCTACATCAAGTCGCCGACCACCGGCGATCAGGTGCCGCTTGCGACCTTCGCGAAATGGACCACCGTGCCGGTCCGGCCGCTCTCGATCAGCCACCAGGGCCAGTTCCCGGCGATCACCATCAGCTTCAACCTCGCGCAGGGCGTGGCGCTCGGCCAGGCCACCGATGCGATCCAGAAGGCGATGGTCGACCTCGGCGCGCCCGCGACCCTCAATTCGAGCTTCCAGGGCACCGCGCAGGCGTTCCAGCAGTCGCTTGGCACCGTGCCGCTCCTGATCCTGGCCGCGCTGGTCGTGGTCTATCTGATCCTCGGCATCCTCTATGAGAGCTACATCCACCCGCTGACCATTTTGTCGACGCTGCCCTCGGCGGGCGTCGGCGCGCTCGCGATCCTGATGGCGTTCGGCTACGACTTCAGCCTGATCGCGCTGATCGGCATCATCCTTCTGATCGGCATCGTCAAGAAGAACGGCATCATGATGGTCGACTTCGCCATCGCCGCCGAGCGCGACGAGCACCTCACGCCGGAGCAGTCGATCCGCCGGGCGGCCCTGCTGCGCTTCCGGCCGATCATGATGACCACCATGGCGGCGATGCTCGGCGGCGTGCCGCTGATGCTCGGCACCGGCACCGGCTCGGAAATCCGCCAGCCGCTGGGCTATGCCATGGTCGGCGGCCTGATCGTCAGCCAGGCGCTGACGCTGTTCACGACGCCGGTCATCTACCTCTATCTCGACCGGCTGAACAACGCGTTTGCGAATTGGGGCAGCTCCGATGCAACGCCTGATGAGGGCGATGCCGAGCACGGCTCGGTCAAGCAGGCCGCCGAATAGCCCGCAAACGAGCGCGCCTTCCACGACGAACCAAGCCGCTCCTTCGGCGGCCGCAGCGAGAACGGGGGCTCGCGCCGCCTACTGCCTTGCCATCTGCGCATTGCCGACCGCCTCGCCGTCGAGCTTCTGGTCCTCATGCATAACGACCGTGACCTTGGCGAGCGCGCCTGTGAATTCGAACGGGGCCTCGTAATGCGACACCGGGCTGCCGCGGTCGCGCCCGATGTCGAGCCCCGACCACGAGATCAAATTGTGGAAGCCGAGCTGGGTCTGCAGGCTGCCGGCGGGCTCGCCGTCGATCAGCAGCGTGTATTCGCTCACCCCTGTGCGCGCGCCCTTCGCCGGCGGCTCCTTGCGCACCAGCCGCTCGACACGAACGCCGAGGCAGCGCGCACCTGATCCCACCTTGCGCTCCGAGCGCACGACCTGATGCGAACCGCCGATATTGAGATCGTGCACCAGGAAGCCGTCCTTGATGTAGAGGCTGTAGCCGGAGGTGGCGTCGCCATGGGCGATCAGCACGCCCTCGGCGCCGCCGGCGTCGATCTCCACATGCGCCTCGACGGTGTAGCTGCGGCTGCGCACATCGGGGGCGACGTCGGTCGGCACATGGCCCATGCCGGCGTGGAAGGTGAAGCGGTTGCGCGCGCCCTGGAAGCGCGCGGCGTTCTCGGCAAAGCGCGGGCCGAAGCGGTCGTCGAGCGGCAGCACCTTGTGCTTCTCGGCCTCGCTCCACCACAGGGCGACCATCTCGGCGAGCCGTTCGGGTTCCCTGGCCGCCAGATCGCTGGTTTCGGAAAAATCCTGGTCGAGATGAAACAGCTCCCACTGGTCGTTCTCGAACGGCGTGCCCGGCGGATGATAGGTGACGGCCTTCCAGCCGCCCCGCCAGAGCCCGCGATGGCCGAACATCTCGAAATATTGCGGCGAGGCTTTTGACGGCGCCCCGGCATCCTTGATCGAGCGCGCAAAGCTCTCGCCTTCGAGCGGCATCTGCGGACATCCCGCGATCTCCTTCGGCGCGTCGATGCCGACAAGCTCGAGCAGTGTCGGCACCAGGTCGCAGGCATGGACGAACTGGTGGCGCATCTCGCCCCCAGCCTCGATGCGCTTCGGCCAGGACAGGACGAAGGGATCGCGGATGCCGCCACCATGGGTGTTCTGCTTGTAGCGGCGCAGCGGCGTGTTCGAGGCCATCGCCCAGCCATGCGGGAAATTGGAATGCGTATCGGGGCCGCCGATGTCGTCGATGCGGGCAAGCTTCTCGCTGACAGGCTCGGGCTTGAAATTGTACGGCCCCATCGCGTTGATGAAGCCGAGCGGGCCGCCCTCCTGGCTGGCGCCGTTGTCCGACATCACGATGACGAGCGTGTCGTCGCGGACGCCTGATTTCTCCAGAAAGGCGATCAGGCGGGCGAGATGGCGATCGGCATGGTCGAGCATGCCGGCGAAGGCGGCCTGCAGGCGCGTGAAGACGCGCTGCTCGTCGTCGCTGTGCTCGTCCCAGGCTTTCACGCCGTCATTGCGCGGCGGCAATCGGGTGGTCTGGGGCACAAGCCCCATCGCCTTCTGCCGCGCCAGGCGGCGGTCGCGCTCGATGTCCCAGCCATCCGCGAAGACCTCGTCGTAGCCCGCGATGATGTCGGCGGGAGCCTGATGCGGCGCGTGGCAGGCGCCGAACGCGACCCAGGTCAGCCACGGCAGATCGGGCCGATCAGCGATGTGGTCGCCGATGAAGCGGATCGCCTGGTCGACGAGGTCGGCGGTCAGATGATAGCCGCTGGCATGGTTGCCCGGCGGATCAATATGCGTGTTGTCTGACACGAGCTCCGGCGCGTACTGGTCGGTCTCGGCGTCGAGGAAGCCGTAGAAGCGGTCGAAGCCGCGGCCGAGCGGCCAGCCGTCGAACGGCCCGGTCGCGCCGCTCTCGGTGAGCGGGGTGACGTGCCACTTGCCGACCATGTAGTTGCGATAGGCGTGCGCCCGCAGCATTTCCGCAAGCGTTCCCGCCTCGCGGGCGATCTTGCCGCGGTAGCCGGGATAGCCGGAATCGAAATTGGCGAGGCAGCCGACGCCGACCGAATGATGGTTGCGCCCGGTGAGCAGCGCCGCGCGCGTGGTCGAGCACATCGCCGTGGTGTGGAAGCCGGAATAGCGCAGGCCTTCGGCGGCAAGCCGATCGATGGTCGGGGTCCTGATCGGCGAGCCGTAGCAGCCGAAATCGGAGAAGCCGACATCGTCGAACAGTACGACCAGGATGTTGGGCGCGCCGGCCGGCGGCTTGATGGCCGTCGGCCACCAGGGTTTTGAGCTCGCAACCGTCTTGCCGATCGTGCCGCCAAACGGCGTGTCGCTGGCTGCGCCCATGCGTCCCTCCCTTAGCCGGCGCCTCGCGGTGGACGACCGCCGCTCACCTCCGCGTCGACGCGATTCGGATTGCGTTAAATAATAATCCGAATTATGATTATGATCGAGCGGAGATGCAAGCGCCCATGCGGCTGGAAACAGGAGAACTCGACCTCCCCGGTGTCACCCCGTCGCGGCAGAAGCGCAGCCGCGCGACGACGCTGGCGCTACTCGAAGCCGGCGCCGACATGCTGAGGACCCGCGGCCTCACGGAGCTTTCGATCGAAGCCCTCTGCGCCAAGGTCGGCGGCACCGTGGGCGCCTTCTACAGCCGGTTCGAGAGCAAGGAGGCCTATTTCAACGCCCTGATGGAGATCGCCGCGCGCGACGGGGCGCGCCGGCTTGCCGCACTCGATCGGCGCGGCACGCCCGGCGACGCCGAGCTTGCCGATCTCTGCCGCGGGATCGTCAGCGGCATCGTCGGCTGGATCCGCACACATGAGGGCGTGCTGCGCGCGGCGCTCCAGCACGACGACACAAGGCCGGACAAATGGACGCCGTTCAAGCGGCTCGCGCGCTCAAACGCCGAACGCGCCACCCCTCTCCTGCTGCCGCTCATGGGCAAGGGCCGCAAGGCCGCCAAGACGCGCGCCATCGCGTTCGGATTCCAGGTCGTGCTGGGAACGCTGGTGAATGCGATCATCAATGATCCCGGCCCGCTGTCGCTGCATGACAAGGAGATGGAGACGCGGCTTGCGAGCTGCCTCGTGCTGCTGCTGGAGGCGGAGGCGGGTTGAAGGCGGCGCGGCCTTACGGCTGCGGCTTCAGGCCGTCCCGAGATAGGCCTTCTGCACCTGCGGGTCCTCGGCGAGGGCTTTCGCGGTGCCCGACAGCACGCTCTTTCCGACCTGCAGCACGGTTGCGAAGTCGGCGACCTCCAGCGCAAGCTCGATCGACTGCTCGGCGAGCAGGAGCGTCAGGCCCTCGCGATGCAGCCGGCCAAAAGTCTCGTACATCGTCTCCACCACCGCCGGTGCCAGGCCGAGCGACGGCTCATCAAGCATCAAGAGCTTCGGGTCGCTCATCAAGGCCCGGCCGACCGCGAGCATCTGCCGTTCGCCGCCCGACATGGTGCCGGCGCGCTGCTTGCGCCGCTCCTTCAACTGCGGAAAGACTCCGTATACGCGCTCCAGCAGCGCCGCGGCGCGCGCCTTGTCGCGCAGCGGCGTGGCGCCGAGCAGCAGATTGTTCTCCACGCTCTGCTGCACGAACAGCCGCCAGCCTTCCGGCGACAGCGCGAGCCCCTTGCGCACGATCGCAAAGGCGCTCTGCCCCGCGATGGCCTCGCCGCGAAAGCTGATCGAGCCCGAGTGCACCGGGATCAGCCCGGCGATGGCGTTGAGCGTCGTGGTCTTGCCGCCGCCGTTGGAGCCGAGCAGCGCCACCACGCTGCCCTCGGGCACCTCCAGCGACACGTCGGACACGCCAATCAGGTCGCCGTAGCGCACCTCCAGATGCTCGATCCTGAGCAGCGGTCCGGTCATGGTTCGTCCGCTCGTGGCTCGGGGACGCCCATCAGCTCGATCGGGGTGTGGCCGGCGGCAGCCTTGGCGGCGCGCGTGCCGAGATAGGCGGCGATCACGGCGGGGTTGCTGGTGACCTCACGCGGGGTGCCGCGCGCGATCTCGCGGCCCTGGTGGAACACCACGACCCGGCTCGCCAGCGACATGATCACTTCCATGATGTGCTCGACGATCACGAGCGTGATGCCGGAGCGGTGGATATCGCGCACCAGTTCGATCGCAAGCTGCACCTCGCGCTGGGTCAGCCCGGCCATGGCCTCGTCGAGCAGCAGGACCTTCGGTTCGGTCGCAAGCGCGCGCGCAATCTCCAGCCGCTTGCGGCCCGGCGTGCCGAGCGAGCGTGCCGGCGCATCCGCAAGGCGCGCCATGCCGACGCGCGCCAGCACCGCGCGCGCCTTTGCCTCCGCCTCCGCGCGATGCGACGTGCGCAGGAAGGCGCCGATCATCACGTTCTCCTTGACCGACATGCCCTCGAAGGTCAGCGGCACCTGGAAGGTACGCGCGAGCCCGAGGGCTGCGCGCGCTTCCGGCGAGAGCGCCGTGATGTCGTGGCCGTCGAACCGCACGGTGCCGGAGGTCGAGGCGAGATCGCCGGTCAGGCAGTTGAAGAAGGTGGATTTTCCGGCGCCGTTCGGCCCGATCAGGCCGAGGATGTCGCCCTGCTCCAGCGTGACGCTTGCGGAATCGACCGCCTTGAAGCTGCCGAACGCCTTGGTGATGCCGCGTGCCTCAAGCAGCATGGCCGGCTCCCGCCTCGCCTTCCGGCGCCTTGCGGCGCTTCTCGAGCAACTGCCTGATCAGCGTCAGAATGCCGCCCGGCTGGAAGCGCGCGATCAGGACGATGATCGCGCCATAGACCACGAAGGTGAGCCCGGCTCCCTTGCCGCCGAGCAGGCTGTTGGAGATTTCTTCCAGCGGCACCAGGATCGCGGCGCCAACCAGCGGCCCGAACAGGAGGCCGGCCCCGCCGAGCGCCGCCATGATCAGCATCTTCACCGAGATCAGGATGCCGAGCCCCGACTCCGGGTCGACGAAGCCGAACATCATCGCATAGAGCGCACCGGCAATGCTGGTGAGCCCCGCGCTCAGCATGAAGGCGTAGAGCTTGGTGCGGCTTGCGGGCGCGCCGAGCGAGCGCGCGGCGCGTTCGGAGTCCTTGATGGCGCGCAGGTAGAAGCCGATCCGGCTGTTGGTCATCCACCAGGTGATCGCGAGCGTGATGAGGAGGATCGCCAGAAACAGATAGTAGTAAGGCAGCGCCGAGATGAAGGAGAGATCGAAGACGTTGCGCGGCACCGGCGGGCCGCTGAGGCCCACCGCCGCCCCGAGATAGGTGGTGTTGGTGACGATGAGGCGCGCAAGCTCGGCGACCGCGATGGTTGCCATGCTGAAATAATGGCCGGACAGCCGCAGCGTCGGCACGCCGATCACGGCCGCGATCGCGACGCTGAACACGATGCCGGCGGGAATGCCGACCAGCGGCGACAGCGCGAAATGGGTGTAGGCGCCCATCGCGGCATAGGCGCCGCAGCCGAAGAACACGACATGGCCGACCGAGACCTGTCCGGCATAGCCGCCGATGATGTTCCAGGCCGAAGCCGCGATGGCATAGAGCAGCACCAGCGCGCCGAGACGCTGCTGGAACGGGGTCGAGAACAGCAGCGGATAGGCGATCACCAGCGCAAGCCCGACGGAAAGCCAGACGAGCCGCCGCATCACATCTTGCCCATCAGGCCCTGCGGCCGGAACCAGAGGAAACCGAGGAACAGCGTGTAGACCACGATGTCCTTGTAGACCGCACCGATCAGATAGGCCGACAGCGACTCGATCACGCCGATCAGGAGACCCGCGACCAGCGCGCCGGGCACGCTGCCGAAGCCGCCGAGCGACACCGTGACGAAGGCAACGATGGCGAGCGTCTCGCCGACCGTCGGCACGATGTAGAAGAAGGTCGCGATCAGCGCGCCGGCGAGCCCCGTGGCGCCGGCGGCGATCGCCCAGGCCACGGCCTGCATGCTGTCGGGGCGGATGCCCATCAGCTGCGCGGCGGTGGAATCCTCCGCGACCGCCAGCATCTTGGAGCCGAGCGAGGTGCGGGTCAGAAGCCAGTGCAGGCCGAGCGTCACGGCGAGTGCGACCACGCCCGCGAGCAGCCGCGAAGCCTGGATGCGGATGCCGAACAGGTCGAGCGTGCCGCCGACCAGGTTTTCCGGCAGCGTCAGAAAGTTTGCGCCGAACCACCAGAACACCGAGTAGCGCAGCAGCAACGCCAGCCCGAAGGTGCCGAGGATCTGCGCCAGCATCGGCCCCTTCATGACGTGCCGGATCAGCGCGAAATAGATGAGGACGCCGAGCGTCGCCAGCACCAGCATCGCGAGCGGCGCGCCGACCAGGGGTCCTGCGCCGAGCAGCGTGTAGACGACATAGGCGACGTACATGCCGAGCATCACAAAATCGCCGTGCGCGAAATTCACGACGTTCATCATGCCCCAGACCAGCGTCAGGCCCGAGGAGAACAGCGCGTAGACCGCGCCGAGCAGCAGACCGCCGACAATCACCTGGACAAGAACAAGGGACATGCGCCGCGTCTGGTTCCGATGTGGCGGGTTTCCTGCAAAGCTTCCTGCAAAAATGCGCGCAATGGCCGCCTAAAGACTACCAGCCCTTGTATGGCGTGGCCGCCTCCTTGGTGGTCGCGCTCTTCGGCCAGACCGCGACATAGTTCTCGCCATCCTGGAGCTGGATCATGACGCCCGAGGCGAGCGTGTTCTGGCCCTTCTCGTCGAACTTGACGCCCTTGTAGCCCATCATCAGCTGATCCGGCTTGAGGTCGGTTGCGCGCAGCGCCGCCTGGATCTTGGCCGGATCGGTCGAGCCCGCGCGGTCGATCGCGTCCGCCAGCACGAAAAGCGCCTGCATCTGCCGCCCGGCGGTGTCGTCCAGATCGTCGCCGCTCTTCTTCTTGTACATCTCGGCGATGATTGCCGTCGGCGAGCCCGGCGGGCCGACGCTCCAGGACGAGCGGTTGAAGACGCCTTGCGAAATCTTGCCGACCGCCTTGATGAAGGACGGATCGGAATAGCCGGAATCGTCGCCGATGATCATCGGCGGCTTGTAGTCGAGCGCCTGCATGGTCTTGGCATAGAGGATCGCATCCGACGTATAGGCGACCATGATCACGACGTCGGGCTTCTTCTCCTTGAGTTGAAGCACCTGGCTCTGCACGTCGGTGGCATTCACGCCATAGGCGATGTCGAGCGCGATGTTCTGGCCCTTTTCCTTGAACACGCTGGCGATCACGCTGGAGACCGAGGTGCCGTACTCCGTGTTGTCGTGGACGACGGCGACATTGTCGGTCTTGACGCCAGCCGCTTTCATCTGGGCGAGAAAGTCGTAATAGATCCGGGCGAAGTCGGTTGCGACCGGCGTGGTGCGGAAGAACCATTTGAAGCCGCGCTCGGTCAGGTTGGCGGCGACCGACTCGCCATTGACGAAGGGAATGCCGTATTTCTCCGCGATCGCGCTCGCGGTGAGCGTGATGCCGGACTGATAGGCGCCGGTGAGCGCGACCACCTTCTCCTCGGTGACCAGGCGCAGCGCCTGGTTCTGGCCGGTAGCGGGGCTGCCCTGGTTGTCGGCGAACACGACGTCGAGCTTGGCGCCGCCGAGCCCGGCGAGTCCCGCATTCTTCGCCAGCGGGAAATCGCCAAACTCGGGATGCGCATTGTTGATGATGTCGACCGCGACCTCGATCGCGGCCTTGGCATGGATGCCGGCGCTCGCCGCATTGCCGCTCAAGGGGAAGATGGCGCCGATCTTGACCGTCTTGTCCTGCGCTGCGGCTTCGCCCGCGAACACAGCCGACATCGCGGCGGCGCAAAGCAGCCCGATGATATGCCTCAATTTCATCTGACAGTCTCCGAGAACGACCCACCCGTTGCCAGGCTTTTGACAGCCGGGATACGCGCGAGCCGTGTCGGCCCTGCCGCTCCCCCCTCTTGTTGGCCATTCAGCATTGCATGGTCGATTGGCATCGGCAAGTTGCGGCCGCCAGTCGCCGCTCGCGCGATCGCTAGATACTTTGTCGATCAGCGGCGCTGCCTCGCGTGCAGGCAGCATGCCGCTCAGCGCCACGACGCAGGCGGGCGCAACGCGCGGGCCGATGGCGCATTCCGGATTTTCGAAGGCGGTCTCGGCGTGCCGCGGGCTTTCGCCACGAAGGCAACGACCCCAAATCCAAGCGAAAGCCGCCGGGGCCACAGCGCTGCAGCACGCTTGCCAAGCCCGCCATCAAGCGGGTAGAACGGCGCCACCACGAGGCCTTGGCGAATTGCTGTCACCGCATCGCGGGGCCCTGCCGGACGGTTCACTAAATAGTTGAATTTGTTCGGAAATTCCTTGGGGAATGGTGTAACGGTAGCACAACAGCTTTCGGGCTAAACCATTGAAATCTCTCATCCGGTTTTGCAATCCCATTCCATTTTGATCCGGCTGTTTCCGGGCATTTCTGAGCTGTTTGGAAAACTCGCTGCGCGAGGGAATCGACCGGCTGATCAAGTGCAAGAAAGCTCGGTGCGAGGCCGCCCTACCCTGAAACTGCCCCAACCCTTGATCGCAGAAGTCGGGATTCGAGAAGCCAACCTTCTGCAAGAACTCTATCCTTCTCCGGGTCGAGCACCCGCGCGGCGAGCGGAATGCCGGCCCTGTTATTCCTGGGGCAGCCGGAGGAAAAACCGCGGCTCTCTAGCGCGCGCCTTGACGGGCTATGACGCAGTAGCGGTTGGCCTCTTCGGGAGCTCGGACTGGACCTACAGCCGGCCAACAAGAACTCACTACGCTTATTCGGGAGGTGGCGGCAGCTACAGCGCGATCGCCGATCTGCAGATCGGGATGTCCTCCGGGTAGCCAACATCCTTGAGCAAGGTTGCGACCATCGCTTCCGCCTTAGGGGGCGCCAACGGTCCAACGAGTATTTCCTTGATGCTGCCAGGCTCCTTCAGCGGAAGGTCCGCCTCGACGTAGTCCTTGTCTCGGAACGACTTGCGGATGTCATCGAACTTGCCCGGGACGTTCATGATAACGTATCGAGCCTCACGTTCATTTTCGTATTGGAGATGCTTTGCCGTCAGGCAGTTCCACACTAGTTGCGACGCAATGACTTCCTTTTCCATAGCGTTTAGAAATTGGATCAACAGTTCTTTGTCCCTGGGCATTTCAATATTGGCCTTGCCGTATCGGCTGGTAATGTCGGCCGCTTTCTCCATAACAAGCCTGTGGCGCGCCCTCGTTGCCTCGTCACCGTAGATTACGCGGCCGACGTGGAGATTCTCACTCGCCTTGTCGCTCAGCGTGTCCTTGTCCGGCTGCAGCAATGACGGCGCGAACCCGATTGCGAAGCCGAGCCCTTTAGCACCATATTCCAACCACTGCTGACGATCGTCGCGGTGCCTGCTCAGGCTGAACATGTAGAACTCGAACGCGTCCACGATAGAGTTCACCTCCAGCATATCGTCCAAGCCGGTGCAGACGCTGCGCTCGAACGGGTCGTTAGACCAACCGACCGACCTCTTCACCTCGCGCGCAATCTGCAAGGAGTATTCGAACTCGGTCTTGTCGCGCTGGTGCAGATGTCGGAAACACCAAATCTGCTGCTTGCTCAATATCCCGAGTAGGGCCTCCTCGTTCGTATAGTGGTAAAGAGGCCCTGTTGGCGTGCTTTCGTTCTGCTCAACGAGCAGTTGCCGTTGGGACCATGCGCCGAATTCTTCCAGCGCTGCACGGAGCTCGGCTGGCAGGTGGTCATGCCGATTATCGAAAGTGTCGGTCATCCAATTCTATGTATCACGGGAATCGTCCAAAAAAGGGGATGGAGCGCACAAAGCCACTGCTGATCGCCACGAGATCGATGTGGCTCAGCGGCGGGGGCGCACAAATGGGCCTGAGCGGACAAGTTTCATAGGGAGATCTCAGAGGACTGACTTTCAGCCGGTCACTACCACTGCACCCGCGCTTACCCGCTTTGCCAATCAAAACTGGGAGCGCCGAAGTGACGACCGATATCAAGCCTGTCTGGAAGAAAGAATTGCCTCGACTCGTGCTCAGCGAACGCAAGTACAAGAAAGCGCCAACGGCGAGACCGTAGTTACCTTCTGAAGTCGCCGTTCAGTTTCGAGATCGCGACGATATCGGAGGGCGCCTCTGCACGCTCGGCCATGGACATGCATTGCCGTGCGTCCCTCTGCAACTGCAACTCAGCTTCTTACTTTCAGAAGTGAGCGCACGACCTCAGCGACGCAGGATCGACCTTTGGGGCTTGGCCGTCCGTCAAATTCTATCCAGCGACGGCCATCGTCAGCTAGCGTCGGTCAGTCCAGTCCATCATGGGTGCCACAGAAAAACGATAATCTTGCGATTCCAATGATTTACCCTACACTCTCAATGGGATGAAAGAAGAACGTGTGCACTCCAAACTAGACGAGGTTGCACACGTTTGTACCCGTTTTGACCTCTCGGTGCACACATAGTGCACACGAAAGCCGGAGTGCACACGCGTGGCGACCTTCACTCAGTTGGCATCGGGAAACTGGCGCGTCCAGGTCCGCCGCAAGACCCGTTATGTGGCCGAGACGTTCCGACGACGCAAGGACGGAGAAGAATGGGCGCTCGAAATGGAGCGCAATATCGACCGTAACGGCTCCTCCAAGCCCCGGGCCCTGCGCAACGTCCGGACGTTCGGCGACCTGATTGATCTCCACGACAACGATATGCGGGAGGTCGGCAAGCCCCCTCGCCGTTCGAAGGCCGCGGTCATGGAAGCCCTCAAGGACGAGCTGGGGACAGTAAAGCTGCCTCGGCTAGATCGTGAGCGATTGATCGAATTTGGAAGGAAGCGCGCGAAACAAGGCGCCGGTCCCGCAACGCTAGCGATCGACTTGTCTTTCATTCGGACGATCGTTTCGCACGCAGCCGCCGTTCATGGAGTCGAAGTCTCGGCTGAGGAGGTCCGCTTAGCCCGAATTGCGTTGAAACACCTCGACCTTGTGGGTAGAGGCGTCGAACGCGACCGCCGACCGACACAAGACGAAATCGATGAGCTCATCGACTATTTTGAAACCAATCCACGCCAAGTGATCCCAATGGGTCGCATCGTCCGCTATGCAATCGCGACGACAATGCGTCAGGAAGAGATATGTCTACCGCAGTGGCCTGACGTCGATACGAAGAAGCGGCTCGTTTTACTTCGCGACCGAAAGGATCCGCGACACAAAATCGGCAACCATCAAAAGGTCCCGTTACTCAATTTGACGGGATATGATGCATGGGAAATTTTGCTGCAACAGCGGATTATCACCCGAGGTCAAGGGCGACTCTTCCCACACAATCATCGATCTGTCAGCGCCGCGTTTACGCGCGCGTGCAATGAATTGAAGATTGACGACCTTCACTTCCATGACCTTCGCCACGAAGGTACAAGTCGGTTGTTTGAGGCAGGACTCCCCATTGAAAAAGTGGCGCTGGTAACGGGCCACAAAGATTGGCGAATGCTACAGCGCTACACCAATCTAAAGCCTGAAGATCTTCACAAATTGCAGAAGGCGTCTCAGCCGTCGCTGGAAGAATTCATTGAGACGCTAGCAGCCTCCTAGAGGTCCGCAACGTTAGCGAGACGGTCGCGAACATCCGTCGATCGAATGTTATGGAACAGTCCGACCAACTGATAAGCTTTGTGTAATTTTCTTGTCAGTGGTCCACTGGCTCCGGTTGTGCCGCAGTGACTGATCGTTCAGCGTAGCGCGTAGAGAGTTTTGCGAGAGTGGTTGCAGCCCGCAAGCGTAAGAAAGGCTATCGCGAGCGTCCTAAAGGTGCGTAGCTCTGCGTGACCGGCATGCGGCCTCTTCGAGGCCAATGCGCCTGCCTCTGGTGGCGCACGTGACCTTGCCTTCCATGTCCCCATTTCGCGAAACCAGTCTCGCTTTGTCTTCAGGATGCCCTCGGCAACTTCCGCCCGAAGCGCGGCAATCGCCTCAGCAACATGCGGCAGGGCCTTGCCGTTTAAGCAGGATCCGAATGAGAAGTCGGTAGCAACTCCGTCGGTCCTCACACATTTCCATGTATCGCTAGTCGACACCAATGCCAACCTTGTCTGAGACTTCTGGATGTCGCTCTCCAGGAGCCAGCTCGGTGGCGTCCGGTGCGGGGATGCGGCTCCCGACGGGATGCCGGTAGAGCATCTGGCGAAAATGCTCCTCGGCTGCGCCTTATGAGGCGAAACGCAATTCGCCGATCTGGACGGAGATTTTCGCCATTGCTTCCTTGCAAAATTCCTCAGGCGGCGACCGCGTCGGAAAGACGCAACGTACGGCCCCCCAACGAACCGAAGCTGCGCAGCCGGCAAGTGAGCACGATGATCTGTTGATGCTTGCCGGCGCGGCTCAGCGCGTCGAACATGCGTTGAATCCGGTCGTCATCGCAGTAGACGAGAGCATCGTCGAGAATGATGGGGACGGTCCCTCCCCGTTCGGTAAGCATCGCGCCCATGGCAAGACGGACAAGAACGGCAATTTGCTCCTGCGTGCCGTCGGAGAGGCGGTCGAATGCCTCCGGCCGATCCCGCCTGATGCCGGTGACGGCAAAGCCGTCGCCGAGTTCAAGTTCGGCCCCTGGGAATAGGTCGTTCAGGAACGGCCGCAAGTGCCGCCGTACTGGCTCGTAGTAGCGCTGGCGTCCTTCCGTGAGACAGGCTGAGATCGTGTTGCGCAGTAGCTTGAGCGTCGCCACACGTTTCTGAAGCTGCGCGCATTGGCGCTCGGCAATCGCGCGCTGCTCCTCGGCGGCGGCCAGGGCCTCACCTACGCCGTCGCCGCCGGCGGTCTGTATCTGGCCGGTCAATCGGCCGATGGCGCGTGCGAGCTGGTGAAGCTCGTCATTCCGATTTGCCAGGGCCTGCTCAAGCCGGTCGTGGCGCGCTTGCCGACGCTCGATCTCGTCTGCATCTGGTGCCGTCTGCCGCCGTGCGGCGAGGGTCGCGGCAGCAATCTGATATGCCGCTTCTGCATCCGTGACCTGGTTCGCCAGCGCGGCTTCGCGCGCCTGCCGCTCGGCATCCGGGCAGAGCGCGACGTCCTCGGCAATTCGATTGCGCAGAACCTCAAGCTTGGATTCCGCCGCGCTGCGAGCCTGAAGCGCGGCTTCCAGTGCGCTCTGTTGCTGGCGTAGCGCTTCATCGAGGCTTTCGCGGCGTGCCTCAGCGGTTACTCGCTCCTGAGCGAGCCCCATTTGTCGCTCCCTGATCTCGGCATTCGTCGGCAAGCGGAAGCGCGTGCGCCTCGGCGATTGTGTCGACGCCGGCGCCCTTCAGAATGGTAAGGCGCTCTTCGTCGTATTCGGCGCGCTTCTCCTGCCGCGGCTGCGCCGCGGGAGTGACCGTAATGATGGCTAGATCGCCGACGGTGATCTTGGTGGGCGCCACGATCGCCGCGCTGTACGCGCCCTTGGCGCGAGCGGAGCCGATTCGAACCTGTCCGGCCCCCTCGGGCTTCACCTCGACCGCAAGCTGGGCGGCAACGGCCGACAATTGGGCGTCTAGCGTAGCGATCTGCCGCTCCAGCTCGTCGAGCCGTTCGACGGTCTTGGGCTTGACCCGGATTTGGGCAAGCTGAGCGTCCGTCTCGCGCAGCTCTTCGGCCGTGCGCTCGAGGACTTTTAGTTGGCGCGCGAGCTCGTCTTTGCGCTGGGCGCGAAGCACCGCGGCGCCGAGACGTTCCAGCTGCCGCTCACAGGTGGACAGTGCGTGGAGCCGCTTGTCTACTCCGGCGATATCAAGTTGCGTTCGCGTGAGACCGGCGCGCGCTTCCTGCTCACGGGCTTCGTGCTGCGGAAGTTCGCGGGCGAGTGCGGATTCCGCCGCGCGATTGGCATCGATGCGCGTGGTGAGGTCGCGGTGTTGCTTGAGCCGTTGCGCAACGGCTTCAAGGCCGCGTTTGGCTCCTGTTTCCTCGGCCTCAAGACGGCGAACCTCCTGGGCAGCAGACTGTGCGTTCGCAAGAGATTCCTTGGCCATCAGAATATCCGTACTGGCTTGTTGGATGGCCACAGGGTCGGTCAGGTCGCGGTGGCGACGGCGGAGCTGTCCGAGCTCGTGAAACTGGGTTTCGAGGGCGGTGAACTTGGTGCGATTTTCAGCCTCGATCGTGCGCCAACGCTCCGCGTCGGCAATCGCCCGCTGCAACGGCCCGTCGGCGCGTGGGCGCTGTTCGGAATCGGTGAGATAGCGCCGGATCTCGTCGTTGATCGCATCGAGCGTCTGCCGTGCGCGCTCGCCGCCAATCAATGCCCCGACTTCGGATTCGATTGCGGTGTTCAGCGCGGAGGACGCGCCTGCGCCGGGAACCGGCGCGGCGAAGGAAGCGCCCTGCCCGACCCACAAGAGGCCGAAGGCGCCGTCGTCGAGCGCGCGGCCGCTGCCCGGGCTCACGCCGAGGATATCCCATATGGCCTCGTCCGCTTGTTTGGAGCGCGCGATCTCCCGCCCGTCCTCGGTGAGCGATGCGCTTGGCGACCGCAAGAACGACTTGCGGATCACATAGGCGTACCCGTCCTGCTCAAAAGTGACCTGCACCGTCGCGGGCAACTGGCTGCCCTCGGAGCCGAGATCGCGGATGTCCTGATTCTTGCTGTCGTGCCGGGAAAAAAGACAGGTCCGGATTGCCTTGAACAGGGTGGATTTGCCGATTTCGTTGCCGGCGGCGAGGACGTTGACGCCGGCGCCGAAGCCATCCACCTGCATCGGGGTGACGAACCGGCCAACTCCCTCGACGGAAAGCGCCTTGATAAGCATCACGCCGCCTCCTTGCCGTTCTTGCCTGCTACGCGGAGGTACAGCTCAACGAGAGCTTCTTCGGCGCGGTGACGCATATCCGGCGCCTGCCCGGCATCATCCAGGACACCCCTGAGCCGATCGGCTGCTCGCGCGAGGACACCGTCGAAGTCGATCGACTCAAGATCGGCTTGCGTGGGTCGCACGGCGAGCTCTTCTTGGTCGACGTCGAGATGAAAAACCGCGGCTTCAAGATCGACCAAGCGCCGCTGAAACTCGGCGTAGGCTGTGACCGGCAGCGATCCCTGAAGCTGCAGACGCACGATGGAGCGCGCGAGATCGGCTTCGTTGCGGAGGCGCTGGTCGAGGTCTGAAAGGCCGGCGGCGTCGGCAAGATGCTCGCTGTGCGTGATCCATCGGTACGTCCCGGTGACGAGGGGCGTCACCGACGCAGGCGCTCCCGGGGCAGCGATGTCGACGAGCAGCGCCGTGCCGCGCTCCTGGCGACCGGCGCGATCCGGCTCGGGCGTTCCGGCGTACCAGGCGGCGGGGCCGACTTGCAGGGTACGATGCCAGTCGCCGAGCGCCAGATAGTCGAGGCGGGCGCGGGTCGGACGCGCCGGATCAATCGGGTTGGTGGCTTCGCCTTCCTGCCCGAAGTTCACGACGGAGCCGTGTGCGAGGCCGAGCCGCAACGCGCCCTCGGCTGTCGCGGCGGAATCCATCCACGCCGTCACGTCGTCGAATTCGGTCTTGCGGCAGAGCGGCGCCGGCAACAGGAACGCGCCCTCGTCGATCTGCGCGGCCTTGGGCGCAAGGTGCAGATGAACATGGCCAGGCAGACCGAGTTGGGCGACGCGGTCCCAAACGCCCTCCGGGCGGTGCGGATCGTGGTTGCCCGGCAACAGGTGCCAGCGAATGTCTGGAAAGAGCTTCATGCGCTCGATCGGCGCGCGCAGTGTGATCGGGCTTGGGGCCTCGCTGTCGTAGACGTCCCCGGCTACGAGCACGTGCCCCGCACCGTGCGAGCGCGCCAACTCGCCGAGCCGCTCAATGGAGGCAAGGCGTGCCTGACGCAAAGCTTCCTCTTTGGCGCCGAACTGTTTGAAGACCTTGCCGATTTGCCAGTCGGCAGAGTGTAGAAACCGCATTCTTGCCCCCCTTAAAGGTTGCCACTTCTGCCGGGCCTAAGCTAGGGATTGTAGGCCCTTGCAGCGCCGCCCCAAACTGTTGGCGCCGGCATCCGATCGCCAATCCCCTGCTTTTCAATCGGTGCCGGCGGGGCAAACCGGAAAGCGAGCGGCCAAAAAAACTGCTCCGCCGGCACGGGTATGGGGCGAGCGCTGCGCACTTTTGTCGAGAACGGGCGCACGAAGCGCCGCGCAAGACGGGCAACCACGCCTCCGCGGGACCGCCGACCATGACGGGTGTTCGGGCCGAAGCGCTGTCAGATAGATCTGTTGCTCGCTGGCCGGGATCGTCTGGCTCGCGCGGTGCCGGAGGAAATAGCTCGCCGTAAGGAGGCCGGCCCAGAAGGACACGAAGGCGACGGTCGGTATCGGTGCGTTTCCCGGATCGTCCGTGGGATGCAGGCACTGGGCGCATCCCAGCCCGTCCGCGTGGAACGACGCCAGCGCGGACCAGTGCGTCGTGGCTCCGACGCCAAGCCAGTCGGGACCAGCGCGCTGGACAAGCCAACGGGTCGGAATATCGTCCACACCGACCAGGACCGACGCCGCCAGCGGTAGCAGCGACGGCAGTTGAGCGGGCTCGTAGCGTTTCGGAACTGGCTCGATGGCCAGGCCGCAGCCGGTGAGAATGGTGGCAAGGTCGTGGGCCTTGTCATCCTTCAGGCGCGAGCGCTGCAGCAACATGTAGCGGTTGAGATTGCTGGTGTCGGTAGTGTCGGGCTCGATAACGCGGGCGCGGCCCTCGACACCGGGCACCCGCGCCAGCGCGTAGAGGATCGCATTGATGATGGCGCCGCCGCTGATGCAATCGAAGGTGCCGAGCTGCCTGACGAAGGGCGTTCCCTCTGGCGCGAGCGCGAACACGACGTTGGTGGCCGGCGCAAACACCGTCTCCATCCGCGCGGGGTTGCGCGCGGCGTGCGCGAGCGTGCGCATCGACGTCTTGAACGCTTCCGCGGCGGCCAGCCCGGCCGCCGCCATGCCGCCCAAGGGCCACAAGCCGCCGTCCCACATATTACTGGCGGTCTGGTCGCCGAGATGGCCACTCCACGGCCTCGCGTTCAATCGAATGAGGCGCGCGGCCCGCACTGAAATCTCGGAATTGCCAAGCGTTATGGCGATGTCGACCTCGCCTACCGGCGCTCCGGTGGCGAAGCTGTAGCCGGGCAGCAGGTCGGCTCCGGCGCGCGCGAGTTCCTCGACGAGGTCACCCCGCCCGAGCGGGGGCTGTTGCCCGACCAAGGCGGCCGGCGGACAGATCAGGTGCACGTGATGGCCGGACCGCGCCATCAGCATGGCCGCCGTCACGAATGCTGTTTGGGCCGAATGAGAGGCGATGTTAGCGGCATCGGCGACCAGCGCCACGCGCAGTCCCGTCAGCGCCGCGATCAGCTCGTCGTCGGTCACCGTGTCGTGGACCTCGTCGCGCATCAGGAGAAGTGTGCGGTCCAGGGCGTCACGGAGCGTCATGCGAGCACCAACCGCGACGAGATCGCGACCTCTTGCCACTGCCCGTCGGGCTGGATCTCGGTGAGGAAGGCCTGGCCGAACCCGACCGGGCCGAGCCCGAAATTCGGGATCACGAGCGACAGGAAACCGGGCTTGTGGATGATCGGGAACTCGTCGTCGGTCGGCGAGTGGAACGCCTCGCCGGGATGCGTGTGCACCTGGACGCGGATGCCCGTGTTCGTGTTGCCGAGCTCCAGCCAGAAGTAGCTCAGCCACTGGTCGTCGAGCACGAAGCCGCCGAGGTGCGCCTTATGGCGCGGATGCACGACCCTCGTGATGTGCTCCGGGGAGTCCCACGAGCTCAGCCACAGGACCTGGCACTCGCGGCGGCCGCAGCCGCACGCCCGGAAGTGCTTGAAGGTGTCTTCAAGCACTCCGCCGTTGAGTCGATACATCATCTCACGCTCCGCCCTTCACCTTGCTGGGGCGCAGCAGCAGGATATCGTGCGGCTTGACGCCGGCCTCCTTGAGAGTCTGGGAGTCCGACAGCTCGTCGCCGCCCTTGTAGAGGGAGAGCGTGTGGGGGTTCGGCAGCGGGCCGAAGGCCGCGAGCGCCTTGTCGAGCAGCGCCTTCACCGTCTCCTCGGCGCGCACCTCGAACTTCTTCTTGACGCCGTCGTAGAGGATTTCGACAGTGAACTCCCGCGGATGCTCCGGCTCCCGGATGGCTTCCGCCACCTCGGCCTCAGCCTTCTCGACCTCGTGCCGGGCCTCCTGCTCCTTTTCGAGCGCCTTCTCGAGGTCGCGCTCGGCGTGGCGGAGGTGCTCGATCGGCTCCTCCGCCGCATGGTCGGCCTCATTGGGGCCGGACGAATTGTGATTGGTCATTACGCTTGTACCTTTCCGTTTGAGCGTGGCCCTGTGCCGGGCTCTCACCCTGTCAATCGGCGGCGGAAAGGGCGACCGGTAATGCGGTGCTAGAATTTTTTGCGCAGCGTCCCGTTCGGCGCGCAGGCGCAGATGAAGAAGGCCGGGCAGCCGGGGCAGGTCCGGGGCGAAGGATCGATCGGAAAGCGCCCGGCGCGGATGGCCGCAAGGAAATCGTTCAGCTTTTTCCTGCGCGCCTCCAGCGGTTTGGGCTTGAGCTGGATATCAAAGACGTCCTGATCGGCGAGATGGACGAGCTGGACCAGGGCGTCCGGAAAGGCCTGCCGGGCGGCGAGGACGAAGGCGGCCGCGCCGACATCGTCCTCTTCGGCAGATCGGCGGTGCCCTGTCCTCACCCGGCGGAGCACTCGCCGGCCACTCGGTTCCAGCAGCACATCGTCCGGCCGTACGACGATGTCGTGATCGCCGAAGCTGAGGCGCAGAGCCGTCGGCGGCTCCGGCGTAAGGCCCGCCCGCGTTCCCGCAAAGAATCGGATCATTGCGACAGCCAGCGAATGGAATGCGGCAACATCGCCGTTACGGCCCAGTCCCTCCGCTTCGAGAGCCGTGATGACGTGAACCTCTATCTCGCTTTCGGCGATGGTGGCAGCGATCAGGCCGTCCGAGACCACGCGCACCGCTTCGTGCATGCGCATGAAGTCCGTCATGCTGCGCCGCCCGCCGACCTGAAGCACGTGAGTGTAAAAGAACCGGCGCGGGCAAGACTCGTAAAGGGCCATCTGCGGGCCGGTGAAGCTGAGCTTGCCTTCGTAGGTCCAGGTGATCGCGCGGTCTTCCGGCGCCTCCGGGAGCGTTCGCGACGGCGTGACCGATTTACGCGCGAGCCCTGACCCCATCCGGGCGAGAAACGGGGATTCCGGGCGGTTGGTGCCGTTGGACTTTTGCGTCGGGCAATAGAGGAACAGGCGGTCGCGCGCGCGGGACTGCGCCACGTAGAAGAGGCATTCCTGCTCCTCCGCCTGCCCCTCGCGCAATACGTCAAGTGCGCTACCGGTGGCACCCTCGACCATGCCGTCAGGCGGCGGGCACGCCGGCGCGCGTGGGCTGCCCGGTAGAGTATCGGCGTTCATGCCGGGCAGATGAACCACGGGAAACTCCAGGCCCTTGGCCCCGTGGATCGTCATCAGCCGGACGGCATCGATGCCTTGGGCAGCCGCGGGCAACTGCCGGAGATCACGTTCGTCGCCGAGACGGACCAGCCGGCGCACCCCGTCGAGCAGACGCACGACCGGCTGACCGCGCCCCGATGGCTGGGCGCGCACAAAATTCAGGAGTTGCCAGAGCGCGATGCAACGCCCGCGGTCGATGACATCGGCCGAGACCGAAAGGCGCGCTTCGATTCGCGTCCGGTCGAGAAGGAGCGTCGCGAGCACCGTCCACGGCGACGCACCGGCATCGAAGCCGGCCAGCGCAGCCGACAGGCGGCGAAGCGCTGCGGCGCCGTCGGTCGAAAGCTCCGCAATACAATCGATATCATTCAGCCAGACGAGCGGGGCGGTCTCATTGGCGCGCAAGTGGTCGAGAACCGCGCCGACGTCACCAAGGGACATAGTGAACTCGGGGCCGCAAGCGACGCGGGTAAGCCCCATGGCGCGGCGATCAACGAGGATCGAGAGAAAGGCGAGCAGGTCTTTCACCTCGTCGCGCTCGAAGAGGCTACCGAGGAACAGCACCGGAATGCCGAGACGCTCCAGCTCGTGTCCGAGCGTGGAGAGCTTTTCGTTGCCGGTGCAGAGCACGGCTTGATCGCCATAGCAGACGCCGGCAGCGCGCATTTCCTCGATCGCGTCGGCAAGCGCCACGGTTTGCTGGGCAGGCGTCGCGACGGCGCGATGTTCCGGCGGATGCCCGCCGCGGTCACGCTCCGCTGCGAGGTCTCCGCCACCCCCGCCTGCTTTCATTTTGGCGGCAAAGGCAGAAAACGCATCGACGATCTCGGCAACCGATCGATAGTTTCGAGTGAGGCGCCCACGTTCTCCACCCGGAAAATCGTCCGTCCCGAAGCGCGCCATGTTGAACGACGAGGCACCACGAAACCGATAGATAGACTGTTTGGCGTCACCGACCGCCCAGAGGTTCTGGCCGTCTGGCCGCAACGCGGTGAGGAGACGCACGCTGCTGCGGTTCACGTCCTGATACTCGTCAACCAGAACATGGTCGTACTCGGCTTGCAGGTGCGCGCGAATGGCCTCGTTGGCTTCGAGAAGCCGCACAGGCAGGGAAACGAGATCGCCGAAATCGACGCAATGCGTGTCGCGCTTGAGCTTTTCGTAGCGGTCGTAGACCAGAGCGACTTCGGCCGCGCGTGCGGCTGCTTCTCCCGCGCCGGCTACGCGCATGTTCTCCGCAAGCTCGGCGTACCGCTTTTCGTCGACCACCTCATCCTTGGCGCGCGAGATCGCCGCGAGCATGTCGGCGATGATTTGCGTTGGATCGGAAAGATGCTGGTAGTGCACGAGGCATAGCCCCGGAAATACATCCTCCAGGCGATCGACGGCTTCCGTCCGGTCCATCAAGCGTGGATCTTTGGGCAGGCCGAGCTCGAGATGGAAGCGGCGGATGAGATCGAGGCCGAACGCATGAAAGGTGCCGATCCACATAGCCGCGGCGGCATCCTTGTTCTTGGCGGCGATGCGTTCGGCCATTTCGCGCGCAGCCTTGTTGGAAAAGGTGAGAACAAGGATGCGGCGCGGATCAATCCCGTCGGCAAGAAGCCCTTCAATGCGGGCGGCCAAGGTTTGCGTCTTACCGGTCCCCGGCCCGGCTTCAAGCAGATAAGCGCAGCCTCGATGCGCGGCGGCCGCGATCTGCCCGGGATTGAGGTCGCGGGAAACACTCTCTTCCGCCGCTGGCGGTTCGATCACGGGCAGAAGCAGCGCGTCGAATAGCTGTTGGGCGACCACGGCAAACGGCGCCCCGAGCCGCTCGGCGATCGCCGTCGCGGAAAGCCCCTCCTCCACATGAAGGCGCCGTGCGACGGATCGCGGAAGCAAGAACTCGCGAGCGAAGAGGTCCATTTGGACCTCTCGCCGCTGTTTGCGGCCGTAGTCCACGACGCGGTCAAGGCCAACCGGTGAAGCTTCGGCCGGGCGCGTAGGGTCAACGTCGCGTGCCGGTATGGGGTCGCCGTCGTCGCCGAGTTCCGCGTGACCGATTTCATGAGCGACGAGAAATGCGCGTTCGAATGGTGTGCCCGCGTCCTCGTGAAGGATGAGATCGTCGCGCGCGACGAACACCGCACGGCCGCCGTCAAGAACGGCCGCGCCTGGAGCAGCGATTTCGACATCAATTCCCCGCCGCTCCGCTTCAGCACGCACGAAAGCATAGGGCTGCCACGGATCGAGCCCGTTTGCGACCGCCTGCGCATGCAGTCGGGCGGCGGCTTGTCGGGCAAGTTCGATCGCATCCATCTCAGTCGGCGTCGGCGAGGAGCCGCGCGCGCTTGTCGTCGGGCACGCCCGCGTCGATCAAGAGACGCTCGAACGTGACTGGCTCGCCGGCTGCCGCAGGGGCCGATCCCCTGCGTGGCGTGACCGTGATGGGGAGCGTAACGCCGATGAACCCGATTGGGGCGAAGCGCAGCGGCGCACCCGAGCGGCCCGTTTTTTTGAGAGCGAAGCGGTCCGCGAGGAGCCGCGACCGGCAGGGAGCGGCGGGGAAAAAACCGGACAAGCGAGGGTTTCGATCGGCGGGACGCTTCCCATAGGTCGTGACGCCAAAGCAGGGAGATCGTCCTCAACGGCCAAACGGCAGACAGCGGCCGTGACCGCGGTGGCCGTCACCGCACCGGACGAAAGCAGCGAGCCAGCGCCGTGGTCGATGCCGAGTGATGGAGCGTCACCGCGGCACGCTGCGAGCCTTATCCTGACCGGATCGAGGGCAACGGTATGCGCATCGAAGGCGCGCCTCTTGCGGCGACAAACGCGGCCAAAGCCATGTCGGGCCGCTCGCCACCGGCCGGCATCGGACCGCACGGGCCTTGCGCGCCCAAGCAACGATGCGAAGCGGATGCGGCTATCCGCGCCGTCCTTCGCAGCGATGTGTCAATTTTACGATTGTCGTGTAAGACTGACGTCGCGTGTGCCGAATTCCCGGCTTGCGCAGGGCGATCACGCCATATGAGGAATCATGGAGGGCTGTATGGCCAAGAAAGCGAAGAAGGCAAAAAAGGCGAAGAAGACCGCCAAGAAGAAAAAGAAGTAGCCCGCGAACGGATATTTCTTTTTCCTACCGTGTCGCTGCCGCCTGACGGGATCCACACCAGCTGGTGTCGCTATCAGTCGCTTCAGTCGATGATCGGTAGACCTATCTAGAGGCCGGGCCTTGGTGCAGCACTCTGCTGCATCAAGGCCCGGTTCTTGGGGAGCCACCTTATTGCGGTGGAGCGCGCCGCCAGCTCTCAGCGGCCGCCAGCGAAGGCGCAAGGCCTCTTAGGGAAATGACTTGAGCAGGGGCGGTAGAACCTGCACCAGCAGGACAGCTGTGGACGTCAATGCGGACAGGCCGACCAGCGCCTGGCTGACGCAGGTCCGCACCAATCCGGCTTCGGCGATTTTGGTTGCGTCGTATGTTTTCGGCATCGGCCCGCTCGCCCCACTGCACCGCACAGGCGAGCTATAGGCTGAGTCGCGACCCGCACACGCGATCACATTTCGCGGGGGCCGATTGACTCTTTTACGACTCAGGGACTCGCGCATTCGGGCGCGGAGCAAGGCTCCGCGCCCGAATCGTCAGGGCAGCTCACACGGTAAACAAATGGCTAACGCTTGCCCAGTGCGATGCAATCTGGAAGCTCTTTCCGGTGACATATCCGCTGACCGGAAACGCCATGTAGCGCGGCACCCAGGCGTCGACACGCGGCCGCCCGGTGCCTGCAAGACAATCGCGGATGATGGTCTTCTGTAGCTTCGCAGTCTCCGAAACATTGGCATCGGCGACCGTCTGGCCTGCGACTTCCGCCAGCATCGCGTTGACGGCGGCACGGTCACGAACAAGGTCCAGGAACACCTCGTCGGTCGTCCACCATTGTGCGACCGAAGGCTTGAGGATCGCGCCCAGCGCCTCGACAAGGGGCGAACCGGCGGCCAGCGTCTCGGCCATGGCGAGCGCAAGGACACGGAGCACCGTCTCGTCCGGCAATGCCATCAGCCGCGCGAACACCAATGCCGCCCAATAGGGGTCTGCGTTGCTTCGCGCCAGTGTGCCGAGATAACCCGGCTCAAGGTCGAGCAGTTGCAGCACCGCCTGCCGTTCGGCTTCGAACGCGGCTTGCGCCGGACTCGCGCTGACGCTGCCGGCGATCGCCTCCTTTTCGGCACGCTGCGGCTCGGGCCTGACGCTCCACAGCGCCGAGCCCGCGATGACATGCGCGACCGCAAGACGCAGTGCGACGGCGGGATGGTCGCGCAATTCGGCACGGACGATGGCGTGGCGATGCAGGGCCAGATAGTTCTCAGCCGCCTTGGTGAGTTCGGCTTTCGTCGCCACCTCGACGCCGCCATCGGCCTCTGTCCCGCCACCGGCCGCCTCGTTGCGCGGTCTGCGCTCGCCAAGGACGCGATAGCCTTCATGGGCTTCGACCTCGCCATTAATGCGGATTTCGATAAAGACCTTGCCGCCCTCCTCTTTCGGCGCTTCCTCGTGTTTCCACGTCTGGAACCGGGCTCCGCGTTCCAGCACGATCACCTGCCAGCCCTGCCCCACGAGATCGTCGCGCAGGCGGCAGGCGGCTGCGTTCTGGAGAGCCCAGAATGCCTCGCTATCGGCAAAATAGCTGGCCTCGCCGAACAGGTCGGTGATGATCTCGGCCTTATAGTCCTCGATCGGAAATCGCGCCGCGCTGGTTGCGATCTGGTCGCTGCCGAACAGCCATTGCCTGAGCTCATGGCCGCGCGGCGCGCCTTCGGCCTCATCGTTCTCCACGTCGCTCGCGGCCTCATAGGCCGCCAACCAGTCCTTTTGCTGGCGTCTTGTTGCGGCGGTCAGAAGCTGCAAATCCTCCGGCTCGATGTCGCCGCGCCGGTAGGCGTCCTTGATCTTGCCGTGGAGGCCGGCAAGCGCCAGTCGCTGCTTCACATAGCGTTCGGTGACGCCAAAGGTGCGGGCGATATCGGCAACGCCCCGCCCTTCTTTGACCAGCTTGGCAAAGGCCTCGTACTCTTCCAGTTCGTCCATCGGCGCGCGCGCGACGTTTTCGATCAGCGACGCCTCGATGGCATCCGCGTCGTCACCCGCCTCGGCAACGGCGCAAGGCAGCCAGACTTCATCCAAAGGCATCCCCTGCTCTTCGGCGACCTTGATCACCGCGAAATAGCGCCGCCGCCCGGCTACGATCTCAAAACCCTCGCCGTTTGGCCGCACCAACAGCGACTGCAGCACACCGCGCGCACGGATCGAGGGCAGGATGTCGGAAACGTCGGGTGGCTTGCGGGCGTGGCGGACATTCACGGTTGCGATTTTAAGCTGACTCAAGGGAATATGTTGCAGGTCCATGGTCGTCTCTCCTTGCTGGTTGGGATCAGGGTTGATTGCGGGCGGCCTCGTGATTCCGCTCCCGCTGTCCTCGGGGTGGGCGCTTCCTTCGGTCCCGAGATCGAGAGACCGTTTGCGGTTGGGGGAATGGCTGAGACCGGCCGGCGCGGTCGGAAGTGGGCACGCAGAAATGCGCCGCCTCCGATGGCAAGTCGGCACTCGCGGGAAGGGCCTGATCGGTCGCGACGACCGCTGCCGAATGGACCTCGTCCCGGCCTTGCGGGCGGTCATGACACCTCCCCGGCATTGGCAGACGTGGCGGCCAGTCGTTGATGGAAGCCGAGCAGGAAGTCGGCGGCTTTCGAGGCCTTGCCGGCGGCGCGGAAGATGGCCCGGTTGTCGGCGCGCAGTACCGAGAGCCAGTAATCGAGATAATCCGCGTGACGAACGGTCGGCTTGATGGAAAGCGCCGCGCAGACGAACGCGGCGGTCATTTCTGCGACCAGCTCCTCGCAGGCATAGGGCGGTGAACCGAATCTGCCGGTCTGGTCGCGGCGTAGTCTTGCGGGGTGACCGGTCCAGTGCCCGAGTTCGTGGAACAGGGTTCGATAGAAATTGATCTGATCGTAGAATGCGGGCTGCGGCGGGATATGGACGGTGTCGTCTGAGGGCCGATAGAACGCGTCTGCGCCATCAATCCGGATATCAGCGAGTGTCGCCTTGGCGAGCGCTTCGGCCTGCGGGACGATTTGTCGTTCTGGCAGGGCCGGCGCCGATAGAAGGCAGCGTTCCGGCAGGTTGTCGCATTGCGCCGCATTGAACACGGTGTAGCGCCGCAGGAACGGCACGGGCTGGAGGTCGTCCGCGCCTTGCTGCGGGCCGGCGCCGTCATCGGACTGTGCATCGCGCTTGGGAATGAACCTGTCGGCGTAACAGACGGTAACGCCATGCTCGCCCTTACGGACTGAGCCTCCAAGGCTGACGGCCTGACGAAAGGTCAACCAGTTCTGCGATGGAAAGCCGCAGGTAAACAGCTGGCCCCACAGGATCAGGACATTGATCCCGGAGTACGGCCTGCCGGTCGCCGCATTCCGTGGCAGGCCAAGCGAGGCAGCGTGCGAGCCATCGCCCCACGGCTGCGCCCAAGGGAACGTTCCGCCTTCAAGATCGGCGATGACCTTGGCGGTGACTTCGTCATAGAGATTTTTGCGCGTTGGCTCTTTGGTTTTCCGGCGCTTGTTTCCCGACGTGGCCATCATCAACTCCCTTCTTGCTTCTCCCCCGCAGGTCCCCCGGAAGGCGGGGTGGGCGGCGAAGAGCGACCGGGAAGCCCCGAACATCCGAGGCGGGCCGCACCGGAACGGCCGTAGCGACAGCGGAGGACCGCGGGGGATGTGCGCTTTGACCTGAGAGGAGTTAGGCCGAACCCCAGCGGTTGCGGCCCGCCGGTTCGGGGCTATACGGGAGCGCCGCCCACCGCGCCGACACGGGACCTCAAAGGAATTCGCCAGCCGCAAGGCGGCTGGCTCATATCAGGAGCCACGTTGTCGGCCCCGTGCCCGTGGACGTGCCGACGACCGCAACAGGCCCGTGCGGCCCGCGCGGGCAGTCCATTTCCGTGAGGTCAGGAGATCACCTGCCGCGCCTTACGGCGGCCGCCGCGGTTGTCGTGCTGCGGCCTCATCGTGATGCCAGGGAGCCCCCGGCCGAATGGCGACAATCGCTTTTATCGAGCTCGGCTCCCCAAGGGTCCGGCCCGGTGCTTGAGCCGTATAGCGGGCGGCACCAAAAAAATGCCTCCGCAAGACAAGAGCGACGAACTTGCACGTGGGAAACACTTCCGGCGGTCATGCGCGTTCACGAACTGGTCCAGATGATCCTGCCGCTCCGCGGCCGAGCCCTGACAACCCGTCGGGCGACTCAACGGGATGACGACCTCCTATGTGTCCCTATCGGCCGCCATACAAGCCAGGAGATTGCGAACCACGCGACCGCCAGGATCTGAAGGCCGACGTTAATCGCGAAGGCTGCCTGATAGGCGATTTCGGGGTAGCGCCCTGCCTGTGGCGTCCAGTGCTGCAGCACGACGCCGGTTGCGTATTGCAGGACGAAGGCGGCGCCGAGATGGAGAAAGTTCAGCACGCCATTGGCGCGCCCGGCGAGCTCTTTGGGGAAA
Source organism: Bradyrhizobium sp. NP1 (assembly GCF_030378205.1). NCBI lineage: Bacteria > Pseudomonadati > Pseudomonadota > Alphaproteobacteria > Hyphomicrobiales > Nitrobacteraceae > Bradyrhizobium > Bradyrhizobium sp. NP1. Next base: position 4,589,575 of record NZ_CP127385.1, read on the forward strand.
TAGTCGGCGAGGATTGAATAGCCGACGACTGTCGTCGCGCCGACGGCGGCAACGACGATCCAGGTGACGGACGACGGTACCGGCCATCGCAGGATCAAGGCGAACTGGGCGACAGCAAAGATGATCGCGACTACTCCCAGCAGGGCCTGCGGGCCGATGCCTCGCCGGCGCAACCGGTCGACGGCAATACCCAGCAGCGCCGCTCCCACGCTAAGTGCAGAAGCCATCATGAACAGATACCACACCACCTCTGCCCGGCTGAGGCCTTCGATGTCGGCAAGCCATTGCGCCGCCCACAGGCCCTGAAGCGCCCATGCGGTGCCGATCAAGGTCGCCGAAAGGGGCGCGATCCGCCAGAAGCGCACGTCCCTGAAGACTTTGCCGAGACCACCGGAGGACTTGCTGGCTGCGGCCGTTTCAGATTCTGGCACAACGAGATGGGTGATCAAAGCGCAGCACGCGGCAATGATAGCGAGGGAGCCAAAGAGGCCCCGCCAGCCGATCCAACGCAAGAGCGGCTCCGCCGGCGCCGTCGCCGAGACCGCGCCCAACGCGCCAAGCATGATCATCGATCCATTCAGGAGCGGAAGGCGGTCTTTGGGAAACCAGAGCAAAAGGGCTTTGAGGCCTGCGCTTAAGGCCGCCGCGGCGCCCAGGCCGATAAGGGCTCGGCTCGCCAGGAGCGCCAGGTAATTGCCTGATGCAGCAAACAATGCAGCACCGATAGCGAGAACGACCAGCAACGCGCTCTGGATGCGCCGCGGACCATACTGGTCGAGCAACACGCCGATGGGTATTTGCGCCGCAGCGAAAGTCAGAAAATAGACCGATGTCAGCAGACCGAGATCGGCAGCACCAAGTCCGAATTCCAGCGCGAGCGGAGCCGCGATGAGCGCGTTGATGGTCCGGAACAGATATGAAAGGTAGTAGCCAGCTGCGAACGGCAGAAAAACCCGCAGCAGCAAGGTGCGGATATCGGCAGGCTTGGCCGGCGCCGGCCGGGTCGCCGTCTGCCAGGGTGGCGAACGGGGTCCGGCGATCGCCGCTCCGTCTCGACTCTTCTTGTGGCGTTCGGCAAGCTCGGTACAAGCGGCTACACCATCATGGAAAGTTGCCTTTGCTGCCGTCCTCCCGGACGGCAGCGGCTGATCCTGTCATCTTCCCGAACCTGGTCAGAGCATCGAGCCCTGACGGCCCTCCTCTCGACGTCTGCGGTGTTACCCCGCTCCGTCGTTGATCGCCTGCCGAACCGGCTGGTGTGGCCGCTCCGGCCCGATCAAGCGGCTCCTGAACGAGCGGTGCGCGCCTGCGAAGGCGCTGGTCTACCTGTGAGGTAAATTCTTCGAAGCGTTCTGCCCCGCGCCTGCACGCAGCAGGCAACTTTGCCGCCGGTACCAAAGGGGCGATAGCCAGATGAAATCGCGCGTGAAGCGCAACGGTCTCGCTCACGATTCGAAGATCGTGATCGAGTTGTTCGAGTTGGCGGGCCATTCCATCGAGCCGCCGCGACAGGTTGGCTCTTTCGCTAGTCGTATCATCTAACGCGAGGAAGCGGTCGAGTGCTGCTTCAATAAGATCGGACTCACTGGCCCCGCTTCGTCTGGCCGCGATCGCCAATCGCGCCGCCGCCCGTTCCGAGAGATCAACGTCCATGCTGCGTCTCCTTGACAGGACGCAGAAGCGCCCTTCAAGAGGCCTGTTTTTCAGTTCGGTGGTTCTATTTTTGCGGAAGCTGCGGCTTCGAGGGTGATTGATATTCCCGACGCCAGCTTCCGCGTTCGACATGGCTGAGGAAGCATTCGACCTGCATGTTGAACGCAGCCGGCTCCTCCAGATTGATCGCATGCCCAGTGTTGGGGCATATCCACAGCCCCGCATTGGGAAGCATCGATTTCAGCATCAAGTTGGTTTCAAGGCAGGGTGCATCCTCGTCGCCCACCGCGAGCAGCAGCGGTATCTTCAGGCTTGACAATCGATTCTGCAGATCATGCAGTGGCGGCCGCAAAGCTTGACAGCGCACCATTGTGTTTGCCATTCCCCGAGGCGATTGCTGGCGCAGATGCGCCAGAAACGCCTGCCACGTCCTTTGATCCTTGTATTTGAGCTGGATGCGCGTCGGTCCATGAGCGATCCTCTCGGCCATGGCGTCCATCCCCCGTTCCATGAAGGCCCGCGCCAGCGTCGAGGTCTCCTTCAACCAGGCGCTACGATGTGACGGAAGCGAACCTGATCCTACGGCCGCGGCGACGATAGCACTGACTTTTTCCGGGTAGCGCAAGCCAAACAGCAAAGCAGTATATCCGCCCATGCTCAGCCCGATTATGTGGGCGCGGTCGAGCGCGAGAGCCTGCATGACGGCTGCGACATCCTCTATCGCAAGCTCCCAACCATACGCGGTGGCATCTTCGGGAACCTCGCTTGGCGGATAACCCCTGGCATTGAAGGTGATACAGCGATAGGCGCGGCCGAAATGGCGGATCTGGGCTTCCCATTGCCAACGGTCGGATCCGAATTCATGCAGGAAAATGACTGGATAGCCGTGGCCGGATTCCTCGACATAAAGTCTGGCGCCGGCGGCATCGACATATGCCATTGTTGTTTGGTCCCCCAAAAAAAGTCCCACCGGATGATCTTGGCAATCGTTCAAGGCGCAGAATGGCCCATTGCGATTGCGCCTTGTGGCGCAAGCCCGCAGGATTTTGAGAGGATCAACTTCCATATGGCCGCGCAGCGCGGAGAAAGCCGTTGCACGACCTCGCATGGGATGGCTCCGTCATGTTATGGGGCAAAAAGAGAGCTTCGCGGGCGATGATGACGACTATGGCGCATCGGCAGTGCATCGAAGGGTGTCGATGATGCCGGGCCAAGCTTTCGACACCGGCGCCGTATGTCCACTTTCAGACGGATCCGCGCGGGCTGTCTGAGCACTGGCCCTCGGTTGGGAGCCAGCTCGGTCTTACCTCCTTGGACGGATTGCCATTGAACGCACTCCGTGCACGCAGCGTCAGGATGCGTTCCATTCGCACGTCGGTTACGGTTATGATCGATCGAGCGTTGAGAGCGCGCAGGCTGTCGATCATCGCGGCAAAGAGGAGAGGTGTCGCCTGGTTGAGACCGCCTGGCGTCGGCGTCACGGCCAGCCTGGTATCGACAGAAAATCGCGAGTTCAGCCATCGCGGCGCTCCGGGTCTGCGCCAGGGATCGAAGCCGCAAGGCCGAGACCGCGTGCGGGCTCGGTTCACGAGAGCCCGGGAACCGGGCGCCGGAGCGCGCGAGGGCGGCGCCCGATCACGACAAGAGCAGCTGAACCTTCTGCCTCAGAAGCGGATCGTCCAGGCACACGGCCCATTCCAGCAGCGTCTGCCGGACCGTTGTTGGCAAGATGCCATGAAGCGCCAGCCGATCAAAAACGAGCGATCGGTCCGTTTCGACGCGCACTGCGATGAGGTCCGATAGCAAGCGGACGTCGTATCCACGCTGGGCGCCCTGCAGTGCCGCAATGAAGATCTCTTCTTCGAGCCAGCTTCCTCCGAAAAAGATGATCCCAGTTTCAGGTGATGCCAGAGTGTCCGTAAACCTCCGATCGTGCCAAATGGAAATGCCATCACCGTCCAGCTGCGTCATCGAGTGCCCATCCCGCTCAGTAGCCTCAATCCCAAACGGATGGCATTCGCCGATGAGGGTCGACGCGACGCCGAAGATCTCCAATCCCGCCTGCAGCAATGAAAGACTGACCTGACGCGCGGCAAGACCGGCCGAAGCTGGCGTCTCGCCCCGCGTCAGATTGATCAAAACCACTCGACTATGTCGTGGGTCTGCGAGCATCTACGTATAAAACGACCTTTGCCAGACGCTTCTCACGAGGCGCGGTCAGGCGGCCGCCCTGATACGATCCGGTGACACGAGCACAGGTCCGTTCACCTCGGCTTGTTCATACATCCTTTGAACTGCTTGTTCGGACGTTTCCAGGAAGCCCGCGACCGCCATGGTCGATCCGACCTGCTGCGGGGCAGCGATCCGTCGCAACGGCCAGCCCGCTCGCCGCAGAATGCGTTCCATCCGGGTATCAGTAACCGTCACGATGCTGTTGGCGCACGCGCAACGGGCGGCCTCGATCATGGCAGCAAACAGGATGAAAGTTGCACGGTTGAGACCGTTGCCCACCTGCTCAGCGGCAAGCGTGGTATCGACGCAAAAGCGCGAGCTTTCGAGAATTCTTTCGTCGCGAGGCACGGCCGTCCCGCCAAGCAGAACGGGGAAGGTGTCAGCCAACATGGTCGGTCCCGTGGTCGGGAGTAGACGAACCGAGCCCACCGGCTCCCCACCGTCTGTCATCAGAATGAGGTAAGTTGGCCCGAGAGCGTCAAAAACGTCGAGCTCGAACTCACCTGAGACGGAGACTGACCAGTCAAGCCTATCCTTGAAGACGCGCCGCCGCAGCCGATACATCGCTGCGAGCAGATCCATATGAAGCCCAAATTGAGGGGTGTGAAGTGCGATGGCATTCATGCCGACCTCCTGAAGTTATCGGGAGGCCTCCAGACCAGAAAGGGGTTTGGCGATCGCCTGTCATATTTTGCAGGTGGATCGCGCTCCACCTGATTACGCTAGACCATTCTGGATGGAATACAATATATCATTGACGCGCGCTACGAGCGCCAAGCCTTCTCGATTCTCGGACGAATGAGAGTCTGTCGATGATTAGGACAACAAGCCGCGTCGCAGCGCCTCTGCAACGCACTGTGCAATGGATGCCGCACCGAGTTTGCGGCGCGCATTCTCCAGATGAAAGACCACAGTGCGCGGCGCAATTTCGACCAGGACCGCGATGTCCGCGACAGTCTTTCCTCGCGCAGTCCAGGCGAGGCACTGACGCTCACGCTGCGTCAGTTCACTTCCCACGGGTTGCGCCGTCGGAGGCAGGTCAAGTCTGACGGCGACATGAGTATGAAAATACAAACCTATGAGTTGCGCGACGTCCTTCCAGTCGGCCACGAGGCGCTCCGGATGAACCTCCCGGTCGCCGGTCGCCAGTGTGAACGCGGCCGTCCGTCCAAATCCACCCCTGATGGGCACGGTGATACCTGATCTGATCCCGAAGGTGCTCGCTTCATCAAAGAAGCGGCGCTGCTCGCGATTTCCGGCCGGGGCTGAGGCCTCTCCTCCCCAACTAAACAACGTATGTTCAAGACGCGCCCTGCGTACCACCGGGTCCAGCTGCTGATATTCAAGCTGGAAATACCGGCTGGTCCACGACTTCGGATAGGACGAGATCAGCACTGGCGTTTCGCCGGTGATGCGAAGATAGGCAAAATGCTGGAAGCCGAGCCTGTGCGTTAGTCGAGTTGCGACTCGCTCGAACGCATCAGCTTTGTTCGCGGTCTGGATCGCGTCAACGAATTCCTGGAAGATGTTCTCGACGGGATTCATTCTGGTAATGCCATCTGAGAAGATGTCGCCGTCTCAAGTTACCGACGATAGTCGCTAGATCCATCTTGGAGAAAGGTAGGAGTAGGTCACTCTGCTATCGATCATGAGGAAATGTGAAGACCCGCATGATCCTTGACCTCCTTGATCGGCAGGTCGGTTCCTGGTTAAGCCAGATCACCGCGAGCGATCCATCGACATTGCTCTGGAAGCTACCGCCGGCCCGGTTAAACGCCAATGCCAGCGCCTGCAGTGTCTTGTCGATCGGAAGCTTTCGTAGGCGGCATGCAGTCGCGGCGGCGGCAAACACGCCGGCGACCCCGGTGGGATCGAAGCCGTGATACTCCGCCTCGGACAGGTTGAGCCGCGCGCCCACTTCGGCACCAACTGCGAGAGCGGTAAGTAACTCCCGACCGCTGCACCCGCCGCCACGTTCGGCGATGGCAAGTGCGACCGGGACGATCGAAGACCCCATGTGCAATCCCGGCGCCATCGCGTCGCAATAGTCGAGCGCGCGGCAAACAATGCCATTGGCGAGCGCGGCCAAATGGGCCGGCGCCTTGCGGTCGGTGAAGAATACGGTCGCCTCGTTATGGCCGCCCCAACCCAACACATAATTCTGAATTTCACGGCAACCGTCTTCAGATGAGCCGGCGATGCCCGCACCGATCACGGCCAGCATCATCTGCTTGACGACGACGTGCGCGCTCGCGGGGATATCCTCGAATCTCGCTGCCGAGACGAATCCCGCCAATATCCGTTCGCTACTCATTCGTTGCCTCCGTCGCCCGCAAGCGCCTCGCAGTCTATTCGGCAGCTTGCACCGTCGCCCGGCATTCGCCAAAGCCGATGCGAGCGAAACCTTCCCGCTCGCACCAAGCGCTCAGGATCACCGTGTCGCCGTCTTGCAGAAAGGCCCGGGTCTCACCGGATGGCAGCGTCACAGGCGATCGTCCTCCCTCCGTCAGTTCAAGCAAGCAGGCGCGCGCGTCGGGCGCCGGGCCCGATATCGTTCCGGAGCCAATCAGGTCGCCGGCCTGCAGGTTGCAACCATTGGAAGTGTGATGCGCGATGACCTGCGCCAGCGTCCAGTATGAATCCGCATAGGTCGACGATGACAGGCGAACGGGCGCAAGATCGTGCGCCTGCATGGCCGCGGTCTGAAGATGGACCGAAATCCTGATGTCGATGGCGCCACAGACCTCGTCCTGCTTCGAAGCCAAATGCGGCAGAGGTGCGGGGTCGCCGGCCGGCCGACGGTGAGGCAGTCGATAAGGTTCGAGCGCGTCAAAGCTCACGATCCACGGTGAAATGGAGGTCGCAAAGCTCTTGGCGAGGAATGGTCCGAGCGGCTGATATTCCCAGGACTGAATGTCGCGCGCAGACCAATCGTTCAGAATGCAAACTCCGAAAAGATGGTCCTCGACCTCCTCTATCGCGATCGGATTTCCCAGTGCGTTTCCAGCGCCGATGAATATTCCCAGTTCGGCTTCGTAGTCCAATCGTCTGCAGGCGGCGTAGATGGGATCGGAAGAATCTGCGTCACGGATCTGGCCTTTTGGGCGACCGATCGCATGTCCTGAGAGGAGGATCGAGGACGTGCGGCCTTGATAGCCAACGGGAAGCCACCGGTAGTTCGGCAAAACCGGATTGTCGGGTCGAAACTGCTTTCCAACATTGGCCGCGTGGTGGATTGAGCAATAGAAATCCGAGAAGTTGCCGATTTGAGATGGGATCTTGAACTCCGCCTGATCGATCGCCACCAGGGCCTCGGTCACGTTCTTCCTTTCGTGAAAATCGTGCCGCAGGATCCGCGACAGGTCAGACCTCAGGCTACGTTGGACTGCGCGCCCCGCGGCCATAAAGGCGTTCAGGCAGGGAGAAGAGGCCAGCGAAACGGCCGATCGCGCGGTTTCGCCAAGATGGGGCAAAAGACACGGCGCGGCCAGGTCCACGATAAATTCGCCGATGGCGATGCCGCCGCGAAATGGCTCGCTGCTACCCGACCGGCGGAACACCGCGATCGGCAGGTTCTGAATTGGAAACGGGCAATCTGGCTTATTGGCCGCGTCAATCCAACTGCGGCCATTCAGATCGTGTGTTTCGTTAAGTCTTCCACTTACGTCTGCCATGTCCGACCCGAAATGCTGGAGGATAACTATTGCTTTTCTTCTTGTTTGGTCCGCGCGGCAGCGCTTCGTATCGCCGCGCGCAACACTTCGCGATCGCCAATATGATTGGCAAGAATGAGCACGAGCTTGCAGTTCATCAGCTCGGCCTCGGGCTCGCTCATGTGACGCTGGGAATCAATTAGCTCTTGGTAAAAGCCATCGGGATCAGCGATATTGGGCTTGGTGTTGAGATTCACGTCGTTACCTTCAGGCCGCCATCGCGCGCGCCAACGCCTTTTCGATTTTCGCCGGCTCAAAATGTCGCCACCTTCTAGCGACATGCTGGTCGGGCCGGATCAGATAGGTCGTTCCGGGCCGGCCGTCGAAACGCGCCGTAAGCACGCCCCTTGAGTCTTCGATATCGCGGCCCACCACGATGACCTTTGCCCGGACCCGGCCAAAGACGATCTGGCCTAGTTTGGGCCGCTCGCCGAAGACCAGCACGACAAAGCCGTCACCCACAAGCTTCAATAGCCAGCTGTCGATGCCGCCGTAGCGTAGCGGCGCATCGTCACAGTTCGTACCAGGCGACATCCGGCCCGCGAACACGCCTTCGTCCGGGGTGTTTAGTGACGAGGTCGCGTAGGGTGTTGGGCGCGACAGACGGCCCGAATTGAGCAGAAGGCGAGCGAATTCATGATCCGCCGCCAGTTCGAGAACGGCATCGCGGTAGCGCCGGCTGTTGTCGCTCTTCGGCGTAATGAAATCAGTCGATCGTGTCGAGTTGAGCAGATTGTCGTCGGCCGCTGCCGACCGCTCCTCATCGTAGGTGTCGAGCAATTCGGGCGGTGCGTCGCCGTCGATCACGAGCTTCAGCTTCCAGCCGAGATTGTCGATGTCCTGTATGCCGCTATTGGCGCCGCGACCGCCGAATGGTGAGACCTGATGCGCGGCGTCGCCGGCAAACAGCACGCGACCATGGCGCAGCTTGTCGATCCGCCGACATGCGAACTGATAGATCGAGACCCATTCGAGCTCGAACTCCCGCGCATCACCGAGCATTGCTCGCACTCGGGGAATCACCTTTTCCGGCTTTCTCTCTTCCTCGGGATCAGCTTCGCGACCGAGCTGAAAGTCGAGACGCCAGACGTCGTCCGCTTGCCTGTGAAGCAACGCCGATTGATGGCGATGGAACGGCGGGTCGAACCAGAACCAACGCTCCGGCGGGAAATCGGCCTTCATCACCACGTCGGCAATCAGGAAACGATCGTCGAAGCGTTGGCCCGTGAACGCTGCGCCGACCATCTGGCGCGGATCGCTGTTGGCGCCATCGCAGGCCAACACCCATTCTGCCTGTAATGCAAAGACGCCATCGGGATTCTCGACCGTGAGAACGACGTGGTCGGGCGCCTGCTTCAGATCGACGACTTTGTGTTTCCAGCGCAACTCGATGTGGGGCCGTCGGCCGATCTCGTCGACCAGATACTCTTCAACGTAGTACTGCTGAAGGTTGATCATCGCCGGCATCTTGTGATCGGTTTCCGGTAGCAGATCAATTTGGTAGCACAGCGCGTCGCGGAAAAACACCTTGCCCACCTTCCACCGCACGCCCTTGGCGATCATGCGATCAACGCAGCCCAGGCGGTCCCAGATCTCGAGCGATCGCTTGGCGTGCGCCACCGCCCGAGAGCCGAGCGAAACCGTATCGTTATCATCGAGCACGATTGCCCGGATACCACGGGGCGCCAGCTCGAGCCCGGCGCTGAGACCTATCGGGCCAGCGCCCACCACGACCACGGGATACCGCGTTAACGGGGTGCCGGTCTGCTCGGGCGACGGCCTGTATTGGAATTGCCGATACTTGTAGGTCTTGGACATGCATTTTTCCGCGAGCGCCGCAGACAGCCACTGGCCTGGATTTCCCAGAAAACCGAAAATTTCTCAAATCTCGCGCAATGTGAGGATCTTTCCGGCTGACGCCTGCGTGGGTGGCTATCGAGCGGCCTTAACCACCCACATCTTGCCGGTTAGGAGATCCTGGCCAAGGCTCGCCCGTATGCGAGGTGCTTGGCACAGGTATTCACAGGCTCACCTGGCAAGCTTGGCCCTCTGAGCTACCAGTCTGTCCGAAGTTCTCCACGATTCAGCATAGGATTCCAATTCGACCGATTTCGCCGCTGAACCGATCTCCAACGCGTCGCGCGCGTCAATCATCACTGCGTATTCGTTGGTCTCGGCTGCGGGCATTTCATACATGCGCTGCAGCGCTTTGGGATGCGGCCCATGCGTAAATCCGCAGGGGTGAAGTGAGACCGTTCCTGGATGAATGTTGTCGCGGGAGAAGAAATTGCCGTCGTGATAAAACACGACCTCGTCGTAATCGTCGTTGTTGTGAAAGAAGGGCACCTTTATCGCGGCCGGATCGGTTTCGAACGGTCGTGGTACAAAGGTGCAAACGACGAACCGGTGCCCAACCCAAGTGGTGTGAGCCGACGGCGGAAGGTGGTACCGGTGGGACGACAGCGGGCGGATATCCCTTACATTCAGCCGCACCGGAACCAGATCTCCGTGCCAACCGACCGCGTCGAGCGGATTGAACGGATAGGTGACGATCGATACTTCCTCACGCCGCTTGATCTGTACGCACCACTGCCTTTCGTCTTGTTGAGCCTTGAACGCCTCGTCGATCCGCGGCGTTTCGAGGATCGCTTCATCGTAAAGCGCGTGTCGGCCGACGAGTCCCCGGTCGGGCGTGCGCAGGGATCCGTCGGTGCTTTCGATGAGAAGAACCGCCATGGGCTCCTCAACCTCCAGGCGCCACATCGTCGAACGCGGCAACAAGATGTAGTCGCCCTTTTCGACCGACATGTGCCCGTAGTCACAATACAGATCGCCCTTGCCACGATGAATGAAAAGAAGTTCGTCGCCGTCCGCGTTGCGCGCCAAATAGTCCATCGATCGGTCAATCCGCCACATGCGGAATTTGACGTGTGCATTATGCAGGATTGGGTCGGCGTTCCAGACCATTTGTTGCGTGCGCTTTAGAGCGGCAAGATCGAAAGCGCGCGGGCGCAACGGTCCTTCCCAAGACAACCAGCCTGTCGGCGGATGGGTATGGTACATATGCGAGGCGGGGCCAAAGAAGCCTTCCTTGCCCAATTCGCGCTCGAACGTACCCTCGGGCAAATCCGCATGGGCTTGTCGGGACGACTGGCCTTCGATTCTCGGAAGGCCGATATAGCGGGCATTTGACATCGATAGTCTCTCCAACTTGTCTCGAAAGGCGTGTTGTCAGCCGGAGTTGCGGGTGTCCAGCACCGAAACCATTCTCTCGGTCCTCGCGATCGGATCGCCGTGGTCGACGAGGCAATCCGCAGAACGTGTTTGCGCATGTCAGATCGCGATTCAGCACAACCAAGGCGCCGTCGCAGCCGCCTGGTTTGAGCGTGGCGAACTTTATTGCGTCGCAACCACTCCGCGCTCGATCTGGTCGCGCTCTATAGCCTCGAACAGAGCCTTGGCGTTTCCCTCGCCAAAGCCCTCGTTGTCGCGACGCTCAATGAACTCAAAAAAGATCGGCCCGATCAGGTTTTTCGAGAATATTTGAAGCAGCAAGCCCCAACTGTCGTCGACGTCATTGTGTTCGCCATCAATCAGAATACCGTTGCGCTTGAGACGCGCCATATCCTGGCCATGTCCAGGCAAGCGCGCGTCGACGCCGGCATAGTAAGACTCCGGGATTGGTTGCACTGGTATTCCTGCGCCGGCAATCGCCTCAATGCTTTCGTTCAGGTCATTGCTCAAGAAAGCCAGATGCTGCACTCCCTCCCCCTTGTAGAGATCGATATATTCCTGGATTTGCGACTGGGGATCGGTCGGCTCGTTGACCGGAATACAGATCTTGTTGCAGGGACTCTTCATTGCCCGGGTTCTGAACCCAGTCTTTGTGCCCTTGGTGTCGAGGTAAAACACCTCTCTAAAGTTGAATATACGACGGTAGAAATCGACCCACACATCGAGCTGGCCAGCCCGAACGTTGTGCGTCAAATGATCCACCGTCAGGAAGCCTACACCCGGAACTGCCGGCTCCCGCGGGTTCTGCAGATTAAACAGCTTCGCCTTGAACGAACTCTCGCTCGCGTCGTCAATCAGGTAGAGTAGGCTTCCGCCGATGCCACTCAGGGCAAGGCCGTCGACAACGCGCTGACCATTTTCGTCCCCGTAAGCCTCGGCACCCATTTCGACAGCACGCTCGAAGGCGACTTTGGCATCGTTGACGTGAAAGGCAATCGCCGAGATGCAGGGGCCATGGACGCGCGCAAAGGCGCCACCATGGGTTTGCGGGTCCGCGTTCAGCACGATGTCCACACCACCCTGCCTCCACAGCGAGATATCCCGACCATCGACTGCAGCAATTCGCCTGAAGCCCAACTTTTCGAACAACTCCGCCATCGGACGAGGGTCAATGGCTGCGAACTCGACGAACGCCATACCCTCTGTGCCGGCTGGATTATCGTGATGTGCTGTTGGATTCTTCTCGATAGGAACGCCCATTTTCATCCTCCCTAGGTTTCGGAAGACGATACTTTCATTGTGAAATTATTGCAATATAAAAATAGAAGCCGCGGACTTTCTCGCAAAGTAACCGCCGAACAACGAACATTCTCGTGGAGCCGAGGAAAGATGATTGCACGGACGCATGCCTTCATTTTCCCTGGGCGAATTTTCTGATCGCTGAATGTTCGATTGCTTTGTCTACTTAGGTCATTTAATTGATTTCATCTTCGAATTTTTGCATTTTGTAGAAGATCAGTTCTTTCTGAGGAAACCATGCCAAAGGCCGCGAAACGACGCTCCGAACCTAACGCCGTTGCCCCCGAATCTGCCGAGCCTTTGGCATCATTGGAGTTGCGAGCGTGGATCCCCTATCGTTGTTCCGTGGTCGCCAACCGCGTAAGCCATTGCCTCGAACGTATGTACGGCGAGCAGTACGGGTTGACGGTGCCTGGTTGGCGAATAATGGCCAATCTCGGTCGTTACGCACCATTGTCCGCAAAGGAGGTGGCTGAGCGCACAGCGATGGATCAGGTTCAAGTAACGCGCGCGATTACGCAGATGGCGTCGGTCGGCCTGATCAGCCGTCGAGTTGACGTGGAGGATCGCAGGCGTGTTGTCTTGAGGCTGAGTCAAAAAGGTCTCGACGCCTACGCACAGATCGTTCCGCTGGCCAAAGCCATCGAAAAAAAACTACTCGCAGGTTTGTCGGCGTCGGAGCGGAGCGAACTCAGCCGCCTCACTGAGAAACTCATGCTGAGTGCCGAGGCAACCCTCGGCGATGATGTCGATTGGCGGAAATTCGTTACTCCGTAACAAAATCACCATCACCTTTAGCTTTGCGATCCGCGTGACGCTGTCGAACGAGTTCAGCTTCCAGGAAGTTGGGCTCCGGCTCGGGCGTCATTAGTTTTAGCCCATAGATCTCTACCGTCTCGAAGAGGCCAGCAGCATTATAAGGCTCGCCGGAAATAAACCCCTCCGCACTCGCGCGGTCTTCGGCTTCCAGCACCACAAACATTCCGATTGCACTACCGCGCTGATCTAGAAGGGCTCCGCCCGCAACGGTGGTGGGGAGCGCTGCTATCATGTGTTCGAGATGCTTGGCTCTGATGGAAAAGCGCTCCTCTGCTGCGCCCGTCCGATAGCGGCATTGAATTAGAAAAGACATCGATCCTCCTCATCTTGTTGCAGTGCGCACACGGCATCCGACTAAAACCGAGCCGGCTTCTCATACTTTCATATTGACATATTTTCAAAATGAAATTGATATTGAGAGCGCACAATCAAAAAAGCAGGGAGTACGCCATGACCACCGGACGAGCCATGGAATTGGGCGCAGTTGCTGCGCCACAGCTCACTTACAGCGAAAAGAAGGTAATCTTCCTTTCAAGCCTGGGCGGTGCGCTGGAATATTACGATTTCATCGTTTACGGCGTGTTTGCCCAATACATCTCGACAGCATTTTTTCCGTCTGGTGACGCCCTGGTGTCGCTGGTAAGCACCTATGCAATTTTCGCGATTGGCTATTTCGTCAGGCCACTTGGTGGCTTTGTACTAAGCCACTTCGGCGATCGATATGGGCGACGCAACGTGTTCTTGGTGTCGTTGCTGGCAATGTCTCTTACGACAATTGGAATGGGATTGATGCCCACCTACGCCACAGGTGGCGTCGCAGCTACGCTGGCGTTTGTCGCCTTGCGTTTGATCCAGGGTTTTTGCTTGGGGGGCGAGATCGCAGGAGCTGTAACGTATGTCGTAGAAGCAGCGCCACGCCGAGCGGGTTTTGCCTGCGGCATTCTTTTCTGCCTGGCTGGAATGGGCGTCGTCTTCGCAACTGGCGTCAGCGTAGGCATCCATACCGCTTTGTCGCCATCGGAAGCGGCAATTTATGGCTGGCGTGTCGCTTTCCTGATCGGGGGCGTGTTAGGTGTGATCAGCTATTGGGTGCGAGGTTCGCTCGAAGAGTCTCCGGCGTTCAATCGAGTTCGCGATCACGTTTATCGAGCCCCTGCGGCCGAGGTCTGCACAAATTACTGGCCCCAGCTTCTCGTTTCGTTTGGCGTTATCTCGTCTGTCGCTACGCTCAACGGCCTGCTATTCGTTCAAATGCCTGGCTATTTAACGCGAATGCTGAGTTATGAGCCGGCCTCGGTGTCGAATGCCACTATGGCAGGCGTGACCGCTCTTTCACTCACCGTTATCCTCGTGGGATGGCTGTCCGACACCATGCCCCGTCGATGGTTGCATAGGCTTGGTACGATCATCTTTGTCATCGCCGCGTGGCCTGCATATCAACTGATCACCGGGCATTCGGCAAATCTTGTGACCTTGATGGTCATCATCGGCTGTTGCGGCGCCTTGATGAATGGAACGTTTGGCGTAATCGCGGCTGATCTTTTCCCGACGCGAGTGAGATTTACGGGTATCGCCATTTCGTACAATTTGAGCTTGGCTATTTTTGGGGGATTGACCCCTCTTATGGCTACACTGTTGATCGGATGGACCGGCTCATTGGCTGCTCCGAGCCTGTGGATGGCGGGCTGCGCGGCGCTAGCCCTAATCTCCGGGCTTTGGCTCAAGCGGATGGACGGGCAAATACTGGCAACGAGTGCCGAACAGGTCCCGGATTCTCGTGACGCTGCCCTGCCGGTGGCAAACCGATGAACGTTCGAGCAGATCAGGTGAACCCGGACAGTCTGGACAGATTAGGTCAGGAGCTTTCGGGCCGGTTTGGATCACGATTTACCAACAACGCGGCCATTTGCGACCATCATGGCCATGGCTTGTCGCATCTTCTCGGAAGGTCTCCGGACGCGGTGGTGTTTCCCAATACGACGGAAGAGGTGGCCTACATTGTTCGAACATGCCGACGGCTGGACATTCCTCTGATTCCATTCGGCACGGGAACTTCCGCAGAGGACCACGTTGCTGCCGTGCATGGCGGGCTTTGCGTCGATCTCTCCACGATGAATCGGGTGATCGCTGTTAATGCGGACGACATGGACGTCGTCGTACAACCGGGCTTAACGCGCAAGCGGCTGAATGAAATCCTGCGGGATACCGGACTGTTCTTTCCAATTGACCCCGGCGCAGACGCTTCG
Organism: Bradyrhizobium sp. NP1; assembly: GCF_030378205.1. Lineage (NCBI taxonomy): Bacteria > Pseudomonadati > Pseudomonadota > Alphaproteobacteria > Hyphomicrobiales > Nitrobacteraceae > Bradyrhizobium > Bradyrhizobium sp. NP1. The sequence goes on from NZ_CP127385.1 coordinate 4,604,771, forward strand.
ATCGGCGGTATGGTCGCAACACGCGCGTCAGGAACTAACGCCGTCCGCTATGGCACGATGCGTGACAATGTACTGACTCTGGAGGCTGTGCTTGCTGACGGGACGGTCATAAGGACGGGCGGACGCGCAAGGAAATCCTCCGCCGGATACGATTTGACTCGTTTGCTCGTCGGCTCGGAAGGCACACTGGGTGTCATCACAGAGGTGACTCTCAAACTCCACGGCATTCCCGAAACAACTGGCGTGGTGGTTGCATCGTTCCGCTCGATCGATGACGCCGCCAGAACCGTCATCGAGATCATGCATGCTGGAATTTCAATTGCACGTGTCGAGCTTATGGATGCGCTTCAGATGCGAGCATGTCGGCAATATTCCAAGATCGATTATCCTGAAGCTCATTGTCTGTTCATGGAATTTCACGGTTCGCAAACAGTCGTGCGGGAACAGGTGCAATCTACCAGGGCGATTGCGGAGGATATCGGCTATTTGACCTTTGCCTGGGCCGAAACGGCTGCGGAAAAGTCGAGTTTATGGGAAGCGCGTCACAATGCCTACTTCGCCGCGCTGGCGTTGAGACCGGGTGCGCAAGGACAACCGACAGATGTTTGCGTGCCGATATCGAGATTGGCCGAGTGCATCAATGAGACGCGTCTTGATATTGAGGAGCATGGATTGATCGCGCCCATCTGCGGTCATGTCGGCGACGGTAACTTTCATGTGCTTTTACTTGTCTACCGCGACCGACCGGACGAACAAGCCGCTGCAGCAGCCTTCAATGACAGGCTCGTCGATCGCGCCCTGAGAATGAGTGGAACCTCTACGGGTGAGCACGGCATCGGCAAGGGCAAACTGAAATACATGTCGCAAGAACATGGGCCGGCGGTTTCTGTGATGAGGGCCGTGAAACACGCGCTCGATCCCACGAATATCTTGAACCCAGGCAAGGTCATACCGGCCGCCTCGGCTGCTTGAAAGCCATATCCCGATTCAGATCGTCTGAACTGCCGTCTGCGATCAAAGCATGTCGCCAACCAGCTATACTTCGATGGAAGGAAAACAAATGCCGTTCTTCAGAAGCCTATCTGCTGTAGCGGCTGTGTGTACCGAAAACCTAAACACGGGCGTAGTGGTGGTGAAGTCCGCCCAAGATGGTGCGTGAACTGACCACACCGGTTCGCTGAACCGGGCGGAAGACCGGCGCATCCTTGTCCAAGGATTCGATGAGTTCTGACGCCGTTGTAATAGTCCGCATAGGATCGCAGGATTCGGCGGAGATGCGCCTCGCCCAAAACGATGACGTGGTCCAAACACTCACGCCGGATCGATCCGATCAGCCGTTCGGCAAAGCCATTCTGCCAAGGTGAGGCTGGCGCAGTGGGCTTGTCCCGAATGCCCATGGCACGCAATCGGCGTGTGACGACGGTGCCGTAGACCCGATCGCGATCTCGGATCATGTAAGCCGGGGCCATGTCCCAAGGAAAAGCCTCGGTGATCTGACGTGCAACCCACTCCGCCGTCGGGTTGGTTGTGACGTTAATCCAAACGAGATCTCTACGATCCAGCCGCACGAAGACGAGCGCATAAAGCAGATCGAAGCCGATGGTCGGGACAACGAACAGGTCCATGGCGGCAATGTCTGGAGCATGATTACGCAGAAAGGTGCGCCATCCTTGGCTAGGTGGCACTCGCCGCTTGACTATGTACTTGGCGACGCTCGACTGCGCGACCTCAAATCCCAGTTTGAGCAGCTCGCCGTGAATGCGTGGCGCGCCCCAAAGGGGGTTCTCGATACTCATCCGCCGGATCAGCGCGCGCAGCTCCGTCTCGACTGGCGGCCGCCCTCCCCGTCGACGCGATTTCCAACGCCAGTAGCGACGAAAGCCAGCCCTGTGCAAACGTACGAGCGTCTCGGGCCGGATGATTGTGATGACCTGCAGGATTGATGGAAACCAGCGATACAGCTGGATGAGGAACCAGCGATCATTGTTCGTGAACCGGACGCGACTAGGCAGCCTACGCCTCAGGACAATCAACTGATCTCGCAGCGCCGCGTTCTCAGCTTCAAGCCGCAACTTCGACTTGAATGGCGAGGCCACCACGGCCAGAACGAAGCAGATCAGCCCGATCATTCCGCCAGCTTAGGCGACTCCATCGCGTCATCAACTCGGATAAGGTTTTCGGTACACACAAGGGCCGATCAGATCACCGATGCCGACGTTTGCTTCGATCAGCCTCGCCAATCAAACCACCGGCGGGCATTCGTTTCAAAAATTTTCGGCGACCAGATCGTAAGACCCCCTGCTTCCGCGAACGTAGACCCTGGCGGCGGCGGCGCATATCCGATCACGGTTAGAATCGAACGCGTTCAGAAAGCCCGACTCATCAGGACGGGCATCTGGTTGAATGCGCCTCAACGCGCCTTCGTCTATAAAAAACGATGCCTCTATCGCGCTATCGTGTCCCCAAAATCGCACGGCATGCCGCGTTCGGTCATATGAACGACTGTGATTTGGAAACTCAATCATGTGGCTGTGACCGATCAAGTTGTCGGTGTACGGGGCGCCGTGCCAGCTTGCCGAACCCCACCGATGAATATTCGATGGCCATAGTTTGTCCTGACCCGTGACGCGCACGGCAAACGATGTGCCGTTGGCCGATACAAGATCTGGCGTAGCGAAAGCTTTGCACAACGGGAATAGTGTTGAAACGATCCGGCTGCGCTCAAGCGTAAATGGCTACTCCGGAATCGGATTACAACCCTGCTCGATCATGGCCCGATAAATAACTGCAACCAGCCTCGTTATTCGGCGAAGCGTCACTATATCTTCTATATCACCGCGCGCTTCCCCGGCTGTCATCGGTGACTGAGAGCATTGCGCTCCCGCCGCGATAAGAAGGCGGCCGATATGTCCAATATCTACAAATTCAGTGTTCGCGAGTGGTTCGTACCGCCGGTATTGCTGCCGATCTTTTTTGTGGTGCTGATCGCCGCCGCGATGCTCATTCAATGGTAGTCCACCTCGGCGGACCGGCGCAGCCGGCTCACGCAAACAGCTCGTTCGCTCCGACGAAACGAACCTGGCCATCGTTGGCCAAGGAGCTCCACGCTAGAGCGGTGGCCGCCTTGGATGAAGCTCGTGAGATGCCGTCGGGAAATCAACGCACGGAGGTGATGAACAAGGCAATGATCCTGCGAAATGCTGCTGAAATGCACGAGCATTTCTTCAGCAAGAGCGGGACGCCGGCCGAATGACGGCCGTTCAGCGTGACTTCCTAACCGTTCACGCATCGTGGCTGGCTCGGGTATTCAGGAAAAAGAGCGCCCGGGCATGGATCAAATGAGCACCGAGATGCTTGTCCCAGATCGACCGCCTGTCCGGTCGATAGCTGTTTTCGTGGACGCTCATCCGATGGTGCTCGATCTTTCATGCGTTCCAGCCGTCGTTCTCATCGTCGAGGACGAGATGATGATCCGCATGCGCACGGTCGACATGGTCGAAGACGCCGGTTGAAGCCCTGGATGCCGACGAAGCCGTCGCAATCCTGGAGTCCAGGGTCCGACATCGCGCTAATGTGCACCGACATCCAGATGCCGGGCAGCATGGACGGCTTGGGACTAGCGCACGCCGTGCATAGACGTTGGCCGTCGATCAAGATCATCGTGGTGTCAGGGCAATTGAACCCGCCGAGCAGTGGTCTTCCCCCCTGCAGCAGGTTTTTCGGCAAGCCACTCGAAGCCGGGCAAATGATAGCCGAGATGCACAGCATGATCGGCCACGCCTAACGCCGTCGGTTTTCACGCCGGATACCGCCAAAATCGCCCGATTGCGGCAGGAACCGCGAATGCAAGTGCGGGACACGACTTATGGTGATAGGGTTGGGGGTGATTGAAGTCGATCTTCGCACAGACCGGCGCGCCGGGAGCGGCGCAGAACCGCACCAGGACTTTCTGGCGGCGGAGAATGTCAGCCTGCGGCTTCTCCTCGCGCAGGCCGAGATCAATGCCCGCAGTCTGCTTACCGACGCCGGCATCGAGGCCAAGGAGCGCGAGGCGTCCGACAAGCTGCAGAAGCTGATCTTGGAGGAACTGCACCACCGCATCAAGAATACGCTCGCGACCGTGGGTGCCATCGTCTCCCAGAGCCTGCGCAATTTGCAGGGAGCTGAACACGCGCAGCACGCTATCGAAGGCCGGTTGCTGGCGCTCGGACGGGCGCACGATCTCCAGCGCGGATCTTGGCACCGTTGTCCGCGGCGCCACCGCCTTCGACAATCCGGATGAGCCGAAATTCTCGATTTCGGGACCAGATATCCGGATGACGTCGGGTGCCGGGATCGCCGTCGCGATGACGCTTAACGAGCTTTGCACGAACACCACGAAGTTTGGCGCCCTGTCGGTCCCGGAGGGACGCGTCGACATCACCTGGGCGCTGGACCCAAAGACACAGTGCCTGCACCTAGCATGGACCGAGAACAACGGTCCGGCCGTCCACCCTCCGGAAAAGCGCAGCTTCGGGACGCGACTGATCGAGAGGCTGGGCAAGCAGCTCAAGGGCAATGTGCGGTTAACCTATGATTCGACCGGTTTCGTGTACGCATTCGACGTGCCGATCGCTTCCCTGACTTCGCCGGCGGCGTAAGTCCGTATTCAGATCGATTGACGGACCAAGGGATATTGCGGGTCCAGATCAACAACGGCCCCAGCACGGGGGAAGAACTGGGGCCGTCATTCATCGGATACCGAGGGGGACGGCATCCGGTCACCTCTTACCAAGTTAGTCCCGTCACGTGACATTGGTTCCAGCCACTATTCGAGAGCAACGGGCACGAGCGTGAACCTCGGCACGCTCTGTGCCGACAGATAGCTACTGGAGGATTGCAGTGTCCGGACCTGACACAACGCCGCCAGGCATTATTCGGTCTGGCGGCGTTGTGCGTTCTGGAGCGTCCTAATTCCGGACTCTTGAGCCACCACAGCCATCGGTAGCTGTGCCTCGAGCACGCGCGGCCGCCCAAGTCACCAGATTTTCGGCGCGCGCGATCAACCTCAGTCGAAGGCCGATGGAAGTTCGCCCTTACGAAAGATGACGGCCGGCTCGTCGTCATAGTCACCCATTTCGGGATCGCCGGTGGATGAGAAGGCGATGACGCCCAGCTTGCTCAATGCCAGTCTCTCTGCCGTTCGAAGGGCACCCGTTGCCGTTTTGCAGGCGATCGGAGCATCGGCTTTCAGGCTTCCTCCCCGGCCGGCGATGAAGGCCTGGACGAAGTAGCTTGTTTCGCGAGCCATGGGCTTCTCCTTGGGCCTCCCGTCAGGGCTCTCCTTTGAGCGCGCAGGTCACACCGGGCGATTTCGGATTCAGGACATCGAGTGCAGCAGCGCAGAAATCTTGATGGTCGCGAAATTGGAGAAGGTGTCCGATACGGCGTACGGCAGTACGAGTTGATCGTTGTGGGTCATCGCCCCGCAAGTATACACCACATTGGGAACGTATCCTTCGCGTTCGCCTGGTTCAGGCCGCAACAACGGTTCGCTCGAACGCGCCAGCACCCTGGACGGGTCGCGCTTGTCGAGCAGCGCGGCGCCAATCGAATATTTCCGGACCGGGCCGACGCCGTGCGTCAGCAGCAGCCAGCCTTCCTGCAGTTCGATCGGTGATCCGCAGTTGCCGATCTGCACAAACTCCCAGGGAAATTGCGGCTTCAGGATGGCCTGACCGCCTTCCCATCTGTACAGGTCGTCCGAATGGACCAGATAGAGATTCTCGTTGTCCTGGCGGGCGATCATGGCGTACTTGCCCTCGATCCGGCGCGGGAACAGCGCCATGCCCTTGTTGCGCGCGGCAGCTCCGTGCAGCGGCGTCATTTTAAATGAGAGGAAGTCGGTGGTTTCGATCAATTCCGATCGGATCGCAGTACCCTTGTAGGCGGTATAGGTCGCGTAATAGGTCGTCCGCCCGCCATCGTTGAATTCGACGAAGCGGGCGTCTTCGATGCCGTTCGACTGCGATTCCGTGACCGGGAAGATGACGCGTTCACTGATGTCCTGCTCCGGCTTGAAGACGACCTCGACTTCGTCGCCGATTGGTCCGGGGGCCCGATATCCGATCCGGGGGCTCGAAGCGAGCCGGGCGGTCGGATCGATCGCAATGCTACCGTCGGCCGCGATGGTACCGGCGCGAAACGTCAGCGATGACACATGCCCTTCGCCGACAGCACGGAGGCTGAGAATGAAGCGCAAGCTGCCCGCCGGGATTTCCGACTGATCAGGGTGCGGGACGATGCTGGGGTTGAACAGCGCCGACGCCTCGAACGAGTACTCGTGCATGAAATAAGCGCCGATGAGCTGGCGCTGGACTTCGGAAAACGTACCGTGCGCCGCGAGCGCCTCCTCCATTTCGTCGGCGCGGAGTTCGAACGTCTCCAGCAAGTTGCGGTGCCGGCCCTGGAAGTTCTCCAGGACATCAGCCAGTTGGCTGGCTGCGGCATTCGCATCGAGCTTGAGGACACGCTCGACAATATGGTTGGCTCGCGTCTTGTCGGTCGGGTTGAGATCACGCGGTTCAGTCGCCGGCTTGAACGGGCGAACGATCACGCGTGCGGGATCGGGACGCAGGTAAAGCGCCCGCCGATTGAGAAAAGCCGCTTGTGACAAGGTGCCCTCTGTTCGTGCGAATGAACGTACTAATCAAGCGCCGATGGTGCGAAGCGCCACGGGATGTGTCGGATTGACATTGACGCGCGCAAGCTGACGCATCTCGGCAAGCGCCAGAAGATAGGACACGACCGACTCGCCGCCACAATTTTCATTGGCACGATCGGGGTGCAGGCCGTCGCGGCAGCTGCCGGTCGCGGGATTGACCAGCGCAACCGCCAGGTCGTTGCTGCCGAGAAACCAGGAGAAGACCTTCGTTGCGATGGTCTTCCATTCGGAATCGTTGTCGGCGCGCCACGCCGTCAGGCATGCTGCAACCGTCGCGGTGGCTTCCAGCGGCTGTTGGTCGAACGCGCGAGGAGGTTTTCGCAGTTCGCCGAAGCCGGCCGTGCCCACGGGGCGGAAATGGCCCGTCGACGTCGTCTGCTGTATCATCAGCCAACGCAGCGTTCTCAATCCGGCATCGACATAGGTGGGCGTTTGCGTTGCAAGGCCGGTCACGATCAAGGCTTGCGGCAAGCGCGCGTTGTCATACGCCAGGCCTTCCTCGAACCACTTCCAGTCCGGCGTCTCGACCAATGCCAGGATAGATATCAGCCTGTCGGCAAGAGAATGCCTGACCTTGCGGGCATACCGATCGTCGGGAACTGCGGCGCAATAGGCGTCGAGACCGAGAAGCGTGAAGGCCCATGCGCGGGGCGAACGAAAGCTTTCCACGATCGGTAGCGCCTGGGTGAACAAGGCGGCGGCCCATCGACGCCGTGACGGGCTTGCGTCCTTGTGGGCGCACTCGCCCAGCGCCGACAGGGTTCGTCCATGGCTGTCCTCCGAACCCTTGTCTTCGAGCCAGGACCGGTTGAAGCCCATGAAGTTGCGAAATCGTCTGGTGTCGGGATTCCACGCATGCTGCACAAAGGCGGCAAAGCGGGCCGTCAGAATTTCCGAAAGGGGATGCTCGCCCGATTCATTGAGCGCGCAAGCCAATAGCAACGCCCGCGCATTGTCATCGACGCAATAGCCGTGCGCGCGATCCGGTACCGAATGCACCGCGTGCTGGAACAGGCCGGTATTGTCGCACATCGACAGGAAATGGCCCAATTGCATGTCAGGGGCTGCGGTGCCGACCGGAGCGATCGCGTCCGGCCCGGCGCGCACGATCACCTTCAGTCGGTGGCGCTGCCGCGCGTTCTCGAAGGTGGTCATGTAGCGCTCGGCCGTGCGCTCCCATGTCATCGGCCGGCTGGCCGCGTAAGCCCGCTCGCGCATCGCCTGCCGGCGAGGTTCGTCGGTCAACAATTCCGCGATTCCGTTGCCGATTGCTGCCGCGTTGCCAAAGGGGACGAGAACACCGTACCCATTGGCCAGCAATTCGCGCGCGTGCCAATAGGGCGTTGAGACGACCGGTTTTGCGAGGCCGAAGCTGTAGGCCAACGTACCCGACGTCATCTGCGCTTCATTGAGATAGGGCGTGACATAGACATCGCACATCGAAATGAATTCGAGCAGCGTGGGCTGATCGACGAACTGGTCGAGGAATACGACGTGATCCTCAACGGCGAGTTCATGCACGCGCGTCATCAGGCTCTCGCGGTATGCCTCGCCCTTGTCCCGGACCAGGTTGGGATGCGTTGCACCGAGCACGACGTAGACCGCGTCCGGACGCCGTTCCAGGATCGAAGGCATGGCGTCGATCATCACCTCGATGCCCTTGCTGGGAGACAGGAGCCCGAATGTCAGAATGACGGAGCGGCTGGCGAATCCAAGTTTGGCTTTTGCCGCCTCAGGCCCGATGAACGGAAAGTCGGGAATGCCATGGGCGATGACCTCGATCTTGTCGTCCGGCACCCGATAGACGCTGCGCAGCAGTTCACGGCCCTTGTTCGCCATCACGACGACCTTCGAGGACGCTTCGACGATGCGCTCGATCACCGTACGCTGGATCGCCGTAGGCTTCGCCAGCACGGTGTGCAGTGTCGTGACAATCGGCATGGTGAGGCGTGACAGCAGCTCGAGGATATGGGCGCCGGCTTCGCCCCCGAAAATCCCGAATTCGTGCTGCAGGCAAACGATATCGAATTGGCCGGCGTTCAGAAACGCGGCGGCGGCAACATACTCGCCGATGCTGTCATCCTTGATCTGTAGCGCGACCGAAGCAGGATAGTCATAGGTCTGATCGGGGTCGGTCATCGCCACGATACCGGCCTGCAGGCTTGGCTGCGAATTCGAAATCGCGCGGTGCAGGTCAGTGGTAAATGTCGCGATTCCGCAGCGGCGAGGCAACGAATTGCCGATCACCGCGATCCTGCGGAGCGGCGTCATGTCCGCGCCTCGGTCAGGCCGGTCAATTTTGGCAGATCGGGAGCGGCTGGCTGCTGACCGAGCCTCTGCAACAGCGAACCGGCCGGAGCCTGCGCCGGATACGCGATCAGGGCGGTCAACCCGTTGCCACCAACTTCGATGCCGGTACGGCCGCCGCCGGCGAAAGTCGCCTGCCCGATAGATAGCGTGGCCAATCCGATCGACGCATTGCCGTCGAGAGCGAGAATCCAGGTCTCGGACTCGGCGGACAGCGCCCAGCTTGAAGTCTCGGGCAGCTCAATTCGCTCGAGAACGAAATGCCGGCCCGCGACAAGAACCGTTCGTTCATCGGTCAAGCGGGTCGGATTGCCGTGAGATCGAGGCGGCCAAGCGTGGGCTACGGCCACGCCGTTGTCGACGTCCAATTCACGCCCTCTGCCATAGTCGAACAGGCGGAAGGTCGTGTCGCTGCGCTGCTGGATTTCGGCCAACACGATACCGGCGCCAATGGCGTGGATCGTGCCGGCCGGGATGAAGATGACATCGCCCTTCGCAACTGGACGCCATTGCACCAGCTCGGTGATCGAGCCGTTCGTGATCGACGCCCGCAATTCCTGCGGCGTTACCCGGTGCTTCAATCCAACGCCGATCTGCGCGTCGGGCTCTGCCGCGATGATGTACCAAGCCTCGCTCTTGCCATTCGGCATCCCCATCGCGCGCGCGAAGGTATCGTCCGGATGGACCTGGATCGACAATGGCGCGCTGGTGAACAGCAGCTTGAGCAACAACGCCGGCACCGGAGCATTTTCTCCATCGGCCCGCTCGAACCACAGCTCTCCCACGGCGTCACTGGAGGCGTCGATGCTGCTCCATGGCTGGAGATCGCTGACGCCCCAGGGCTTGTGCATGGCCCGTACGGACGCGTGTTCGATGGGCATAGGTCATCCTGACGCGTGACGCGCACGCCGGAGCGACGTGCCGTTGCTCGATATCGTCGATCGCGATTTTGTGGCTAAGGCGTCTCGTCTCCGGCCAGGCCTTCCTGCAGGAAGCCGGTGACGCTATCGGTCATATGGATACTCTGGCACCCTATAGCAAGCATCGCGCGATGCGCGCGGTCGATATAGCGGAAACAGTGCTTACAGCCTCGCCTCGGTGATTTCCCTCGACATCGTGCAAGAAAGGGCGTCTGCTGCAGTTATCACCGCCCACCCTTGGCTGCTATCGGTGACTGAGAGACCAGTACTCCCGCCACAAAGAGGGCGGTCAGTATGTCCACCATCCAAATAAGCTGCATGAGTGGCTCGTCCCTCCTTTAATGGTGCCGGTTTTCCTCGGTCTGGTGAGTGCCGGCTCGGTCATTATCCAGTGGTGATGCCGCGGCGGCGAAGAATGCCCGGCGCGATGCGCCATTGAGGCGCCGCTGCCCCGTCGTGGTGGGTGAAGGCCGCGTTCCGTGAGGAGTTGCGGTGTGAATGCACGCCAACAAGAGGAGGAGTCCCCATGTCGCTTACACAATTCCGCGTCGATGACGGACCGCATGCCATGGACGGGTTACGGCTTTTTGCCCGAGATGGATCTGAACCGGTCGAAGCGTTCATAGGCCGCAAGGTGGTGGACGTCTGGGCCGAGTCGATCGAGCACCTTGGAGGAAGACAAAGCCTGTTCCGCAGTCAATACAACGCGCTTGGCAAGCTGAACCTTGCGGCGCTTGAGCGGATCGTGAGCGCGAAATACCGGCGCGGCGCCGCGGCCAACCGCCAGCATCCCTTTGTCGAGGTCCTGTTCTCGGACATCACGGAAAGCGGCGAGGTTCTGAACTTGAGCGAACTCGTCCGTGAGCCCTTGCCGCCGGCGTTTCACCGGCTGTCTTGAGCCCGATCAGCAGCTCCTTCCGGGAGCAATCCACACGAGCGAGGCCCGAAGGGCTCCAGCAGAATCATGATCGCGGCATCGTAAAAGGAACAATGATGAAAAAACCCATTCTCTCGATTGACGAGCCAGAGCGGAAGAAAGCCGTACGAGCCGACCGGCCACCTACCGAAGGGTTTGCAACAATCGTCGACGGCCATTTCAAATCGGAGTTTGACACGACCGACGGTGCAGAAGCCGCGGGTCGCGCGCTGAAATCAGGTTATCCGATGCTTCAGATCGAAATCTATGACGCCGACAAGAAGGTCCGCACTTTGTTGAGCTAGCGAGCCTGACTATCGCGTCGCCGGCGGTAGCAGCTCGCTCGCCGGGATCCCACGCCGCATATTTCTTGATGGTCCAGTCCGGATTGTCACGTCATTCCTGAAAATCGGTGTCGTTCAGGTGTCCACTTGCCCCCCTGGAAGCGGTCACCTCCATGCGGCTATCGTCGTCGCGATAGACGTGTAGCCCAATGCAGAAAGGCCGGGCATCGATCAGATGATCGTCCGCCACTGATGGTGAAGGTCGAGAACCGGAGCACCGGCCTACCTCCGCGCAGCGTTCTAAGACTCAGTGCGAAGCGCTCGCCGGCCTGTTCGCCACAAATTTGCTTTAGCTGGTGTCTTAAACGGCCATCCAACTAGGAGAATGAAGTGGCACAAGTTAGGAACACCGCGGTCAAGCGGAGAGAGTACACACGAGACGACGTGAAGATGCTGAAGGCCCATTCGAAGGCCAGGACGCCAGTTGTGAAGGTAGCAAAGCAGATGAAGCGCTCGGTCTCCGCACTCAGGGCCAAGGCGCACTTGCTCGGCATCGGTCTCGGCCACCAGCGCTGAGAAATTGCATTTTCTGCAATTATGTGATAGGCAAACCGTCCTTTCCAGTTCGTTGCATTCCCAAGATCGACGAACCTCCAAGAGGACTAGAACCTCCCGAACAGGGGGGTTCTTTTCCTTTTGGCGAACGGGGATTGAAATGCCGACCGCCAAGCTCGTTCCAGAAGATGTTCACGGCAGGGTCGGCGCCCGCATCAAGAGCATCCGTCAAGCGCTTGGCCTCTCACAAGCCGCACTCGCCGATCGCCTTGAGGTGAGCCGGCCGACCGTATCGAATATCGAAAATGGGAAGGCGAGGATCTTGCTCAGCGATTGCAAGGACTACGCCGAGGCGCTGGGCACTACTCCGACGAACCTTCTCAAGGGGATCTGGCGGTGATCACTTTCGCTCTTGGCTATCGCCGACGAGGTGATCGAATAAGGCCCGGATGTCTGTTCCTGGCCCTAGCTGACGATTGCCATGTACGGTCGGTATGTCGGCTTTCGAAGCTAAAGCTGAGGACGGACGTATGTCCAGAGGGCCGCCTATGACCCTCAACGGACAATCGGTCGGCATCTGGCGAGTTCAAGAAAAGCACAGCTACGTGCTGGCCTCGTTTGATTTAGATCAATGGCCCCTCTTGGTCTCTGCACAACACCGCGAGTATGAAGCCGCGCGAAGAACAGGTCCCCGATAAAGATGAGCCAGCGACGGCTAGATCGTCGCGGTTAGAGGCGGCGCGCCAAATCATCGAAGAATACGCGGAAGGTCTGCGCCAGATCATCAAAAAGCTCCGCCTTCATCTGAATTGACCTTTCATTCGAATGTCACCTGTTGGCACGAAACGACCAGTCAGGCCGGTCTTGCGATGTCCGTTGATTGGGGTAGACCGGAAATAGCGCGCGGGCCTCTTGGGAGGCGCCGCGACTTTCTCTGCGGCGGTAACGTTGACCGGTTAGGTTAAGAAGGGAGCTTTGTTGCGCGCTGTTGCAGCCGGCCGCTATCTTCGCGCATGAATTCAACTTTTTGTCGTGCTTTAGCGATCGAGCGTTTATGAAAAAGTCGCGCGAAGGTTTGAGCGAAGTTATTTGCCCCGCCTGTGATGGCACGGGATTCTTGAAGGTCAAGCAGCCAGCGCAACCAGGCCGCAAAATCTATCCTCCCAAGTGCCCGGAATGTCTCGGCAAAGGCCGAATAAAGGAGCCGCCCCCAAGTGAGCTGGGGATCGCTCCCAGACGGCTTGGAGTTCCAACGACAGGCAAAAAAGCCAAATTCGGGATCTATCGAATAATCCAGCAAGCTTTCGCGCGTTTCCGGCGCGGCAGGATCTCCTTCGCGGGCGGGGCGCTTACCCCGGCGACACTCGCGCTGCCACCGTGTCGCTGTGTCCGTTGCTAGGTGCGTGGCCGACGTCGTGAATGACCGAACGCCGCGCCGAAATCGAGCATGCAGAGAAAGCCGCTGCACGCAGGTTACCATCGCGCTTTGATTCGCACAGGACGCAAGAACACTGCATAAATCGAGCGGGAGGGACTCTAAGATACGGGAGCGTGGCAATGAAACGCATCGTGTTTGGTCTGCCCCTCAGTACGATAGTTGCTTGCCGCGTTGGCAGCGCTATGGCGCGCGACCTTGACGGCCGCTACGCCAATTCACCGCTCAAGTCATGGTTCGATCATCTCGCGAGCGGCAAAGGACTCTGCTGCTCGATGGCGGATGGCGAAACCGTCGCAGACCCTGACTGGGAGTCAAAGGACGGCCATTATCGGGTTCGCCTTGAGAACAACTGGATCGATGTCCCCGATGATGCCGTGATCACCGAACCGTGCAGGACGCACAATGGTTTGGCCGATGCGGTCTGGCGGTCAAATCTCAATTCGGTGCTTGATACCAGGAAGCATGACTTAAAGGTCGTGGACGCAAAGTTTGAGTAAATGGTTGGCCTCGTCGTCCGTTCTTGGAGGAAGAGCATAAGATATCTGCTCGTTCCGAGTGTTTTTCGGTTTGGCACAACCCAGACATGGCGCTGTGGTCCGCCGACGTCTGCTGTTGGGGGTAGAACGGACATACCGTTCAATCGCGCAGACTTCCGAGTTTGACCCAAAGCGACCTATTTTCGGTGGCCATTAACCTATCATCCACTTGCACCATCAATAGTGACACGATGCGTGTTTGCGGCAGCTTGTTTCATAATTCTCGCTTCTAGCCACGCAGCATTTGCATCGGATGTTCAGCCGAACGATTATGTTTTTGCGATGGAAGAAGGGATCGCCTGTGCCGATTGGTCTTCTTTCGAAACGTTTCGCGACGCTGATCCAAGAACGCAGTCAAACTTTCCGCCGATTGTTTGATTATTCGCGCTCCGCCGCCCGTGAGGCTCTTTGTGGAGGCGGTAGAGGAAGGGGCATCGGCTATCTGCGCCCGACCGTACGGGCATTCGCGATGTCTGTGGTTCCCTATCGGGAAAGCACAAACCCAACTATCTACCGGCCAGCGAAGGATTTAACGGCATTTGGCGGATACCGCCATGTCGCCTTCTGGCCCATCACTGCCAACGGCGACGTCGCCTTTGACGGTGAGTTTTGGAGGCGAAGCGGACTGGTTGTGCTCACTCCGAGTTTTGTAGAGATTGACACCCGGAGTGGACGTTGCAGTGAACAGATTTATTAGGCTGGGCGTACCGGACCGCTTTGCGAAGCTTCATCAGATCGGAGCTCTACCATCGCCTCTCAGGAGTCGCGCGGTGTTGCAGCCGAACTTCCGATTATACGGTAGTGCGGCGCTATACACGGGAGCGAGTCTCATATTGGCTTCGCAGGCCCGCCGCCCTAGAATTGCGGCGATCGCAGGACGGGCGAAATGCAGTATGTTTGCGACGCGCCGAAGGGTAAGACGTGGTTCCGTATCGAGACGGAAGGTGAAGCGGTGCATGAGTCGCGCCTGATGGGCCACACAGTCGAAACATATTTCCGCCGCGAGCGGGAGAAGGCAGTCCAGTCCTGGCGTCCGGAGCGGCCCAACGCGATCGAGCGCGACATCGGCCTCGAGGCCCATGTACAGCGAGAGATGCCGCTTTTCCTCACGCTGCGCGACAGGGAGGGCAATGCACTGACTACAGCGATGCTGCCACCGGGTGGCAAGGATCGCGGCGGGTTCCGGATCATCATCGTTGCCGCATCCAATGCCGATCCTTATCCTCAGCAGGACGCGGCCATCGCGGCACTGGGAGCGCATTTCGGTCTCACACTCGATCGCAACCGCTGCTTCCCCTACGGTCGCTAAGGAGCCTGACAAGTATCGCCGCTTGATTGGAGCGATGTCGGCTCATGGCACTTTTCGGACGTGGAGCGATGTCCGACTTGAGTCCGTTGTGCGCACCAAAGCGGACTCCGCCGTTCACGGCATCTAGTAGACCAGGATAAAGCCGATCAGAAGCACCAGGCCGCCGACGACGATAAGCTTGAGGATCATTGCGGGCGGCATGTTCACGGCCTCTGGCGCGGTGGGCGGTCAGCAGTAGAAACCCCGGCTGCCCCTCTTTTCATTCAGTGGCTCTCCTGCCCTCAACGGCGGCGGAGTTGAGAAGATCAGCGCGAAGCGCTCGCCACACTCGGCCGCCCGGAGTAGGCTGCCGCCATGACCGATAGCGCCGCCGAGACTGCCAGGCTCATGAAGGTGACAGAGGCGATCGTCCGCGAGCTGGATCGCCAGGGCGTTGCTGAGGCGGTGGCGGATCTTGGATTCGACCCAATGGAATTGGCCAGGATCGTCATTCGCGCCGCCGATGGGGACGTCATCCCCCTGTTCGGGTCGCGGCCGACCTCATGACCGCGGCCGGTTGGTTTGACTGATTTGAGCGCGAAGCGCTCGCCGGCCATTCGCGTTCGCGACCCTCCATCATCGGCTCCAGGACGTAGGACAGCACCTCGATCAGCTCAACATTGGTCAATCGACAAAATCGACGGCATCATCCAAGGTGCTGCTTTGCTGCCGACCATTAGCATTTGGGCAGCGTTCGGATTTCCCCTTATCCCGGACGCTATTGGCTCGGATGCCTGTTTCTTATTGGCCTGATTGCATACTGGTGGACGACATCCCGATACTCGAAGGGAGTAGCGCTGGAGGACGCTGAGCACACTGGCAGCAAATGTTCAGAACACCGACGTCGTAACGCAGAAGAACGTTTGGCGCACGAGAGCGTCTAAATGGCTCCAAAGCGGCGTCTAAACGTTCTCACTCTGTGCTTTGCAGGCGAGATGCTAGATGCTTGATCTTGCAAGGAGAATAGTGGAGGGCGCACCAGGGCTCGAACCTGGGACCCGCTGATTAAGAGTCAGGTACTTTCGTCAACGCTTCAATTACTTAGCTGTAAAACATATTCGATTCGCACTCAACGAAATCAACGAGTTACAGCCTAGACGTAAATGAAAAGCTGACGGTTCGAATACCACTCCCGCGCCGGCGACGCAGTACTGATCGCACCGGCCTCCAGAGCGGGAGGGATCAAACCTCGGAACTCTCGCGCTGCACTACCAGCTCTCTCCAAAGGGTCGCAGCTCAACGTTGAATGACCACGCGCTGCGGTCCTGGTGGACTACATGCCAGATCTCGTCCGCAATCGCTCGCGGCTTGATGAAGAAATCGTCCGGCCGCTCCGGATAGCGTTTCCTCGTCCATTCCAGGTCAATCACGGCGTCAACCACGACATAGGCCACGTGCACACCTTGTGGACCGAGCTCGCGTGCGATTGCCTCACCCAGGATGCGCTGCGCCGCCTTGCTCGGCGCGAAACCGGCGAAGCCAGGCTTGCCGCGCAATGCCGACGTGTTACCGGTAGCAATGATGGCGCCCTTGCCGGCGCTGACCATCGCAGAGGCGAAGCGCCTCGCCAGGTACAACAGCCCCATCGTGTTGACCTGGAAGTTGCGGTTGAGAATTTGCGGATCGATCTCCCGGAATGTGCCAAATGCTCCGCCAACAGCGTTGTGGATGACGACCTCGGGATTGCCGAGGTCGCGCTCGACGGCGGACGCCACCGCTTCGACCTGCCCGGGGTCCGACACGTCGCACCGATATCCTTTTGCGTTCGGCAGCTGCTTCTCGAGGGCGGCAAGACGTTCCTCGTTCCTCGCGAGAAGGGCGACGCCATAGCCGCCCTCGGCAAATCTCCTGGCGAGTGCCGAACCCGTGCCGGGTCCAACGCCGGATATCAGGCAAACAGGCGCGGTCATGCGATCAAACCTCCCGGTTGGAGCCGGCGGCTCTCATGTTCAAGCCGCCGCCTTTGACAACAATTTTTCAACATACGGCTTGAGATCCAGCCTGAAATGCTCGTGATCGACCAGCCGAGCAAAGTGGGCAAACAGCAGCGGGTAGTCGTTTTGCACCCCCGGATGCAGGATCCTCTCCAGCCCACGCTGGCTCAACTGCCCGGCGCGCGCGTGCTCGTTCATGAACAGCGCAAGCTCGGCAGCAAAGCAGATGTCGGCCAGGGTCACGCCGCTCCCTACCAGTGTGTTCCGTCGCGGAGACAGAGCCCGTTCGAGCCCCGAGGCATAGATCGCGAATGCCTCTTTGGCTCGTGCGTGAATAGCCGCATCGACCGTGCCCGCCGACAACGCCAAAAGATAGATCTGCGAGTCCCTTGCAAAGACCAGGCTGACATCGAGGAAGCTGTCGATCCTGGAGGCTTCATAGGTGTCACGACCGTAGAGCGGGTACGTCGCTTCGCCCAGACGCGCCACTGCCCGCATGATGCTGTTCGACTCGAAAATTCCGATCGTTCCATCGGGGCCGAACGCAGCGGGCACGTTGCCGAATGGCTGCGCTTCCAGGAAGTCGTCGGTCTTGAAAAGCTGGGCGCCGGTCAACCCGACCCGCCCCTGACAGGCAAGGGATGAAAGCGATTGACGTTCCTGCTCGGACAATGGGCGCGCGTCGTAGTCCCACAGCCAGTCCTGCAATTCCTTGCCGGATGCGCCCCTGACCTCGACGTCCACGCCGCAAAATCGGGCAGCAATGGTCGCTTTCCATACACGTGGGTTCGGCAAATAGGAGAATATTCGCAAGTCGGCCATCGTGGATTGCTCCTGATGAACTCTGTACCCGCAGGACCAGCCCTCCCGGATGCCCTACTCCGAGCTCGCGTCGAGAATTTCTCCGAACTGTTCCCAGCGGGTTCCCGTCCAGCGCTGAAGCTGCAGTTGCGTCCAGATCATGTTGTTGTTCTCGCTGGTGTTGATCCGGATGCCAGGCAGTGCCGTCGGCAGCACAAGGTTCTTCAGCGACTTCGCCTGCTTGATGATGTTGTCGCGCGAGAAGTCGTCGCCGCATTGCTTGAGGACCTGCTCGAGCAGCATGCCCTGCTGATAACCGGTGAGATAGCTCGTATTGGTGATATCGGAGCCGGCCAGATATCTGTCGAAGAACGCTCGATAAGTCCTAACGCCCTCATCGTCCTTCCAGTTCTGGTCCTCCGGGTCCTTGTTCGGGGTGCCGACGATCACGCCGACGGAATTCTCCAGGCCCGCTGGCTTCAGCGTGCCGGCGACCGACGACGAAGGGAAGTTGATGATGACCGTCGCTTTCCACCCGGTCTCGGCCGCCCGGCGGATGGCCTGCGCGGCGAATTTCGGAGTGCCTGCAATGAACAGTGCTTGCGCGCCTGAGCTTTTCAGTGCGACGACTTGGGAGTCCACCGTCGGCTCCGTGGCTTCGTAGCTTGCCGTGACCACGCGCTTGTCGAAATCGGCACCCAGGACCGCCTTGAACGCGTTGACATAGTCACGCCCGAGATCGTCGTTCTGAAAGAGGATCGCGTATTTCGCCGTCGGCAAGGCCCGCATCAGATATTTTGCATAGATCTTCCCCTCGGTATCGTAGCTGACGAGGCCGGTGGTCGTCAGGGGATAGTCCTTGGCGTTGGTGAACTTGGTCGCGCCGGTGACGATCGCGATCGTTGGCACTTTCTTCGCTGCAAGATATTTTGCCACCGCCGTATTGCCCGCGGTACCGAGTTGGCTGAACATGAAGGCGATCTCGTCGCTTTCGACCAACCGGCGCGCATGCTCGAATGCCTTTGGCGGGCTATAGGCATCGTCGAGTGTGACATAGTTGATCTTGCGTCCGTTGATGCCGCCACGATCGTTGATCGACTGCACATAGGCGAGCACGCCCCGTCCAACCTGCCCAATTGAGGAAGCGGCTCCACTTAGCGGAAATATACCCCCGATCTTGATTTCCGTCGCTGTGACACCGGGCGTATCGCTAGCCCGGCAAGGCACGGAAAGCGCAACTATGAGTGCGCAGGCGAGCTGGATGCTTCGAAACATCGTGCGTTCCTCTCCTGTTTGCCCGCCTTGCCTGCAGGCCGCGGGGCTTATTTCCCCGGCCGAGTGATCTCAAGCGCCACCACATCGTCGGCGTTCGAGAGCTTCGGATGAGCGCATGCCGTTGCATCGGACGCGAGATTGGCCGCGACATTGGACAGGCTCTTCAGGCGGCCAACTTGAGTATCTTGACGACGTCGCCAGGCTCACGGATCGGCTGCGGGTTCGCCCGCGTAAAGATTGAGAGCATTGCGTTTCTGCCGATCAGTTCGAAACGGTCCTCGGCGACGCCGACATCGGCGAGTCTCCGCGGCAGGCCAAGCTCTGCGATGAACGCTGCGAAAGCCTCGCTGGCGTCGCGACCTGCCGCGCCGAGGGCCGCAGCGATCGATTTCTGCGCGGCCTCCGTCGCAGGACGGTTGTATTTGAGCACGCTCGGCATCATCACCGCCGTGCAAAAGTAGTGCGGTACGTCGCAAGTCCCCCCGAGCACATGGCCGATGGCATGGCTCGCGCCCATCGGCACCCTCGCCTGCAACCCGAAGGCC
This sequence comes from Bradyrhizobium sp. NP1, assembly GCF_030378205.1. Classification (NCBI taxonomy): domain Bacteria; kingdom Pseudomonadati; phylum Pseudomonadota; class Alphaproteobacteria; order Hyphomicrobiales; family Nitrobacteraceae; genus Bradyrhizobium; species Bradyrhizobium sp. NP1. The sequence goes on from NZ_CP127385.1 coordinate 4,624,333, forward strand.
GACATCCAGGAGCCCAACTGACAGTTCAGTCGCGCCTCATCGTCGTTCGGGTTGTTCCTGGTGCGCCGGAGACCATCATGCAGATAGCGCAGCCCCTGTTGACAAACAGCGTCGACGAGGACATTGGGACGGCTGGAACAAATCGCTTCGATGCCGTGATCCATGGCCCGCGTGCCGGAGCCAAGCCAGAGTTTCTCCGGCGTGTATCTGGTCGTCGCCGGATCGAGAATGATGCTGCGCGGCATCATCATGGGGTGATTGAAGATCTGCTTCAGTTTCCGCCGGGTATCGGTGACCAGCGCGCCGGAATTGTATTCGCCGCCCGACAGCGTGCTCGGAATGGCAATCATGCGGACCTTTGGCGTCCGGAATTGCCCGAAGCGCCGCTCCGGCGTGGTCTCGAAGCCATCGAGCCCGTCCTGCTCGAAGATCTCGTGCTCCATGCACATCAGCACGATCTTGGCTGCATCGACCACCGAGCCCCCGCCGATCGCGACGACCAGGTCGGCCCTCGCTTCCTTGGCTTGCTTTGCAATCCGCACCACCACTTCCCGGGTCGTATGCTGCGGAATGCCATCGAAGGTTTCGGCATAGCGATTACCAAGCGCATTGCGGATCTTGCCGATCTCGTCCGTGCTCGTGTTCAATGTACGGCTGACAATCAAATAGACACGCTTCGCATTCAGTCGCTCGGCTTCCTCGCGCAATGCTTCGGCCGCTGGCTTGCCGTAGATCACGGATTCCATGGTCGGGAACTGATAACTGCCCGCGATGCGCATGCTCTTCACTCCCCTGATATCTCGATGTTTTCGCAATGTGCCCGAACGGTCAGGCCGACAGCTTGGAAAAGTCCGGCGGACGTCGTTCGGCAAATGCGGCAAATGCCTCGCGCGCCTCGGGCGTCTTCAGGCGCTCCTTGAACAACTGCCCTTCCTCGGCGATCTGCGCCGCGATCCGCTGCTGATCACGCATCAGCTTCTTGGTCAGGCGGAGCGAGCCCGCGGGGCGCCTGGTCAAGGCGATCGCGGCATCATGCGCCCGCTTGCGCAGTTCGCCCTGCGGCACCACCGCATTGGCCAGGCCGCAAGCCAGTGCCGTGGCCGCCTCCATCGGCTCGCCCAGCGCAAACATGGCGTAGGCCGGCGCGTGCCCGATCCGCAGCGGCAACAGCCAGCTCGACGCCGCCTCCGGCACCAATGCGAGATTAACGAAGGGCGTGATCAGCCGGGCGTTGTCGGCGAGATAGATGAGATCACAATGCAGGAGCATGGTTGTGCCGACGCCTACCGCATTGCCCTGCACGGCGGCCACCAGCGGCTTGGTGGCCTTGCTGATGGTTTCGATGAAGTGATGGGCCGGGCTGTCGACGGCACTTTCGCCGCGGGCCTGGCTCGCGAAATCCGCCAGATCGTTGCCGGCCGTGAAGCTGTCGCCGTCGCCCTGGAACAGGACGACTCGGACGGACGAATCCGTCCCGGCCCTTACCAGCGCGTCCGACAATGTGTCGTACATCGCGCCAGTCAGCGCGTTCTTCTTCTCCGGACGCTGCAACGTCAGCGTCATGACGCCGTCAGCGATCTCGGTTTTGACGTGCTCAGTCATGGTGCTCTCCATCAAGCGACCGCGAGGGCCGGTTTCTGCACTTCGACGCCGTCGAGGAAGCCGGTCAGTCGTTGACGGACGATGGCTTCGGCTTCGGCCATGATCCGATCGATGAGTTCCTTGACCGTCGGGATGTCGTTGATCAGGCCGACCACCATGCCGCAGCTCCAGGCACCGGCATCCATGTTGCCGTCGACCATCACCTTCGGATAGACGCCAGCGACCTGTTCGTGGATGTCCTCGATCTTCAGGCTGACGCCCCTCTTGCGCTCGACCTCGAGAAGCTCGTCGACCCCCTTGTTCTTCAGAACGCGCTCGGTGTTGCGCAGCGCGCGCATGACCAGCACGGTGTCTAGTTCGGTTGCCTTGACCAACGCCTGCTTCACATTGTCATGGACCGGCGCTTCCTTGGTGGCGACGAAGCGGGTGCCCATGTTCATCCCGGCAGCGCCCATCGACAGCGCGGCGACGAGGCTGCGCGCGTCCGCCATGCCACCCGAGGCCACGAACGGGATTTTCAGCTCGTCGGCCGCGCGCGGCAGCAGGATCATGTTCGGGATGTCGTCCTCGCCGGGGTGGCCGCCGCACTCGAAACCGTCGACGCTCACGGCGTCGCAGCCGATCTTTTCCGCTTTCAGCGAATGCCGCACCGAGGTGCACTTGTGGATCACCTTGATACCGGCCGCCTTCAGCGCAGGCATGTATTGCTCGGGGCTGCGGCCCGCCGTCTCCACGATCCTGACGCCACCTTCCCTGATCGCGGCGATGTATTCGGGATAGGGCGGCGCAGTGAAGCTCGGCAGGAAGGTCAGGTTCACGCCGAACGGCTTGTCGGTCATGTCGCGGCAGCGCGCGATCTCTTTCGCCAGCAGCTCCGGCGTCTTCTGCGTCAGGCCGGTGATGATGCCGAGCCCTCCGGCGTTGGACACCGCGGCGGCAAGCTCGGCGAAGCCGACATAATGCATGCCACCCTGGATAATCGGATGCCGGATGCCGAACAGTTCAGTGATTGCTGTCTTCACGTGTTATCTCCGCCTTCGGTCAGTGGACGATTTCGAACAGACCCGCCGCGCCCATGCCGCCGCCGATGCACATGGTCACCACGCCGTATTTCGCCTTGCGACGCCGCCCCTCGATCAGGATGTGGCCCGTAAGCCGCGCGCCGGTCATGCCGTAGGGGTGGCCGATCGCGATCGAGCCGCCGTTGACGTTCAGCTTGTTCGGATCGATGCCGAGCTTGTCCCGGCAATAGATCACCTGCACCGCATAGGCCTCGTTGAGCTCCCAGAGATCGATATCGTCGATCTTCAAATTGTGGCGCTTCAGGAGGCGCGGGATTGCTGCGACGGGGCCGACGCCCATTTCGTCCGGCTCGACGCCGGCAGCGACAAAGCCGCGGAAGATGCCGAGCGGCTTCAGGCCTTTCATCGCCGCGATCTTGTCGCTCATGATGACGCAAGCCGAGGCGCCGTCCGAGAGCTGGCTGGCATTGCCGGCGCTGATGGTCTTGCCCTCGAACACCGGCTGGATCTTTGCGAGGCCTTCCGCCGTGGTATCCGGCCGCGGTCCCTCATCCTTGGTCAGCGTCACCTGGTGGTAGCTGACCTGCTTGGTATCCTTGTCGAGCACGGCCATCTTCGTCGTGATCGGCACGATCTCATCATTGAAGCGACCTCCCTGCAACGCCGCGCCGATGCGGCGCTGGCATTCGAGGCTGTACTCATCTTGCTGATCGCGGCCGATCTTGTAGCGTTCGGCGACGACCTCGGCGGTTTCCAGCATCGACATGTACATTTCCGGCTTCATCGCCATCAGCTCATCGTCGACCGCATGGAACTTGTTCATGTGCTCGTTCTGCACCAGGCTGATCGACTCGATGCCGCCGCCGATCGCGATCTCGACGCCGTCGAGCATCACCGAGCGCGCGGCGACCGCGATCGCCTGCAGGCCTGACGCGCATTGCCGATCGATGGTGGTGCCGGCGACCGTTACCGGAAGGCCGGCGCGGATCGCACCCTTGCGCGCGACATTCATCACCATGGTGCCCTGCTGCATGGCGCAGCCCATCACCACGTCCTCGACCTCGCCGGGCGCGATGCCGGCGCGCTTCACGGCTTCGGCGATCACATGGCCGGCCATGGTCGGGCCGTCGGTGTTGTTGAGCGCGCCGCGATAGGCTTTTCCGACGCCGGTACGCGCGGTGGAAACGATTACTGCTTCAGTCGTCATGCTTGCCTCTTTGCTTTAAGCCGCGGCCTCGAGCTGTGCGTAGCGCAGCACGTGATAGGCGGGATCGCCGAACTGGATGTTGATGGAAGAAATCCGCTTGAAGTAATGGCCCACATTCAGTTCATCAGTCATCCCCATGCCGCCATGGATCTGCACTGCCTGGTCGGCAATGAACTTGCCGGCGTAACCGACCTTCGACTTGACGCCCGAGGCGAGCCGCGAGACGCCGGCGCCGCCTGCGTCGAGGCTGAGATTGAGATGCTGCATCAGCGAGAGCGCTTCCTGATGCGCGATGAACATGTCGACCATCCGGTGCTGCAGCACCTGGAAGCTGCCGATCGTGGCGCCGAACTGCCTGCGTGTCTTGGCGTATTCCAGCGTCGCGGAGTTCAACTCCCCGATCGCGCCAACCGCCTCGGCGCAAAGCGCGGCGATGGCGCGGTCCCGGCAGGCCTCCAGCGCGGCGACGCCCTCACCTTCCTTGCCAAGCAGCTGTCCCCTGACGCCGCGCAGGCTGATCTCGGCGGCGTGGCGGCCATCGATGGTCTTGAAGCTTTGCAGGTCGAGATTGGCGGCGTGGCGGTCGACCACGAACAGGCTGACACCCCCACGATCGTGGCGATGACCCGACGTGCGCGCGGAGACGATCAGATAATCGGCCCAGGGCGCGGCGATGACGGCTGCCTTCTCGCCGCTCAGCACGTAGTCCTTGCCCTCGCGACGCGCGCTGGTCGTGACGTTGGCAAGATCGAAGCGCGAAGCCTTCTCGGCCCAGGCCAACGCCCAGATCTCTCGTCCCGCAATGATGTCCGGGATTAGGGCCTGCTTCTGCTCTTCGGACCCAACATGCTCGATCAGCCCGCCGGCAAGCAAGATCGTCTCAAGGAACGGCTCGACCACGAGGTGGCGGCCGAACTCCTGCATGATGATCATGGTCGACAGCGTCCCACCGCCGAGGCCGCCAACATCCTCGGAGAACGGCGCGGCGAACAGGCCGAGCTCGGCAAATGCCTGCCATTGCGTCCGGCTCCAGCCCTCTTCGCTTGCGACGATCTTGCGACGTGCATCGAAGTCATACTGGTCGCGCAGCAGCCGCTGGACGCTGGATCGCAACAATTCCTGCTCTTCCGTGAACTGGATATCCATCCGATCCTCTTGTTTCGCGGTTGCTAGAGACCGAGCACCGCTTTGGCGATGATGTTGCGCTGGATCTCGTTCGATCCGCCGTAGATGCTGAGCTTGCGTGAGTTGAGGTATTTCTCCGACGCCGTGTGTCCGTAGTCCGGGCCCGGCATGAAATGATTGGCGCTGAAAGGATGTTCGCGGATCGCGAGCCCGTAATTGCCGATTGCGCGATGGGTCAGTTCGGTAATGTTCTGGAAGATCTCGGTCCCGCGGATCTTGAACAGCGACGCCGACGGCCCCGGATCGATGCCGCGCGCCATCTGCGCCACAACGCGAAGCTCGGTCGCCTCCAGCGCCAGCACGTCGAGCTCGACACGGGCGATGTCCCTGATGAATTCCAGATGAGCCGGATCGTCTTCCGGGATCTCGGCCTTCACGATCTTCTTCAGACGCTCGATGTAGCGCGTCGAGCGGCCGATGCCGGCCATGGAGGTACGTTCATTGCCGAGCAGGAATTTGGCGTAGGTCCAGCCCTTGTTCTCCACGCCGATCAGGTTCTCGACGGGCACGCGGACGTTTTCCAGGAAAACGTCGTTGACCTCGTGCGAACCATCGATGGTGATGATCGGCCGCACGGTGACGCCCGGCGATTTCATGTCGATCAAGAGGAACGAGATGCCGGACTGCGGCTTGGCCGACGGATCGGTGCGAACCAGGCAGAAAATCCAGTCCGCATGCTGCGCCAGCGTGGTCCAGGTCTTGTGGCCATTGACGATGTAGTGGTCGCCGTCGCGGACCGCCTTGGTGCGAACCGTGGCGAGATCGGATCCGGAGCCCGGCTCGGAATAGCCCTGGCACCACCAGTCCTCGCCCGACAGGATACGCGGCAGATGCCTCTTCTTCTGAGCCTCGTTGCCGAATGTGTAAATGACAGGGCCGACCATCGTGATGCTGAAGGCCAGTGGCGGCAGCGTACCCGCACGAGTGGCCTCCTGCTCGAAGATGAATCGGCGCGTGATCGACCAGCCGGGGCCACCATATTCCTTCGGCCAGAGCGGCGCGATCCAGCCCTTCTTGTACAGGATGCGATGCCAGAGCAGCATCTGCTCCTTGGTCAGGTCGGTCTCCGGGTTGGGGACGCGCATCTCTGCCGGATAGTTATCCTTGATGAACGCGCGCACCTCGTCGCGGAACGCCGTATCTTCTGGGGATAGCGCGAGCTCCATCGGTCGGGCTCCCTACCACTTCTCGCCGAAGGGCCGGATTTCCAGCTCAAAAGTCCAGGCGCTCTTCGGCTGTTGGTAGAGCTGCCAATAGGCGCCTGCGACCGAGGCCGGCGGCATCAACAGATCGGGATTGTCGAGCGCCTCCTTGCCCCAGATCTGCTCTCGGCGCTGCCGCACCCATTCGGTATCGACGCCGGAGTCGATGATGAGATGCGCGACATGGATGTTCTTCGGCCCCAATTCGCGCGCCATCGCCTGGGCCACCGCGCGCAGACCGAACTTGGCGCTGGCAAACGCTGCATAGCCGGGGCCGCCGCGCAACGACGCGGTCGCCCCGGTGAAGAAGATATTGCCACTGCCCCGCGGCAGCATCAGCCGCGCCGCTTCGCGGCCGGCGAGAAAGCCGGAATAGCAGGCCATTTCCCAGACCTTGCGAAACACACGCTCGGTGGTGTCCAAAATCGGGAAATTGACGTTGGCGCCGATATTGAAGATGCAGGCTTCCATCGGCGCGTGCTTGTCGGCGTCGTTGAGGAAGGAGATGATCTCCTCCTCCTTCCGCGCATCCAGCGAGCGTGCGTGGATTTCACCACCGGCCGCTTCGATTTCCTTGACCAGCGGCTCGAGCTTGGCGCCGTTCCGGCGGCCCGCAAAGATCGTGAACCCTTCGGAAGCGAATTTCTTGGCAATCTCGGTGCCGATGTAGTCGCCGGCGCCTATCACCGCAACAGTCTTGTTTCTCTTCTGCAAGGGTCTTCTCCGGCGTTGGCAAAGGATTGGTACGAGGTCTCCGGCGCTCAGCTGCGCAGCGATTCCGCTAGCTTGTGCTTCAGGAGCTTGCCTGTCGACGTCGCGGGCAGAGCATCCATCAGAATGATCTCCGACGGCCGCTTGCAGGAGGTGAGCTGCGGCGCGATATGGGCCATCAAGTCCTGCGCCGTGACATTCGATCCCTTCAGGAGCTGGACGAACGCGACAGCCTCTTCATTGCCCTCGACCTGCCGCCCGACCACGGCAGACTGCACCACGGCGGGATGGGTGCTGATGACCGCCTCGATCTCGGCCGGATAGACGTTGAAGCCAGAGCGGATAATCATCTCTTTCGTGCGCCCGACGATGTACATCTGATCGCCCTCGAACCGGGCAAGATCACCGGTATTGAACCAGCCATCTTCGTCGATCGCTTTCGCGGTGAGCTCGGGCGCGCGGTAGTAACCACGCATCACGTTCGGGCCGCGGACGTGGAGCTCACCGATATCGCCATTCGTGACAATCGTCCCGTCCCGCGCAACAATGCGCGCCTCCAGGCCCGCCAGGATCGCTCCGACCGAATTGTCGCTACGCGGCGCATCGGGACGCACGCCGGATATTCCCGGCGAGCACTCGGTGATGCCGAAGGCGTTGAACAGGGGAAGGCCCAGCTCCTTTTCCACGCGCGCTTTCAGATCAAGATCGAGCGGGGCCCCGGCGACCGCGATCAGTCGGAGCGCGCCGCGGTCCAGTTTGGGCAGCCCCGCCGTCGCCTTGTATTCGAGAAGCCGTTGGTAGGTTGCGGGCACGCCGTTCAACAAGGTGACGCCCTCTTCGGCCATCGCCCTCACGAGCGCCGCCGGGGCGTATTTGACCACCAGACGGATCCTGGCGCCGACCATGAGTGTCATGATCAGAAGCGAAATTCCGACGATATGAGAAATCGGCAGCACGCAATATTGCACGTCGGCTGCAGTCATATTGCGATGAATGGCCGTGCTCTTGGCGCTAAACAGCAGATTGCGATGCGTGAGCATGACGCCTTTCGGCGTTCCCGTGGTTCCCGACGTGTAGATCAAGACAGCAACTTGCTTTGCACCATCGGCCTCAACGGGCTCGGCGCGGGTATTCTCATTCAGTGCCGCAACGCCGATATGAGCGAGCGGGCCAACGTCGCGAATGCCGGCTCCCGAGCGCGATGCATGGGCGGCCGCCTCCTCGGAAACGTCTGCAGTGAAGAAGACGCGACGGGCACCGCTGTGATCCCTGATCTGGTCGAGTTCACGCGGTGACAGACGTGGATTGGCCACGATGGCCCAGGCATCCAGCCGACTAGCGGCGAACAGCAGGCAAGCCAGCGATATACAGTTTTCACTGACGATCATGACGCGGTCGCCGGACCGGATTCCCAGCTCCCGCAGCGCATCGGCGGTTTCAGACACCGCGCGATCAAACTGGCGATAGGTCAACCTCTTGCCGTCCTCGACAAGGGCGATGCTGTCCGGCGTTGCCGCAACATAGTGCTCAAAGACCTGGTGGATGCGGTTCGGCAGGCTTTCAAGAATTTCGGCCGCCGCGTCGCTTCGCTCCGATGTCAGCAAGGATACCTCCTCCGCGATTGCCGCTTTTCCGGTCTCGTGTGCAACTCTCGGCTAACAGCGCTTCATGCCGTCTTGCGTCGCGCGACATTCAATTGCGCGACGATCTCTTCCTCGACATTGCGCAGACTGTCCTTGCCGAAGAAAATCTCATTCCCGACGAAGAAGGTCGGCGAGCCGAACGCACCGCGAGCCACCGCGTCGCTGGTGTTCTCGATCAGCTTCTTCTTGACGTCGTCCTGCTGCGTGCGCGCGATGAGGCGATCGATGTCGACGCCCGACGAAACGAACGCCTCGCGGAAGATTTGGGGATCGTCCATCTTCTTCGGCTCGACCCACATGTGGTGGTAGGCCGCGCGGAAATAGATCTCGAACATCCCCTCGAACTGCGCGGCGACGGCGCCCCGCATCAGCGTCAACGTGTTCACCGGAAAGAAGGGATTGGACTTGAACTTCGTGATGTTGTGCCGGCGCAGGAAGCGCTGCGTCTCCAATGAGTTGTATTGCGGCTTGTTCTTGATCCCGCGCAAAGAGTCGAACGGCGACATGTTGCCAGTGGCCTTGTAAACACCGCCCAGCAACACCGGGACATAGTCGAATTTCACGCCGGTCCGCCGCTCGATCTCCGGCAGGACGAGTTCCGCGAGATAGGCGTTGGGGCTGCCGAAATCGAATTGAAACTCGACCCTGAGCGGTGCGGCCATCGCGAGTGCCCTTTCCCTTGGTGCGGTGGCAGACCGCCTGTCGTTGTTGTGACAGAGCGTATAAAGTTCTATTTTAGAACTGTCAAACGGTTTCATACTTCCGTCCGGTGAAGGCGAACACGACCGGTTGAACTTGCCCTAGTTCCGAATTAGAATGGACAGTGCTTCGCTGCTTGTCTCGAGATTCACTGCTTGACGGCGAAGTGACTGGAGAAATAGATGAAGTGGAATGCGCTTGAAGAACAACCATGCTCGCTCGCCCGCACCGTTGCGGTGATCGGCGATCGTTGGAGTCTATTGATCCTGCGGGAATGCTTTCTGCGCAAGCGACGGTTCGAAGCGTTTCAGGCGTCGCTCGGGATCACCCGCCACCTGTTGGCCGATCGCCTGAAGAAGCTGGTGCGCTTCGGCGTGCTGCGTCGGATTCCCTATCAGGAATCGCCCAAGCGCCACGAATACATCCTGACCCAGAAGGGCCTCGATCTCTATCCGATCATCATGTCGATCGTGCATTGGGGCAACATCCATATGGTGGATTCGCGCGGACGGCCCATGCTGCACCAGCATAAGAACTGCGGGCACACGTTCGATCCCGTGATGGTCTGTTCCGAATGCGGTGAACCGCTTTCGGCGAAAGCTGTGCATGTTCACCCCGGACCAGGCGCACGGAAATCCTCACCTGTCCACGCGCAGGCCGAGGAGACCAGGAAGGCGAAATAAGTGACTTTCGACGCCGACCGTTCTATTAGCCCAACAGGCCGGGCCGGTCCGCGCTGAAAACGGTACCGCCCTGATCCGAGCGAGTGCGCGTCCAGCGTTTGAACGCCGCGCAATCCAGATTTGTGACGCAAAAACACACTAGCACCAACCGCGGCAGAGGGCGTCGAACGCCTGTATTCAGATAAATTTGGCGTTTGCGTCGTATTGTCTGCGGGGGGATGCCCGAAGGCACGCCCGCCTCACGCGCTCCCGTTCGGCAAACCGCGCGTGCTCGAGTCGAGCATCGAGGCTCCTTTCGTGCCCGTCAATTCAGGATTACGGCGGAACCGCCACCGTCGATCGCAAGCGCCTGACCGCTGACGTGGCGCGACGCTTCAGAGGCGAAGAACACGACCGGCCCCTTGATATCGTAGTCGCCGCCAGCGCGCCCCAGCGGCGTGACCTTCGCGATCTCATCGGCCCTTTCTGCTAGCCCGGCCGACAGCTTCGTCGGGAAATAGCCTGGACAGATGGCGTTGACGTTGATGTTGTGCTTGCCCCACTCGGTCGCGAGCGCTTGGGTGAGCGTGATCAGCGCGCCCTTGCTCGTATTGTAGGCGACCGAGAAGACCCCGCCGTCGGGGCGGGAGCCGCCGAACCCCGCGATCGACGCGATGTTGATGATCTTGCCGGAGTTATTGGGGATCATCGAGCGGCGCGCGACCTCGCGCGCAACGAGAAAGCACGCATCGACGTTCAGCCCCATCACCTTGCGCCAGGCTTCCGGGCTGTGCTCGATGGCCGAGGCGCCCCACACCGTGCCGGCGTTGTTGACGAGGATGTCGATCTTCCCATGGTGGTCGAGCACCGCGCCGACGAGGCTCGCGGCGGCGTCGGCGGTCGCAGCGCCGAGGTCGTTCGCGATGGTCAGGACCTCGATATTCGTCCGCCGGAGAGCGGCCGATGCGGCGTCGAGTTCGTGCTGCTTTCGCGCGCTGATCGCCAGCTTGCAGCCCATCTCGCCGAGCGCCTCGGCCATCTGGAATCCGATGCCTCGCGATCCGCCCGTGACCAGCGCAACCTTGCCGCCGAGATCAAACAGCTTGTTCGCCTGCATAGTCGCTCCTCTCCTTGACCGTGTTCACCTCGCCGATGGACGATCCGGCTTCTGCCTCGCGCGCCAACAGGTCCACGACCTGTCTGGCGAGGCCGCGGCGATGCGTTCGAGTCAGAGATTGCCGGCGCGCTCGTCCATGTTCAGCTCGAACTCCCGATCTACTTGCCTACAGGTCCGCGATCTGGCGACCGAGGTCGAGCTCGAACGCGCCGGCGGTCCCAAGGCCGCGTTCACGGGATTTGGCCATCTTTTCGAGTGCTGCCGAAGACCTCAAGGTCCCGCCGAAGATCGCTTGCGTCGATTGAAGCTCGGCCTGGCGGGGCAAGCCGTTTTGATTGAGGATCGACTTGGTGGCATTCAGCGCCTGGCTGTCGAATGACAGAATGCGGCGCACGAAATTGGCGACAAAGTCGTCGAGCTCCGCGTCAGGGATAGCGCGATTGATCCAGCCATATCTCTCAGCCGTCTCGGCATCGAAATCGTCTCCGCCGAGCGCGATCTCGATTGCCCTCGCGCGCCCGACCAGGAGCGGCAGGCGCGCAAGGGCGCCCCCGCCCGCAATTAGGCCGAATCCGACCTCCGGCTGACCAAAGACGGCTTTCTCTCGACTAGCGAAGCGCAGGTCGCAGGCCAAAGCGAACTCGGCGCCGCCCGCGCGCGTCCGGCCGCGAATGACCGCGATGCTGAGAACGTTGCTGTGGGCGAGCCTGGTCGCGGCCTCGATCCAACGCGGCTTGCCGAAGCGGCTGGTCGATTCCCCCACGCCATAGTGAGCGAGGAAGAAGTCCGGATTCGCGCTCTCGAAGGTCACGACCTTGAGGGAGGGCTCGGCCCCGATCGCTTCGACGAGGTCGAAGATCTCGTCGTACATCTGATCGTCGACCGTGTTGATCGGTGGGTGATTGAGCGTCACACGCCAGAAGCCTGGCACCTGCTTGTCGGTGGTGATCCTGGTCGTCACGTTGCCCATTTTGTTTCCCTTCTCCGTCTGGGAAAAAGACGCCGCGTCACCCTACTTGCTATAGCAATCGAGGGGGGAGGACATAGATGCCTCCTTTCGGGACGCGTTGTCGAAGCAAAGTCGGGCCCGGCTGGCGCCTCGTATCCGAAGTTCGCTTCATTTTTAACGCGCCTTCCGGAGCGAACTTCGGATTCGGACACTAGCGCTTCAACTATAGGCAACGTTGCTGAAGTCGATCGCCACCATCAGTAATTCAGGGATCGGTCGGCGATCAGGCCCCATGGCAAATGCTCGTCGACGCGAAGGAAGCTTTATTCCATTTGCTTCGATGTAGTCGGTTGTGAGCTGCGCTGCCGCAAAGTTTCCAGCGACTTCGACGTTGTAGTCGTGTCGCCGAAGCAGGCGATCTGGCCCAAAATAGAATCGCTGAAGCGGACCGTGGCTGGCCAGTCGGCCTGGTAGATAGGCGCGGAGAACCCGCCAAACTTCATTGCCTTCATGCCACGGTTCTTCTTCTTCGACCGCGACGCCATCCCATTTCAGAAGAAATGGAGTGTTGAGATAGGTCCACATGGCATAGCCGTTGAAGTATGCGCGATGCTCAGCCCGCCAAGCGGTGCTCAAGCCGTGTCCTATGAAAGCGTTCCGTGGAAAGGCCCATTCGGCAACGACCGCGCCGTCCAACTTCTCGATCGCCAGTCGTTCAGGGGTGAACGATGTGCGCTGGTCCGCCGCTCCGAAGGGCGCGACTGAAGCGCGCTCCTCCTTCAACCAGACAGTCATCCGGCGTGTGCTGAGATCGGGCATGAGCCCTTTCAACGGGAAGAGGCCGCCACCAGTCACGGCGTCCGCTTCAACTCGCGAAAGGCGTTGCCATCTGTCAAACCCGCCGTGGGCCTCCAGTACCTCATCGAGAAATGACATCTTGTCTGGTCCCCTGTTTGTTCAAGCCGTTGATCGAAAAGCCGAGAAATCGCAATCAAATCCGAGTTCCACTTTCTCGGAGCCGGGCACTTCGGCGCGGGGCCCGGGCGCCCATCTCCTGGCGTGAAGATAGCGGTCGAGCCAACCCTACCCGCAATGTCTATGGTCGGGTGATGACATGGATGCCTCGTTTCGAGACAGATTTGCGGAGGAATTTCGAACCCCGAGCTGCGTCCATTGGCGACAGCTGGTCACTGTCAGCTGGGCCACAAATCTCTCGAACCTGGTTGAGGTCCGCTGGGCAGTGCTCCGGTCATCGGGCCTTTGCTGCTTTCGGCCAATGCCGCGACCAGCCGCATGGCCGAAATAGAGGCAACAATGACATGGAGGGTGCTGCCGAGCGGCAGTTATCTTGGCCCCGAAGCACGCGCGTCGCTCGCCGCATGAGGCCGACATCTTTCGAATTTTGTCGAAGCGCACCGGGGTGATCTGGCGTCCGGCGCACGGCTGCTGGAGGTTCGCATGCGAAGGATAGTCCACCACGAACTCGGGCAGCCGTCAGAATTGCTTCGGGTTGAAGAGGGTCCGTCCGAGCCGCTCGGGCCAAGCCTGGTTCGGGTTCGCGTTTCCTGTGCGCCGATCCATCCCGGCGATTTGCTGGGTGTCATGGGGTCGCCCGCATTCGGCACGCAGCCGTCGATAGGGCCAGGCGGGCGGGTCCCGGGATTTGAAGGTGCCGGTGTCGTCAGCGAAGTCGGGGCGCGCGTCGATGCAAGCCTGGGATTGAGGCAAGGGCTCAGGGTCGCGTTCTTTCCTGCGCCTGGCTCGTGGCGTGACGAAGTGGTCGTGCCGGCCGGGTCCGTAACGCCGTTGCCTGACACGATTCCAGACGAAATCGGCGCGCAACTCCTGATCAACACTGCCACGGCGCTCACCGCGATCAGAACCGCGCATGAATCGGTGTCCCCAGACTCGCGCACTGGCGTTGTCGTGCTGCTGACCGCCGCGGGATCTGCTGTCGGGCGGCTCCTGGGCAAGCTCCTGACCGACCGAGGCGTGAAAGTCATCCGGCTGGTGCGAAGCGAAGCGGGCGCGGAGAAGCTGGCCGGGCTCCGGCCCGGCTCGCCGATCTTTGCGACTGACGCAGCCGGCTGGAAGGAGCGCGCTAGGGCCGCCGCTGGGGGCGCAAAGATTCACGTCGCGATCGACAGCGTCGGCGGCGCTCTGCTCGGCGACATCGCTGACCTCTTGGCTGAAGGGACCGGGACGGTCGTCAATTTTGGTTCACTGGGCGGCGAGGCGAGCGACATCCGGCTGTTTGCGCCCCGCGCCCTGACGCTCAAGGGTGTGTTCCTCGGGCAGTGGATGCAGCAGCCGGCCGACGTGCGCCAGGCCGATATTGCCATCGCGCAACGGCTCGCGCTCGAGCCCGGGCCACTGTTCGAGGTTGCGGCGAGCTATCCGCCATCGCGGATCGGCGACGCAGTCGCGCATGTGGGCCGGCCAGGCCGGAACGGCGTGGTTCTTTTTGACTTCTCCAGCGCGCGGGGAGCGGGATCATGAGGTTCGGAACGATCGGTGCGGGCGCGGTTGCGCTTGGGTTCGCGCGAGAAGCCCTGAGGGCCGGTCATCAAGTGGTGTTGAGCAACAGGCGCGGTCCGGAATCCCTTGCCGACATGGTCGCCGGGCTCGGGAACGGTGCGGAGGCGGCCACGATCGCGGAGGCGGCGAGCCTTGACTATGTCCTGTTCGCCGTCCCCTGGCCGAATGTCGAGGACGCACTTCGAGGCCTGCCGGCGTGGAACGGACGCGTTCTCATCGATGCTACAAATCCGTTCAGTGCGTACAGCCCCAAACTCGTATTGGCGGACCTTGGTGACAAGGGGGCGAGCGAGATGGTCGCCGCGCTGGCACCCGGCGCCCGAGTCGTGAAAGCGTTCAATTCGATCGTCATCGAACGCTTCAACGAAGGGCCCACCAAGGAGGGTGGCCGCCGCATCATCTTCGTGTCCGGGGATCACACGGAGCCAGTCGAATTCGTGAAGAATCTGATCGCCAGTTTCGGCTTCGCGCCCATTCATCTTGGCGGCCTCGTGGCCGGCGGCCGCATGCAGCAGGCGGGCGGTCCCCTCGCTGGGCGCGACCTTGTCGACTTCGGCTACCACTGATCTGAGGAAGGAAGCCGCATATGCGTGGAGCGAGAATCGAAGCCTTTGGTGAACCGACGAAAGTACTCGAACTCGTCGATGAGCACGAACCGGCTGCGCCCGCGGCAGGCGAAGTGCTGGTCGGCGTCGAATACGCTCCGGTCAACATGAACGATCTGTACGTGATCCAAGGCGTGTTCCCCGTTCGGCCTTCGCTGCCCAGCTTCGTCGGCAATGAGGGAGTCGGCCGAGTCCTGGCGCTGGGCGGCGGCGTCGAACATCTCAAGGTCGGTGATCGCATCCTGATTCCGCTCTATGCATTCAGTTGGCGCGAGCGTTTGGTGGTGCCCGCGGCTGGGCTTTTTAGGCTCCCTGACACCGATCCCAAGCAACTCGCGATGCTTGGTATCAACCCGCCGACCGCCTCTCTTCTTCTCGACGAAGCCTCTGATCTGAGACCGGGCGATTGGATCGTTCAAAATGCGGCGAATTCAGGCGTTGGCCGCTCGGTCATCGCCATCGCGAAGGCTCGTGGCCTGAAGACGATCAATGTCGTGCGCCGGCCGGAGCTCATTCCCGAGCTCGAAGCCATCGGCGCCGATTTCGTGATCGTCGATGAAGACGGTTCAATCGACAAGATCCATGCCGCCGTCGGCGATGATCGCGTGCAGCTCGCGATCGACGGTGTCGCGGGCAAGAGCAGCGCGCTGATTGCGGGCGCGCTGACAGCACACGGAACCTTCGTGGTCTACGCCTACATGAGCGGGGGACTGGTGACGATCAGCCCGTTCGAGCTGATCGTGAAGCGCGTCATCGCCAGGGGGTTCTTCATGAACCATGCCGATATCGAGCCGAAGATACCCGCGGCACTGCGCGAGGCTGTTCCACTCGTCGCCTCTGGAGCTATCCATGTGCCGATCGCCGCGGTCTACCCTTTGTCATCGCTGCGCGAAGCGGTTCTTCACGCCGAGCGCGGCGGAAAGGTTCTCCTCGAACTCGGCGGAGCGGACTGAAAATCCGGAGATCGATCGACAGCCGGGCGATCGACGCTGCCTACTCGATGGCCAGGCTCGGGTTGATCAGGAATTTTTCGCCCGTCGCTCGGCGGCTGTAGGCCGCAATGACATCGGGATCGAGCGCCTCAAGCAGGGAGATGGTGCGGGTGTATTGGCTGGCGAAGGTCGTCCTGATTTCAGTGGCAACCCGCGCTTTCAACCGCGCCTCGACCTCCGGACCCACCTTGGCCAAGAAGTGAAAGAGCAGCCAGCCGCCGATACCCCACGCCATGCCGGCGCCACGCGTTAGCTCAATCGGTCCAGGATCGAGAGTACCATAGATGTAGACCTGCTTGTGAACGGAAGTACCGTACATGTTGTACGTTTCTCCGGATGTGCCGGCAGCGACGGCCTCCATGGCGTTGAGGATCTGGCCGGCGAGCTTGCCTCCGCCGATGGCGTCGAAGGCGAGTGTTGCTCCCGTCGCCTTGAGAGCCGAGACCAGATCGTCTCTGAAAGTTGCCTGAGCCGAGTTGACGATATGCCCCGCCCCAAGGCCCCTCAAAATTCGGACCTGCTCTTCACTGCGGACGATATTCACCAGTGGAACCCCATCCGCCTGGCACAATCGGTTTAGTATCTGGCCAAGGTTCGACGCCGCTGCTGTATGCACGAGGCCCCTGTGTCCCTCCCTTCTCGCGGTCTCCAGCATGCCAAGAGCGGTTAGCGGATTGACGAAGGCGGACGCGGCCTCTTCCGGCTTGATTCCGGCGGGCAGAACCAGACAGTCGGCGGCCCTGGCTTTCCGAAGTTGTCCATACATCCCCCCGCCGAAGATCGACACTGTCTTCCCGAGCAGCGCCTGGGCTTCCGGCGACGCGCCGGCGTGCGTCACCATACCTGCTCCTTCAAGACCGACCGGCATTGACTTCCCGATCCGAGCGGAGAGCGCGCGCATCACCGCGGGCGCAATCGGCGCCGTCACGACCGTCTGGCTGCCTTGGCCCGATGCCTTTGCAGAGCTTGCGTCTGCGGCGGCAAGCAACAGCCCAAGATCGGAGGGGTTGATCGGCGTCGCCTCGACGCGAACAACCACCTCATCGGCCGTTGGCGACGGCACGCTCACCGCAGCGAGCGATAACTCGAGCGTTCCATCCTGCTTAACCAGCGATCGCAGTTCCAAGCTTGTCTGATTGGCCAAAGACTTGCTCCTTAGCTGAGATGACGGACGGAAATCAGGCGACTTGATCAAGATGTCTATCGAGATCCTCGCAGGTGAGCCGGTCACGGTCTCGATGGATTCTCAAGTCATTCACTCAGGACTACCATCAGCGTTGAATTGCAGGAGATAGGCCCACAGCCCCGCAATTTCGGCTTGATCCTTCATGCCCGCGAACGCCATTTTGTTTCCGGGGACCTTTGTTCTCGGATTTTGCATGAACGCCGCGAAGCTCGACTGATCCCAGGTGAAGCCGGCGTTTTTAAAAGCGGACGAGTACTGATATCCCGCAGCCGCTCCGGCTTTGCGGCCGGCCAACCCATTCAGCTCTGGGCCGAGCTTGTTTTTTGCCCCTTGACCGACGGCGTGGCAGGCTTGGCATTTGGCGAAGGAGACTTTGCCTGGCGCGCTGTCCTGTGCGACTGCCACCCCGGCCCCGGCAAGAAGCGCTGCGGCAACCACCATGAATGCAGCTTTTTCTTCCACGTTCCGCCTCCAATTGTTCGCGTGCCCGCGCAGCCCGCGTCGATCAGTCAAACGAAGGTCACACCATTGCCCCCGAAGGGCGTGGTCCGAATACGCTTGCCGGTTGCTGAGACGATCGCGTTACCCAAAGCTGAACACATCGGCATCGTGCCGACCTCTCCGAAGCTGCCGGGCTCGTCGCCGACAGAGATGATCTCGACGGTGACGTCGGGGGCCTGATCGATCCGGAGGAGCTGATAGGTATCGAAGTTGGTCTGCTCGGGCGCTCCGCCCGCGAGCGTGATACTTTCACTCATCGCATTGCTCAGTCCAAAGATCATTCCCGCTTCGACCGCTCGTTCAGCGAGCATCGGGTTGATGGCGAGACCGGAATCACAGACGCCGACGAGCCGCTCCACCTTCAAGGCGTCAGCTGTTCCGGAGACCTCCACAATCACGGCGAGCCGACAGTGGTAGAAGTCCGACTGCCAAAACGCCACGCCCTGGTGGTGGCCCGCGGCAACCTTGCCCCAGCCGGCGATCGCGGCAGCTCGATCGAGTACAACGGTGCTTCGCGCATCATTCGCCAGCAGCCTGCGACGATAGGCCAACGGATCCATTCCCGCCTGGCGGGCCGCATCGTCGATCATCGACTCCAGCATGAAGCCATTATGTGTATCGTTGTTGCCGCGGAAGGCGCCGATCCGGACGGGCAGCGGGACATTGACGTAGGTTCCTGCCTCATTTGGAATTCCGTAAGAGCTGCCCACAAGGCTAAATGTCGGCAGGTCTACCGGCTTCTTCGTGGCGTAGAACCAGGGAAAGAGCCGCTGCCACAGTCCATCACAGGCGATTTTTGCTTCATAAGCGACGGGCATCCCGTCAGCACTGAGCCCCATACGCGCGCGACCCAAGAATGCCGTACGGTGCTGATCGACCCTCAGGTCCTCTTCGCGCGTCCAAACGACTTTCACGGCCCGCCCGGTCGCCTTAGCCAGCAGCACCGCCTCGGTCGTGTGCTCCATCCCGGAGCGTCGGCCGAAGTCGCCGCCCTGGTATTCGTTGTGAACGACGATGGATGACGGGTCGATGCCGAGCGCGCGCGCCGCGTGGACGGCATCCAGGCTCGGGGACTTGGTGGAAAGCCACAACTCCACTTGGTCGCCGACCCGGGCTGTGCATGACACCGGCTCCATGCAAGCGTGCGAGAGGAATGGCATCGAAAACTCCGCCTCGAGGATCTTCGCGGCGGATTTCATGGCGGCGGGGACATCTCCGTGGCTTCCAGTGGTCGAAACGCCGGGCTGCTCCAATCCCCGCCGCAGCGCAGCCTCGACCGTTGCGGAAGAGGCCTCGCTGTTCGGATGGCTGGCATAGGTCTCGCGTACCTCAGCCAACGCCTTGGCGGCCTGCCAATACTGCTCAGCAACGACGGCAACGCCTTGGGGCACCGCCATGACCAGTCTGACTCCTGGCATGGATCTGGCCTTGGCGTCATCGATCTGCGTAACCGTCGATCCGTAGGCTGGGCCGTGTCTGACGGCCGCGTACAACATGTCCGGCGCTTCATGGTCCAGTCCGAAGCGAGCGCTTCCATTGACCTTCGCGGGCACGTCCAGCCGGTCCAACCGCTGACCGATCAAATGGAGTTCGTTCCTGGTACGCAGCCGAGGCTTTGCGGGAACCTGCTCCTTGGCGGCGTCGGCGGCGAGTTGTCCGAAGGTGAAATAGCGGGCGGATGGCGAATGCGTGACTTTGGACTCGGCGACGGAAAACTCGTCAGGTCTGGCACCCAATCGCCTCGCGGCGGCCGCAACAAGCATTTCTCGCGTCGCCGCCGCCGCCTGACGCATTGCGCCATAGAAACCCGGAATCGAAGAGCTCCCCGCAGTGAGGACAAGCCCCTCGTAGAGTATGGGATTGATGTATTCTGCGCGGCGTTCGGTGGTGAACTGATATCGCATCCGTGGCCAGGCGGCGCCCAACTCGGCGGCGATGATTTGTGTCATCCCGGTGGAGTTCCCCTGTCCGCCCTCGGCTTGAGCAATGATCGCGGTAACGATGTCGTCCTCGCCGATCGCAAGAAAGGCGTTGAACTGACCCGGGCGCAGCGGCGTTTCCTTTGCGCGGGCGCCTGTGATCGTGATTTGGAAGGCGAGAAGAAAGCCGGTTGTACCGATCCCTTCGAGGAGGGCGCGTCGGCTCGGTAACGCTCGAGGGCCGCGGTTTGAGCTTTGTCGTTCGATGTTCATGGTCGCGCGCTCACTGTCTTCCGAGAGAGCTCGAGGCGTCTGTGATCGCGGCGCGAATTCGTGGATACGTGCCGCATCGACAGAGATTTCCACTCATCGCTGAGTTGATGTCGTCACGCGAGGGCTTCGGGTTGGACTCAAGCAACGCAAGCGCAGCCATGATCTGACCCGATTGGCAGTAGCCACATTGGGGAACATTGTTCTTGATCCAGGCCGACTTGACGGCTTCCGCAACGCGTCCGGCTATCCCTTCGATCGTGGTGACTTTGCTGTCTCCGACGTCGGCAAGAGGTGTCTGGCACGAACGGACTGGCTGCCCGTCCATGTGCACGGTGCAAGCGCCGCAGAGCGCCTGCCCGCACCCAAACTTGGTTCCTTTCAGACCAAGGAGGTCGCGGATGGCCCACAAGAGAGGCATCGTCGGGTCGACCCCATCCAGGACGCGCTCCTGTCCGTTTACGGTGAGCTTCATCGCGCGGCCCTCGTTGTTTCGATTTACCCCTTACGCTCTCGTGGACAAGGTCAAGCCTTGCTGCTTCCCTTCGGGCTGACGGCATCCTCTTGAGTTGCGCCTCTTCTTCAGTCGCGTCCTTCAGACCGCCATTCTTGCTCAAGCACTGCCTTGCGCCGCTCGCTCGCGCGTGCACGCGGGATCGCATCATCCCGCCCCCTCCGGCCATCGACGGCCGCCGGCTGCTCTCCGAACAATGCGGCCGCGAGCACCCTAGGCGGGCGCTGGTTTATCGCGCCATGTCGTTGATGCCACCATTTCGGCCACAGCATACTTCGCAGTGAGAGGTGCTTCGGGTTGCGAACGAATCCTCCGCGCCAAGTGGCAGCCTTATCGAGCTTCGTCGGCGTGCCCCGGATGGCCGAAGAATCGGCAATTCCACATGTGTCCGGGTGTTGAAAACCAATACCCTCCGTGGCCAAGCGGCGCGGACGCGAGGCAATCGGACACACCCGAGTGAGGACGATATGGCGAAGTCATCAGACATAATTCTAGTGCACGGCGCTTGGGCGGACGGCGAAGGTGATCCCGCTCCTTGCCGCCAGAGGTCACTCCGTCACCGCCGTGCAGCTTCCCCTGACGTCGCTCGGCGACGACGTGGCGACGGTCAGGCGGGCTATCGCGCTCGCGTCGGGTCCAATCATCCTGGCAGGCCACTCCTACGGCGGCGCCGTTATATCCGAGGCCGGAAACGACCCGAAGGTCGAGGCGCTCGTGTACATCGCGGCCTTCGCTCCGGACGCGGGTGAGTCGGCAGGATCTCTCGGTGCGAGCGTCGAGCCTGCGCCGCTGGGTGCGGAAGTCCGCCCTGACGCGGAGGGGTATCTAAAGCTCACCCAATCGGGCGTGAGCTGCTCCTTTGCGCAGGATCTGACCGACACGGAAAAGCTGGTCCTCCATTCCGCCCAGTCGCCAACAGCGGGTGTTGCGTTGGGTGGAACGGTGTCCGCGCCGGCATGGCGCGGCAGGACGTGTCGCTATCTCGTCGCAACGAACGACCGCGCCATCCAGCCCGCCGGAGCATGGCCAAGCGCCTCAACGCGGCGGTTGTCGAGGTTGCCGCCAGCCATGTCGCGATGCTGTCACATCCGCAAGAAGTGGCGTCGCTGATAGCTGGATAAGACGGGAAGCGCGGTTCATGTTGAAAATTTGCGAGGCTTCGGAGCTGAGGAGGATGAACCGAACGGCCGGCTCGGCAATGCCGGCGGCATCGCCTCTCTTGAGTCGGGCCGCCCTCCCGCGTCAGGAAACGCGGACAAGCGTTTTTCCAAAGTTGTGTCCCTCGAGCATACCGATGAATGCCTGCGGGGCCGCTTCCAAACCCTCGACAACATGCTCCCGGTGACGAATGCGTCCGGAGTGAACCAACGGGGTTATCTCCGAGAGGAAGGCTCGATAGAGTTCTGGCGCGAACTCTGTGTTGATGAAGCCCCTGATCAGCAGGCTTCGCCGGAGGATCGCCAACATCGTCTCCACGACAGAATTCGGCTCGGCGGGTGCGTCCCCGTTGTAATATGCGATTAAGCCACAGACGGGAACGCGGGCGTAGCGGTTCAGGAGCGGCAAGACCGCGTTCCAGATCGGTCCGCCAACATTCTCGAAGTAGACATCGATCCCGTCGGGGCATGCAGCCGCGACCGCCTTCGAGAGGCCCCGCGCCTTGTGGTCAACGACGGCGTCGAATCGAAGCTCGTCACGCACATAGGCGCACTTTGCCGCGCCTCCGGCGATGCCGACCGCACGAGCGCCCGCCAATTGGGCCAGTTGGCCGACCACGGATCCAACTGCGCCTGCCGCGGACGAGACGACCACTGTTTCTCCGGGTTTGGGTTGCCCGATGGCTTGAAGGCCTGCATAGGCAGTGAACCCGGGCATTCCCAGGACACCCAGTGAGGTCTGAGGGGGGTTAAGCCCGGTCTCCACCCTTTGCAGGTCTCGCGGTACGACCGCCGCGTGTGTGCGCCAGCCGATCCGCCCCTGGACGAGCTCTCCTCGGCTAAAGGATGGATGCCGCGAACGGACGACCTCGGCGACGACCTCCCCCTCCATGACACCGCCGACCTTGACTGGCGGGGCATAGGACTCGGCGTCGTTCATGCGTCCGCGCATGTAGGGGTCCAGCGAAAGAAACTTCGTCGCCACGAGGACCTGTCCCTCAAGCGGTTCGGGCAATGCACCGGTTTCCAGACGAAAATCACCCGCCCGGGGCAAGCCCTTCGGCCGCGCCGCCAAAACCACCTGTCTGTAGGGATCCATCGCAAACTCCCGGAGCGCGCTCCCTGGACAACGGGAAGGTTCAAACACTCCACGGCAATGTCGCTGGTCACTTCTATATGGCACCACCGGTTCCACAAAAGGTCGGAGATGCCGCAATTCAAGACATGGCGGTCAGACGTGGCCGCCCTCATGCGCGAACCGTTTAAGCCATTCGGTGGCGTCCCGAATGGAGGCAAATATGTCCTGCGGCGACGCCCGGATTCGAGTAGGGTTCCTCCGTTAACTTGAACGTCGGGGCGATTGCCCCCATGTCCTGACAACCACCCGAAGCCACCTCGTTCGCCGATTGGGAGGCCACTATTCTGCGACTCGGGCTCCTCTTGCCGACAGGCTTCAGCGTGATGAGCTTCGCGCCGATCTCGGCTTTTGAAGCAGCCAATCTCGTTGCCGGCGAACGCTTCTATGATCTCCGAATTCTGTCGGAGACAGGTGAGCCACTTACAAACTCGCTCGGCTGGACGATGAATACCGAACCGCTGGGCGAAGGCAGTTTTGACACGCTCATGGTGGGCTCGGCGCCGGATTTGGTGCCGCCATCGCCACGCACGGTTGCCTATTTGCGCGAGGCCGTATCAACGACAAGGCGTATCACCTCAGTCTGCATTGCAGCGTTCACGCTGGCGGAAGCGGGAATTCTGGATGGCCGACGTGCGACCACGCACTGGTTGCGTGCCGAGGAACTTGGCAGGCGATTCCCCAAAGTCACCGTCGAAATGGATCGGATATTCATTGCCGACGGACCCGTGTGGACGTCGGCTGGGATGACGGCTGGCATTGATCTCGCGCTTGGTCTTATTGAACGCGACTTGGGCCAGCAGGCAGCGCAACGCACCGCGAGGGTGCTTGTCGTCCATCATCGCCGCGCTGGCGGTCAATCGCAGCATTCCGCAATGCTGCAGCTCGATGCCAAATCCGATCGCGTTC
Organism: Bradyrhizobium sp. NP1; assembly: GCF_030378205.1. Lineage (NCBI taxonomy): Bacteria > Pseudomonadati > Pseudomonadota > Alphaproteobacteria > Hyphomicrobiales > Nitrobacteraceae > Bradyrhizobium > Bradyrhizobium sp. NP1. Next base: position 4,648,058 of record NZ_CP127385.1, read on the forward strand.
AAATTGCGCTGGCCTTTGCAAAGCAGAACCTTCGCGAACCGCTGACGGTCGAGCTGTTGGCCGACGCTGCCCGGCTAAGCCCTCGACAATTTAGTCGAGTGTTCCGGACAGAGACCGGCCTTTCGCCGGCAAAGGCAATTGAAAACCTGCGCCTCGAGGCCGCAAGGTTCATGCTCGAGCAAGGCCGGCTGCCAATCGAGGAAATTGCTCGCGAGACAGGATTCGGCGATCGCGAGCGAATGCGGCGCAGTTTCCTTCGTACCTTCAGTGCTACGCCCCAAGCCCTTCGCAACGCAGCGCATCCGCTGGCGACCATCTAACCGTTCGATGACCGCGATAGCGGCGCGGGCATTCGCTTCTCAAGCGCGGCGCTTCCACATCCAACTACGGCTTAGCCTCCTAGCCGCGTGCGGAGCTCCATCTGAACCTCCCATGTCTCGCTGGCATGGGGACCAGCTTACAAAGTCTTTTTCAGGCCGGACCGCCGCGCCTATAGCAAGACGGCACTGTGCGCGGGTCTGCCTGGCAGGCAGGGCTTCGCGGCCTCGATCCGTCAGCCCGGCACGAAGGCCAGCGCCTTGAACCTAGCGGAGCGTGCTCATGTGCAACGGCATCAAGGCCTCGCTGTTCCTCCTTCTGTCGATCACCATGTCTGGCGCAGCCGCGGCGCAGTCCGCCAGCGATCAACCGAAGGCAAGCGGCGTGGAAACAGACATCGCGAGGATCAAGCAGGCGATGCTCGGAAACTGGGAGAGCATCGCTCCGGAAGTGCGGCCGAGCGCAGGCAAGAGCCCCGACGGCTCGCTCAAGCCGTTCTACCTCAAGCGCGCTTTCAAGTATCTGCCGTCCGACCGGTTCGAGCTCGAGGTCGTCAACTCCGCCGACCCTTACGGTGCCGTGCCGCTCGCGCTCATCAAGATCGGCGGACATATGCTGTGGCAGGGCCCCCACCCGATCGCTGCGGGTGCGCAGAAGGTCGATTTCGTTGCCGATGAGAGCTACGAGGTCACTCCGCTCGCAGCGGGATTTGCCGACGTGCTCAACAAGGTCGCCCCGGCAGGCTACGCCCCCTGGGCGGTCAACTCGCCGCAGAGCATCTTCGGGAAGACGTTTGTCCCGTTCGGTCTGAAGGAAGGGACGAGTTTCATGGAGTACGATCTCGTTTACCTCAGAGGAGACCTGCTGTTCTGGGGCGCGCGCAATATCCGACGGCCGCGGCTTTGATACCGAACAGAACCGGCCTACCAACCTGCAGATCCCGCTGGTCCGAAAGTAGCGCGGGTGTGATAGAGTAATCGCGCTTTGGTCTTGAAAAATTGACTTGAGCAGGTACCTCCATGGCCGGCTCTCCACAAGGCGAAATCCCTTCGCAGCTCGGCAAGACAGCCGTTGTCACGGGAGCCACGGGCGGCCTCGGCTACGAGACGGCCTTGGCCTTGGCCAAAGCCGGCGCAGAAGTCATACTGACCGGCCGCGACGATCGGAAGGGGCAATCGGCTCTCGAGAAAATCAGCGGCGAAGTGATCGGCGCCAAAGTAAGCTACGAACATCTCGATCTGGCCAGCCTC